>DASSBE010000025.1:0-136034 GCA_035699065.1 Nocardioidaceae bacterium
CGAATCGGCCGACGTACGCCGCCCAACCCCGTGTTCGCACCAGCACGCCGACCGGCGAAGTGTTGGACGACCTGCGAGGCGATCGTTGAGTCTCTGGTACCTGGACACGTCCGCCGCATTGAAGTTGGTGGTGGAGGAACCCGAGTCGGACGCACTGGCCCAGGTGATCGACCGTGAGCAGCCGGACCTCGTTGGCTGCTGGCTCTTGGAAACCGAGATGCGGCGTGCGGCGCAGCGTGAAGAAGCCCTCACGCAACGGATTGTCTCGGAGTTCCTCGAAGGTATCGGGCTGTATGAGGTCCCGTCTTCACTGTTCCGGGAGGCAGGGGTGCTTCCCGGGGCGCATCTCCGCTCGCTGGACGCGCTGCACCTGGCCGCTGCCATCCGGATCGGTGTCGACCGCGTCGTCACCTATGACTCGCGGATGGGTGACTCGGCGCGATCCCTCGGCCTGAACGTCTTCGCGCCAGCCTGACCATCTGTTCCAGGCGGCGACCGAGCTGGGGAGCGCCTGGCGGTCAGCCACTTGCGGAAGAAGCCGCTGAGCTCCTGGCCGGTGCGGCGCTCGAAGAACCGTTCCAGAGTCGCCCTGGACTGGTTGGTGTCATGGTGTCTGCGAGCCACGCCTTCACCAGCCGGTTGAACGTCGCGGTGCCGATCCGGGTCCGGAGCCGGTCCCACATCAGCGCCGTGCAGTAGTCACGTTGGTCGACCCGTGCTGTTCCCGTCCATGTGGACGGGAACGACGCGCGAAACCGGGCTCGAGCCGTCATTGCCGTCCACATGGATGGCAATGACAGATCCGCCCGCGAGTCAGGAGCCATGGGGAATGGGTGGGTGTGATGCCTCAGGGCATCCCGGACGGCCGAACCTGATAGTGGTGGGTTCGGCCCGTTCTTCTTTCGCGCCGAGATCGAGGAAGCCGGGCGGAGACGGGTGTTGTCGATTGAGAATCGGAGGGGCAGACTGGGATGACGAGCCTCTGTGGAGCTGATCGACATGAGCCTTAGCCGCACACCCGACGTGATGCCCGTGCTCTCCCGCGGGAAGCATCGCTCCCCGCGCAAGGGTGCGTGTTTCATGGAGCTGGCCAGCTACCTGGCCGGGGAGCGCTGGTCGGACCATCCGGACTGCACGCATCCGGTGCTCGCGCGGCTCGCCCGCGAGATCAACGACCACGTCGACGACTACGGCCGAGAGCGGATCGCACCCATGATCCCGGACGTGATCGGCCTGACCGGCGACGACCCGCGGTTGGACGCCTGGATCGCCCGTGAGGCGGCACGGACCGCGCTTCCGGTGGCCTCGGCCGAGCGTCAGGGTGTCGCGGCCGTCGGTGTCCTCCGCTGTGAACGCGTTCTGAACGAGCTCGAGGGACGCCCACTCGACCACCTCGATCCGGCCAGTCGCGAGGCACTTGCCGAGGTTCCGCACGCATGGGACTGGGCGCGCCGGTTCTGCCACATGGGATGGGGAAGCGGCCGCAACTTCCAGCGGCGCAGCGCGCCCACCATCGTGCATGCCGCGGTGGCCGGGATCGCACACGCCTCCATCGCGGATCCGGACACCGTGCTCGTCGAGCTCCTTGAGCGCACCATCACGAGGACCCGGGATTGGCTGGCCGCGGACACGCCGGTCGGAGTCGACGAGGTGCAGTGGCATGAGCTCTGCGAGCTGACCGCCACCCACTGAGGCACCGCGGACTGCGAGTCGCTCGGTCGGGGTCTGCCTGCGACCGACCGCTGTCCGGCGTACCCGGGTGCGCCCGCGACTCCCGGCATGGTGAACGTCGGCCGATAAGATGAGCCGACTGCTCATCGACGTCTGAGGTGACCTTGAGCTTCGACGCCCATCAGATGGACTCCGTGCTGCTGATCGGCGCCGTCGTCATGCTCGCCGCCATCCTCGCCGTACGGCTCTCGGTGGGTGTCGGGCTGCCCAGCCTTCTGGTCTACCTGCTGATGGGTGTGCTGCTGGGCGAGCAGGGCTTCGGGATCAACTTCGAGGACGCCAACGTCGCGCACGCGCTCGGCTTCGCCGCGCTCGTCCTGATCCTGGCCGAAGGCGGGCTCACCACGCAGTGGCCCGAGATCAGACCTGCGATGCGGTTGGGGGTCGCGCTCGCCACCGTCGGGGTGGGCGTCAGCGTGACCGTGGTCGCGCTGGCCGGGCACTACGTGTTCGGACTGGACTGGCGGCTCGCGATCCTGCTGGGTGCGGTGACCTCGCCGACCGATGCCGCCGCCGTGTTCTCGGTGCTGCGTCGGGTGCCGCTGCCCCGTCGGCTGACCGGTGTCCTGGAGGCGGAGTCCGGCCTGAACGACGCGCCCACGGTCGTGCTGGTGACCCTGGTGAGCACCAACGCGGCGCTCGAGAACGGCATCCTCGGGTTCGCCGCGATCGTCACCTACGAGCTGGCGGTCGGTGTTCTCGGCGGCCTGGTCGTCGGCGTCGCGGGGGCGTGGATGATGCGGCGGTTGGCGTTGCCCTCGTCCGGTCTCTACCCGATCGCGGTGCTCGCTCTGACCGTCCTCGCCTACGCCGGCTCGGCCGCGCTGCACGCCTCGGGCTTCGCGGCCGTCTACATCGCAGCGCTGGTGCTCGGCAACTCGGAGCTGCCGCACCGGGCGGCCACCCGGTCCTTCTCCGAGGGCGTCGCCTGGCTCGCCCAGATCGGCCTGTTCGTGATGCTCGGACTGCTCGCCTCCCCGGGCCGGATCTCGTTCGAGCACTGCGTGATCGCGGCTCTGGCCGGCCTCTTCCTGACGTTCGTGGCCCGGCCACTGTCCGTCCTGGCCTGCTCGTTCGCGCAACGAATGTCGTGGCGCGAGCAGGTGTTCATCTCCTGGGCCGGACTGCGGGGTGCGGTGCCGATCGTGCTGACCACGATCCCGTTGGCGCACGGTGTCGAAGGCGCCACCGAGCTGTTCGACATCGTGTTCGTGATGGTGGTGATCTACACCCTCGTGACCGGTCCGACGCTGCCGTGGGTGGCGCGCAAGCTGCACGTCATCCAGACCGGCGAACCGCGCGGTCTCGAGGTGGAGGCGGCTCCGCTCGAGCGGATCGCCGCCGACCTGTTGCAGGTCAACATCACCGCCCGTTCGCGGATGCACGGGGTCGCCGTGGGTGAGCTCCGGCTCCCGGTGGGTGCCTCCGTCTCCCTCGTCGTACGCGACGGGCAGCCGATGGTGCCCGACGGCCGTACGGTGCTCAGGCAGGGTGACGACCTGCTCGTCGTGACTCCGCGCAAGCTTCGGGAGGAGACCGAGGACCGGCTTCGGGCGGTGTCACGGTCCGGCCGGCTCGCCCAGTGGCTGGGCCGGGAGGGCCCGACGCGGCCGGGAAGCGCCTAGCCGGCAGCGTTGGTATCGGGTGCGCTGCTCTCGGTGCCCGCACAGACGTGCTCCGGGGTCTTCACCTTGAGCGACCGCTTGGCCTTGGCCAGCCCCCGGAACTTGTTGCCGACCAGCACGTCGACGCCCGGGCCCAGATTGACGTCGGAGAACGTCACCTCCACCGACTTGCCGAACTGCAGCGCGACCAGCTGGGCCGCGGCGTCGTTCTCTTCGGTCGACCAGACCTCGACCCGCTTCACGTCCGTGCCGGCGGGCGCGTTTCCCACGCTCCCGGGCTTGAAACCGCGCTTGGTCAGCGCGGACAGGGTGCCGTTGGCGAGCCCGGAGCGGGTCCCGCCGTTGTAGACGCTGACCTGCACCTGGCTGGAGCGGATCCGCTGGCCGGCGTCGACCTTCTCCGTGGTGCAGGAAGGGCTGGGTTCCTCCGTGGCGGCCTCGTCTCCGGGAAGGTCCGCGGACAACGACTTCCAGCCGATCACCGCGCCGGCCACCAGCACGCCGCACAGGACCAGCATGGTGATCGCGGTGGTGATCTCCCGTCGCCCCATGCGGGTCAGCCCCTCGCCACGTGCACGCGCGCGTGCAGCACCAGGCGCTGCTGCAGCGCGGCGCGCAGTGCCCGGTGCAGCCCGTCCTCGAGGTACAGCTCGCCACGCCACTCCACGACGTGCGCGAAAAGATCTCCGAAGAACGTGGAGTCCTCGTCCAGCAGCGCCGCCAGCTGCAGCGTGTCCTTGGTGGTGACCAGGTCGGTCAGGCGGACCTGTCGTGGTGGCAGCGCGGCCCACTCACGAGACGTGAGTCCGTGGTCGGGGTAGGGGCGGCCGTCCCCGACGCGTTTGAAGATCACGGTTCGCAAGCATAGGTGACCCGGTGCGGGCCCCGCCGTCGCTGGCTACGCTGCCGCTATGACGGAGCAGGTTGAGCAGCCCCCGAAGTCGTCCGACCCGATCGTGGCCGCCGTGCAACCCGGCTACCAGTTCGAAGGGGCGGCCCTCGAGCTCGGCGGGCTGATGCTCGGTGCCACCGAGCTGACCGACGTCCGGATCCGGATTCCGCTCGCGATGCTCAACCGGCACGGGCTGGTCGCCGGCGCGACCGGAACCGGCAAGACCAAGACGTTGCAGGTGCTCGCCGAACAGCTGTCGACCGCCGGAGTCCCGGTGTTCGCCGCCGACATCAAGGGTGACCTCTGCGGCCTGTCGGTGCCTGGGGAGGACGACCCGAAGATCACCGAACGGGCGACGTCCGTCGGCCAGGACTGGCGGGCCACCGGATTCCCGGTCGAGTTCTTCGCGATCGGCGGCGAAGGCACCGGGATCCCGTTGCGCGCGACCATGACCTCGTTCGGGCCGACCTTGCTCTCGAAGGTGCTCGGCCTGAACGACACCCAGGAGTCCTCGCTCGGACTGGTCTTCCACTACGCCGACCAGGCCGGGCTGCCGCTGCTCGACCTCGCGGACCTGCGCGCCGTCGTCCAGTTCCTCATCTCGGCCGAGGGCAAGGCCGACCTGAAGAACCTCGGTGGGCTGTCCACCGCGACCGCAGGGGTGATCCTGCGCGAGCTGATCGCGTTCTCCGACCAGGGCGCCGACTCGTTCTTCGGGGAACCCGAGACCGACACCGCCGACTTCCTGCGTACGACGGACGACGGGAAGGGACTCATCTCCCTCGTCGAGCTGCCGAGGCTGCAGAGCCGGCCGGCGGTCTTCTCCACCTTCCTGATGTGGCTGCTCGCGGACCTGTTCAACGACCTGCCCGAGGTCGGCGACATCGACAAGCCCAAGCTGGTGTTCTTCTTCGACGAGGCACATCTGCTGTTCAAGGACGCGTCCAAGGCGTTCCTGGAGTCCATCGCGCAGACGGTCCGGCTGATCCGCTCGAAGGGCGTGGGCGTCTTCTTCGTGACCCAGTCGCCCACCGACGTACCCGACGACGTCCTCGGCCAGCTCGGCTCACGGGTGCAGCACCAGCTCCGGGCGCACACGCCCAACGACGCCAAGGCGTTGAAGGCGACCGTGAACACGTACCCGACCTCGGCGTACGACGACCTGGGCCAGGTGATCACGTCGCTCGGCATCGGCGAGGCCGTGGTGACGGTGATGAACGAGCGCGGCGCGCCGAGCCCGGTGGCGTGGACGAGGCTCCGCGCGCCCGAGTCCCTGATGGGCACCGCCGACCCGGCCGCGATGGAGTTCACGGTGAAGGCGTCGCCTCTGTTCGGCAAGTACTCCGAGGCCATCGACCGGGAGTCCGCGCGCGAGAAGCTCGCGGCCAAGCTCGAGGCCGGAGCGGCTGCGGCCGAGGCCGAGACCGCGGCGGGACAGAAGCAGCCCGAGGCCAAGGTCGCCTACCCGAAACGACCCAGGCAGCAGGAGCAGGGCAGTGTGGTCAGCGACATCATGAAGTCCTCGATGGCCAAGGATCTGCTGCGGACCGCGACCCGCGAGATCGTCCGCGGGATCTTCGGCACCGGCCGCCGGCGCTGAGGTCGGAGCGGGTCAGTACCTCTTGCGGCCGGCGAACGCGCTGCCCAGCCACGCGAGCCACAGGGCCACGCCGTACCCCCCGGCCTGCGGCGCTGGCCCCACCTGCAGCAACCCGATCAGCGCGGCCCCGAACAGGGTGACCTCCACCGCGAACCGGGACGGGTCGACCAGCCGGCGCTGCGACTTCGGAGCCACCCACAGTCCCCATGCCACCGCCGCGAGGACCGGCAGCAGCACGGCGAGTACGACGGACAGGGCGATCGGACCGTCGACCCGGAAGCCGATCCAGACGAACCCGGCGAGCAGACCCAGCTCGGCGACGAAACGGATCACCAACAGCACGCCGAGCAGTCCGCCGGGCATGGACTGGTCAGGCTCGGCACGTGCCATCAGCCGCAGGCTTCTGCCAGGTCCTGGTTGGCCTCGACGACCTCGTTGACGTCCGGCGCCTGACCGCTCTCGGCCGCCTCGGCCAGCCGCTTCATCTTCGAGGCGTACTTCGCGGCCGCCTTCCGCACGTCCGCATCGTCCACGTCGGCGGCCTTGTCCTCGAACTCCTGCGCGGCGTCGCGCAGACCGGCCGCGAGGCTCTGCGGATCGTCGGCCTGCTCCTGCACGTCGCGCAGCTCGCTCAGCGACAGGCCGACAAGATCGGCGCATGCGTCGGCCGACGACAGCTTGTCCGTGGCCGCGGCACAGCCGGCCAGGGGTACGACGGACAGGGCGATCGCCGCGAGCACGCAGCCGGTTCCGGGTTTCCTCACCGCGCCAACCTACCGGCGACCGTTAACGGGTGGTCTCCAGGCACCTGGTGCCGGGAAGCCACCCCTCAACCCCGGGTTCGCGATGTGACGCATACCGGTTCGGGGTGATGGGTACCCCCTGAACCGCTTGCTGTTGCCAATCATCGCGCGATGGGCGGAGGTAGACGTGAGTGGTTTCGTGAAGGAGATCAGGGACTCCGGCAACGGGCTGCTGATCCGGATCTGTGTCATCGCCGCGATCGGCGGACTGCTGTTCGGCTACGACACCGGAGTGATCTCCGGCGCGCTGCTCTACATCAAGGAGGACCTGCACGCGGGGACGTTCGAGCAGCAGGCGATCGTCGCCGTCCTTCTGCTCGGCGCGATGCTCGGCGCGCTGATCTCCGGCTACCTCGCCGACAGGATCAGTCGGAAGTGGACCAAGGTCCTCTCCGGGATCATCTACGTGATCGGCGCCCTCGGCTGCGCCTTCTCGGTCAACGTGGGCATGTTGATCGGGTTCCGGTTCCTGCTCGGGATCTCCGTGGGCACCGCGTCGTTCGTGGCGCCGCTCTACATCTCCGAGGTGTCACCGCCCAAGGTGCGCGGCGGACTGGTGTCGTTCAACCAGCTCGCGATCGTCTCCGGGATCCTGCTCGCCTACATCGTGAACTTCGCGTTCAAGGACTTCACCGAGCAGTGGCGCTGGATGCTAGGCGTGGCCGCGATCCCCGGCGCCGTGCTCGCGGTCGGCATGCTCACCGTGCCACGGACTCCCCGCTGGCTGATGCTGAACGGGCAGAAGGACAAGGCCCGTCAGGTGCTGGAGCGGCTGCGCGAAGGAGACGAGGAGGCCGACGTCGACGCGGAGCTGAAGGCCATCGAGGAGGCGAACGAGAAGGAGCGCGGTGCGCGGGTCAGGGACCTGCTCGCGCCGAGGCTACGCCCCATGATCGTCGTCGGCCTGGCGCTGGCGATCGCGCAGCAGTTCGTCGGCGTCAACACGGTCATCTACTACGCGCCCACGATTCTCTCCGACACCGGGATGGGCAACAGCGCCGCGTTGGCGGCCACGATCATCGTCGGCGTCACCAACCTGGTGTTCACGATCATCGCGGTGCTGCTGCTCGACCGGGTCGGCCGCCGCAAGCTCCTGCTCACCGGCACCGCCGGGCTGCTGGCGGCGCTCGTCGTACTCGGCTGCTACTTCACCAGCAGCACCCTGCAGGACCAGTACGGCTGGATCGCGCTGGCAGGGCTGGTGCTGTTCATCGCCGCCTTCGCGATCGGGCTCGGTCCGGTGTTCTGGCTGATGATCTCCGAGATCTTCCCGGTCGGGGTGCGCAGTCCGGCGATGGCGGTCTGCACGATCGGCAACTGGGGCGCCAACTTCCTGGTGGCGCAGACCTTCCTCACCCTCAGCGGTGCGATCACCCGGCAGGGCGTCTTCTTCCTGTACGCCGCCCTGGCCGTCGTGTCGATCATCTTCTTCTCGATGCGGATCCCGGAGACCAAGGGGCGTTCGCTCGAGCAGATCCAGGCGGAGCTGGTCAAGGAGTAGTGGCGAGCGCCCGACCGGTCCGTGCTGGACCGATCGGGCATCTCCGCGGTGAGCGTGGCGGAGGATAGGGGATTCGAACCCCTGAGGGCTATTAACCCAACCCGCTTTCCAAGCGAGCGCCATAGGCCACTAGGCGAATCCTCCGCCGGAGAGATTACCGGTCCGGTGTCGGGTTGATGAAATCCGGTGGCCGGCACGGGTGAGCACGGTCACCCTGTCCGCCGTACTCCCGGCTTTGGGAGCGGGCGGCCCGCTGTCCTACACTGATCCGCAACCCCCCGTGCGGCGATACCTCGCCCAACTCCCCCAGGGCCGGAAGGCAGCAAGGGTCAGCGAGCTCTTTCGGGTGCGCGGGGGGCCTTTTGTCTCCTGATCACGCCCATCGCTACCGAGTGTCGGGATGGGTAGTTAGGGTTCAAGTCGTGGAAGCACCCCTCGCCCTCTACCGCCGCTACCGGCCCGAGACGTTCACCGAGGTCATCGGCCAGGAACACGTGACGGCACCGCTGCGCGCCGCGCTCGCGAACAACCGGGTGCACCACGCCTACCTGTTCTCCGGCCCCCGCGGCTGCGGCAAGACGACGAGCGCCCGAATCCTCGCGCGGGCACTGAACTGCGAGCAGGGCCCCACCGCCGACCCGTGCGGTGAGTGCCGGTCCTGCCAGGACCTGGCCCGTGGCGGCCCCGGCTCGATCGACGTGATCGAGATCGACGCGGCCAGCCACGGCGGTGTGGACGACGCCCGGGACCTGCGCGAGCGGGCGTTCTTCGCGCCGGTGAGCAGCCGCTACAAGGTCTACATCATCGACGAGGCGCACATGGTCTCCCCGCAGGGCTTCAACGCGCTGCTCAAGCTCGTCGAGGAGCCGCCGCCGCACCTGAAGTTCATCTTCGCGACCACCGAGCCGGAGAAGGTGATCGGCACCATCCGGTCCCGGACCCACCACTACCCGTTCCGGCTGATCCCGCCGCGCACGCTGTCGGCCTACCTCGCGGAGCTGTGCGAGAAGGAAGGCGTGCGGATCGAGCCGGCCGCGTTGCCGCTCGTGGTCCGGGCCGGCGGCGGCTCCGCCCGCGACACGCTGTCGGTGCTGGACCAGCTGATCGGCGGCGCCGGGGACGACGGCGTCACCCACCAGCTCGCCACCGGGCTGCTCGGCTTCACCCCGGACACCCTCCTCGACGAGGTGATCGACGCCTTCGCCGCGCAGGACGGAAGCACGGTCTTCGGGGTCGTCGACAAGGTCATCGAGACCGGCCAGGACCCGCGCCGCTTCACCGAGGACCTGTTGCGGCGGCTGCGCGACCTGGTGATCATCTCGGCGGTCCCCGACGCACCGGCAAGCGGGCTGATCGACGTGCCCGAGGACCAGGGCGAACGGCTGGTCGCCCAGTCCGCGAGGTTCGGCCGCGCGGACCTGAGCCGCGCCGCCGACCTGGTCGCCGCCGGGCTCACCGAGATGCGCGGGGCGACCGCGCCCCGGTTGCTGCTCGAGCTGATCTGCGCCCGGGTGCTGCTGCCCGGCGCCGACGACTCCACCGACGGGGTGATGGCCCGGCTGGACCGGATCGAGAAGCGGGTCGCGATCGAGGGCGGCGCACCGTCGACCGGTCAGCACGTCGGCCGGCCCGCCGCGCCGGAGGCCCAGCCCGCACCCGCGACGCCTGCACCGGCCGCGACCGCTCCGGCGGCGGCACACGTCCCCCAGGAGCCCGCCACGCCGGCCGCCGAGCCCGGAGACGCGCAGCCCGGTCCGGAGCCGCGCCCGGCGGAGGGGCTCTCGCTGGTGGAGGTACGCCGGCTGTGGCCCGACCTGCTCGACTCGGTGAAGCTGAAGCGCCGCTTCACCTGGATCATGCTCAGCCAGAACGCCCAGGTCGCCGCGGTCGACGACAAGACGCTCACCATCGCCCTCCTGAACGCCGGAGCGCGCGACTCGTTCCTGCGCAGCGGCAGCGACGAGATCCTGCGCCAGGCGGCGATCGACGTGATCGGACAGGACTGGCGGATCGACACCATCGTCGACCCGTCGGTGCAGCCCGGTGCCGCGCCCGATACGGAGCCGCGGGTCACCAAGCCAGCGGTCTCCGCGTCCACCGACGCCGCCTCCACAGCGGAGCAGCCGCAGGCCCCGTCCGCACCGGTCCAGCCCGACACCGGCGCACCCCCGGACTGGGCGACGGCCGGGCCCGAGGCAGCCGGACCGGAGCAGTCGTCGGCCCGGGCCCCGGTGGACCCGACCGCCATCGCCAGTGCCCGCGGGGCCATCCAGCCGACCCGGGCGGCCGGTGCGGCCGGCCCACGTGAGCCCTCGGTGTCCGACGCGGACGCGCACCGCGACGACCCGGACGCCGACGACCACGACCTGGCCGGTGCGCAGCTGCTCGAGCGGGAGCTCGGGGCGCGCGTCATCGAAGAGATCAAGCATGACTGAACCCGACCCACATCGAGAGAGAGCCAGGGAACATGACTGAGTCCAACCCGTTCGGCGGTGAGGGCGGCTTCGACATGAACGCCCTTCTGCAGCAGGCGCAGCAGATGCAGGAACAGATGATGAGCGCGCAGCAGGAGCTCGCGGAGACCCATGTCGACGGCACCGTGGGTGACGGGCTGGTCACCGTCACGGTCACCGGCACCGGCGACCTGGTCGGCGTGTCGATCAAGAAGGGCTCGTTCGACCCGGAGGACACTGAGGACCTCGAGGACCTGATCGTCGCCGCGTACCGCGACGCCAAGGTCCGGGCCGACGGGCTCGCCTCGGAGAAGCTCGGACCGCTTGCCGGTGGCCTCGGCGACGAGCCGGGTCCCGCCGGCGGCCAGCTCGGTTTCTGAGACCGCGCGGGGCCCAGTAGCGATCGTTGAGTAGAAATCGAGAACACCGTTGTACGAAGGCGTCGTCCAAGACCTGATCGACGAGCTGGGGCGGCTGCCGGGCGTCGGTCCGAAGAGTGCCCAGCGCATCGCGTTCCACCTGCTCCAGACCGACCCCGTCGACGTACGCCGGCTGGCGGAGGTGCTGATCGAGGTCAAGGAGCGGGTGAAGTTCTGCGCGGTCTGCGGAAACGTCGCGGAGGAGGAGACCTGCCGGATCTGCCGGGACCCGCGTCGTGACCGGTCCGTCATCTGCGTCGTCGAGGAGTCCAAGGACGTCGTTGCCATCGAGCGCACCCGCGAGTTCCGGGGCCGCTACCACGTCCTCGGCGGCGCGATCTCCCCGATCGAGGGGATCGGTCCCGACGAGCTGCGGATCCGTGAGCTGATGACCCGGCTGGCGGACGGGGCAGTCACCGAGGTCATCCTGGCCACCGACCCGAACCTCGAGGGCGAGGCCACGGCGACGTATCTCACGCGGCTGCTCAAGCCGATGGGGTTGCGCGTGACGCGACTTGCGAGTGGACTGCCTGTAGGCGGTGACCTCGAGTACGCCGACGAGGTCACCCTGGGACGGGCGTTCGAAGGGAGACGAGCAGTCGATGAGTGAGGAGACGCCGGTGCCAGCCGCGCCTGGGCAGAACGTCGTGGACAGCGACTTCGAGGACTTCGCGCAGCAGATCGCCGACCAGGTGGAGAGCTTCCTGCTCGCGCTGCAGGCGATCGCGCGCGGTGAGGCGACCGGGGGTCGCGCGGTGTCGCTGCTGCTGCTCGAGGTCAGCCAGGTGCTGCTGGCCGGGGGGCGTCTCGGCGTGCACACCGACTTCGAGCCGGTCGAGAAGTACGAGCCGGACGCGGGCCCGGATCCGGACCTCGACACGATGCGGCTCCGGCTCGCGGTGCTGCTCGAAGGGGTGGACGCCTACAGCGAGGTCTTCGACCCGTACGTCGACCCGCCCGAGATGGTCTCCTCGCTGCTCTCCGACGACCTGACCAGCATCGCCACAGCCCTGGCCCACGGCCTGCGTCACTTCCGGGCCGGCCGGGTCGACGAGGCGCTGTGGTGGTGGCAGTTCTCCTACGTCTCCACCTGGGGCAACGAGGCGTCCGGCGTACTGCGTGCCCTGCAGTCCGTCGTCGCGCACGACCGCCTCGACGCCGAGTTCGAGAGCGAGCAGGACCAGGTCGCCGCCGCGGACGCGCTGCTCGAGTCCGCGAACCCGGCCGGCGTCTTGTGATGCGTCGGCCGCTCGGCGACCCACGCTCCCGCCGCTAGAATCGAGCGGTCGGAGAACCGAACCAGTCTCGAGGAGAACCGTGGGCATTGTCGTGCAGAAGTACGGCGGCTCCTCCGTGGCGGACGCCGAGGGCATCAAGCGTGTGGCCCAGCGGATCGTCAACGCCAAACGCGCCGGCAACGACGTGGTGGTCGTCGTCTCGGCGATGGGCGACACGACGGACGAGCTGATGGACCTCGCCCACCAGGTCTCGCCACTCCCACCGGGCCGTGAGCTGGACATGCTGCTGACCGCCGGGGAGCGGATCTCGATGGCGCTGCTCGCGATGGCGATCGGCAACCTCGGGCAGGAGGCGCGCTCCTACACCGGCAGCCAGGCCGGGGTGATCACCGACAGCTCGCACGGCAAGGCGAAGATCATCGAGGTCACGCCGGGCCGGCTCGAGAAGGCGCTCGAGCTCGGGGCGGTGGCGATCGTCGCGGGCTTCCAGGGCGTCAGCCAGGCCTCCAAGGACATCACCACCCTCGGCCGGGGTGGTTCCGACACGACGGCCGTCGCGTTGGCGGCCGCGCTGAACGCCGACGTGTGCGAGATCTACAGCGACGTCGACGGGGTCTTCACCGCGGACCCGCGGATCGTGCCGTCGGCCCGCAAACGTGACCGGATCTCCTACGAGGAGATGCTGGAGATGGCCGCGTGCGGCGCGAAGATCCTGCACCTGCGGTGCGTGGAGTACGCCCGCCGCTACCAGATGCCGATCCACGTGCGCTCCTCGTTCAGCCAGAAGACCGGGACCTGGATCGACCACCACGACTCAGAGGAAGACCACATGGAACAGGCCATCATCGCCGGCGTCGCACACGACCGCAGCGAAGCCAAGATCACCGTGGTGGGCGTGCCGGACAAGGTCGGCGAGGCTGCCCGGATCTTCGAGGCGCTCTCCGAGGCGGCGGTCAACCTCGACATGATCGTGCAGAACGTGTCGGCCGCTTCTACCAACCTCACCGACATCTCGTTCACGTTGCCGCGTGAGGACGGGCAGAGCGCGATGACCGCGCTGGCCCGGATCCAGAACGAGGTCGGCTACGACTCGCTGCTCTACGACGACCAGATCGGCAAGGTGTCGCTGATCGGAGCCGGAATGCGCTCGCACCCCGGGGTGACCGCGAAGTTCTTCGCTTCGCTGGCATCCGCGGGCGTCAACATCGAGATGATCTCCACCTCCGAGATCCGGATCTCCGTGATCGTGGACGAGGCGCAGGTCGACGACGCGGTCAGCGCGGCGCACAGCGCGTTCGACCTCGACTCCGACGAGGTGGAGGCCGTCGTCTACGGAGGGACCGGGCGATGAGCGACAAGCCGGGCGTGCGGATCGGCATCGTCGGTGCCACCGGCCAGGTCGGCGCGGTGATGCGGCAGGTGCTGCTCGAGCGTGGCTTCCCGGTCTCGGAGATCCGGTTCTTCGCGTCCGCCCGTTCGGCGGGGACCAGACTGGCCTGGGATGAGCGGGAGGTCGTCGTCGAGGACGCCGCCACCGCCGACCCCACCGGGCTCGACATCGCACTGTTCTCCGCCGGCGGGGCCACCTCGCGTGCCCTGGCCCCGAAGTTCGCGGCGGCCGGAGCGGTCGTCGTCGACAACTCCTCGGCGTGGCGGATGGACCCCGATGTTCCGCTGGTGGTCAGCGAGGTGAACCCGGATGCCGTCGGCGACGCACGCAAGGGCATCATCGCGAACCCGAACTGCACCACGATGGCCGCGATGCCGGTGCTCAAGCCGCTGCACGACGAGGCCGGGCTGGTCCGCCTCGTCGCCAGCACCTACCAGGCGGTCTCCGGCAGTGGCGTGGCCGGCGTGGAGGAGCTGGACAGCCAGGTCCGCGCGGTGGGCGACCACGGCCGCGCACTGGCCCGGGACGGCGCCGCCGTGGATTTTCCCCCGCCGAAGCAGTACGCCCGCACGATCGCGTTCAACGTGCTGCCGCTGGCCGGCTCCCTGGTCGACGACGGGACCGGGGAGACCGACGAGGAGCAGAAGCTGCGCAACGAGAGCCGCAAGATCCTCGGACTTCCCGACCTGCGGGTCTCCGGCATCTGTGTGCGGGTCCCGGTCTTCACCGGCCACTCGCTCGCGATCAACGCCGAGTTCGAGCGCCCGCTGCCGGCCAAGCGCGCCGCCGAGCTGCTCGCCGACGCGCCGGGGGTGGCGTTGACCGAGATCCCCACGCCGTTGCATGCGGCCGGTCAGGACCCCAGCTACGTCGGCCGGATCCGGCAGGACTCCGGCGTCGACGACGAGCGTGGTCTCGCGCTGTTCCTCAGCAACGACAACCTCCGCAAGGGCGCCGCGCTCAACACGGTGCAGATCGCGGAGCTCGTGGCCGCACGCCGCTTCCGCTAACGGACGTCGTGCGGGGGCGGTCCCTCCTCGACCTGCTCCACGAACCGGGTCGTCACCCAGTGCGCCAGGGCGTACGCCGCGGCGCCCACCAACGGCACGACGAGGAACATCCACGCCGAGAAGATCACGTCGACCAGGGTGAGCAGGACGATCACGGCGACCAGGCCGACGGCCAGGAAGCTCGTGCTGCCCGGGTCGCCGACCTGCCACGCCTTCAGCAGCAGGAGGCCGAGCAGGACCATCAGCACGAGGATCGCGACCAGCAGGAAGAACCCGGGATCCCCGCAGGTGCTCGTCCCCTTCACCGCCTCGCACCCCGCCATGCCGAGGTAGGTGAGCACAGCCCCGAACGCGCCGACCACCAGGCCGGTGAGGATCGCCGCCAGCGGGCCCGGGATCACGGGAAGGGCGAAGCGGTCGCGCGCAGGTGGGGGCGTGGGCGCTCCCAGCTCACGTTCGGGAGCTGCCGCCGGCTCGGCCTCCGGCTGGGGCTTCTTGTTGCGCCCGCGGCCGGGAAGCCTCAGCGAGGGGAGCTCGAGGGACGGCGGGCTGTTCGGGTCGTCGGTCGGCTTGTGGCCCATGCGCCGAAGTGTGCCAGAAGGTCTCCCACGCGGACATCCTCGGTGACAGGTGTGGCCCGGTCCGCAACGGAACCGGGCCACACTCGCGTCGGGCTGACAGGATTTGAACCTGCGGCCTCGTCGTCCCGAACGACGCGCGCTACCAAACTGCGCCACAGCCCGAGGCCTTCGAACAGCGTGGGGAGTCTACCTGAGCGACGAGGGTGCCACGAAACCGGGACCGGTCACCGGGAGACGAGCGTGAGCAGCGTCGCTTCGGGTCGGCAGCAGAACCGCACCGGGGCATAAGGCGAGGTGCCCAGCCCGGCGGACACGTGCAGCCACGAGGAGTGTGGATCCCCCGGCCGCGACCCAGCCGGATGCCGGTGCAGGCCCTTGGCCCGGGCCGGCTCCAGGTCGCAGTTGGTGACGATGGCGCCCTTCCCCGGCAGGCACAGCTGTCCCCCGTGGGTGTGGCCTGCCAGCACCGCGTCGTAGCCGTCGGTGGCGAAGGCGTCGAGCACTCGCAGGTACGGCGCGTGGGTCACTCCGATGCGTACGTCGACATCCGGGTCCGCCCGTCCCGCGACGGAAGCGAGGTCGTCGTACCCCAGGTGCGGGTCGTCCACCCCGGCGAAGGCGAAGCTGGTCCCGCCCACCGAGAGCGTGTCCGTGCGGTTGCTGAGGTCGACCCAGCCGCGTCCCTCGAACCCGGCTCGCAGGTCGCGCCAGGGCAGCTTCGGCGTGTGGGTGTTGCGCTGGCCGGTGTCGGGCAGCAGGTAGCGGACGGGGTTGCGCGACGACGGCGCGAAGTAGTCGTTGGAGCCGAGCACGAAGACGCCGGGCACGTCGAGGAGACCGTCGAGCGCGTCGAGGACCACCGGCACGGACTCCAGGTGGGCGAGATTGTCGCCGGTGTTGACGACCAGGTCCGGCTCCAGGTCGGCGAGACCGCGCACCCACGCCTGCTTCTTGGCCTGCCCCGGCGTCATGTGCAGATCACTGACGTGCAGCACGCGCAGCGGCCGCGCGCCCACAGGAAGCACCGGCAGCTCGACCCGGCGGAGCACGTAGGAGCGCACCTCGACCCCGGCGGCGTAGGCCAGCCCCGCCGCGCCGGCAAGCGCGCCGAACGCCACCGCGGTGCCCACGGTGCGCGCCGGCGCGCTGGTCAAGATGCTCTGTCGCGGTCGCATCCGACAAGGCTGCCACAATGGCTTCCATGAGTGACCTCAAGGACCGTCTGCGCACCGATCTGACCGCCGCCATCAAGAGCCGGGACGAGCTGCGTTCCTCGACGCTGCGGATGGTGCTGACCGCGATCACGAACGCGGAGGTCGCCGGCAAGCAGTCTCGTGAGCTCACCGACGAGGACGTGGTCGGCGTGCTGAGCAGCGAGGCCAAGAAGCGCCGGGAGGCGGCCGCGGCTTTCGGTGACGCGGGCCGCACCGAGATGGCAGCCAAGGAACGCGCGGAGGCCGAGGTGATCGCCGACTACCTCCCCGAGCAGCTCGGCGCCGAGGAGATCGCCGACCTGGTCACCTCCGCCATCGCCCAGACCGGTGCGGCCGGTGAAGGGATGCGGGCGATGGGCAAGGTGATGGGCGTCGTCCAGCCGCAGGTCAAGGGCCGGGCCGACGGTGGCGCCGTCGCCTCGGAGGTCCGGCGCCAGCTCGGCTGACAACGGCCGCCGTCGCGCCTGCGGTCAGCGCGGCTTGGGCGGTGTGGTGGGCTTGTCCGGCTTGGGCTTGTCGGGCTTGTCTCCGCCGCCACCGCCGTCGTCTCCGCCACCGCCTCCGTTGTCTCCACCGCCGCCGTTGTCGCCGCCGCCGCCGTTGTCGCCGCCGCCGTTGTCGTTGTTCTCGGGCGGCGGGGCCGGTGGGACGTACGGGGTTCCGTCGGAGATGTAGATCGTGATGCTGCTCCCCGAGCCGATCTCGGTCCCCGAGCCGGGGCTCAGGTAGGCGACGGTGCCGTAGGAGTTGCTGCTGTCGACCATGGGGCCGATCGTCGGGTAGAGCCCGGCGTCGCGCAGCACCTTGGCCGCGCGCTGCGGGTCGTAGCCGTACACGCTCGGGACGGTGATCATCTTGCCCTTGATCGTGCGCGGGTCAGGCGACTTGAAGTTCTTGTCCGGCAGCCACTGCTCGATCACCTTCATCGCGTCGCCCCACATCGGGCCGGCGTTCGTGCTGCCGTGCGCGGTGGAGACGTAGGAGCCGCCCAGGGTCTGCCCGTTGAGGGTGACCCACTCGCCCTTGCTGTTCGCCCCGGCGATCATCGAAGCCGTCGCCAGGTTGGGCGTGTAGCCCACGAACCAGACCGCCATGTTGTTGTTGATCGTGCCGGTCTTGCCCGCCGAGGGCTGGTCCAGGTTGATGCCCGCGCTGTAGCCGAAGCCACCCGGCTCCTGCACGCCGCGCAGGATGTCGTTGACCGCGTCGGCCACGTCGTTGCGCAGCAGCTGCTCGCACTCCTTCGGGTACTCCTTGAACACCTTGCCCTGGCTGTCGAGGATCTCGGTGACCGGCCGGTTCTCGCAGTGCAGTCCGCGTGCGGCGAAGGTGGCGTAGGCGCCTGCCATGCTGAGCGGGTCGGTGTTCGTGACACCGAGGGTGAACGCGGGGATGCGGTCCCGGTCCGGGACGGTGATCCCCATCTCCTGGGCCAGCTTGATCGGCTCGCACAGGCCGGTGCGCAGCTCGAGCTGGGCGAAGAAGGTGTTCACCGACTTCTGGGTGCCGGTGTAGAGGTCGAAGGTTCCGGTGCCGGTGGAGTTCTGTGGCTCCCAGACCTCGGTGCTGCGCAGGTGACCGTCGCAGCCCCGGTAGTCGGCGACCGGTATGTGCACCTGCTGCGGTGCGTTGATCTGCGTCGAGAGCGAGATCCCCTGCTTGATGGCGGTGGCGAGGACGAACACCTTGAAGGTCGACCCGGCCTGGAAGCCGTTGGCGTCGCCGTACCTCTTCGGAACCACGTAGTTGAGGTAGGTCTCGCCCTTCTTGCTGTTGCGGCCCATCGGCCGCGACTGGGCGAGAGCGCGGACCTCGCCGGTTCCGGGCACCACCATCGCCAGGCCGCCGAGTGCCTGGTCGGTGGGGTCCACGTGGTCGGAGACCGACTTGTCCGCCGCCCGCTGCATCCGCACGTCCAGCGTGGTCTTGATGGTCAGCCCGCCGGAGTTGAGCAGCTTCTTGCGGTCGTCGACGGTCTCGCCCAGCGCCGGGTCCTGGAGGAGGTACTCGCGGGCGTAGTCGCAGAAGAACGGAGCCGCGGAGGAGATGCAGCCGTTGCGCGCGGGCGTGAGCTTCAGGCCGAGCGACCGGCTCTTCGCCTTGTCCGCCTCGGAGTTCGAGATCACGTTGAGCTCGGCCATCCGGTTCAGCACGACATCGCGTCGGTTGCGCGCTCGGTCCGGGTCGTTGGTGGGGTCGTAGCCGGTCGGGTTCTTCACCAGTCCGGCCAGCATGGCGGACTGGCGCAGGTTCAGCTCCGAGGCCGAGGTGGAGAAGTAGTGCCGTGCGGCGGCCTCGATCCCGTAGGCGCCGTCACCGAAGTAGGCGATGTTGAGGTACCGCTCGAGGATCCAGTTCTTGTCGTACTTCTCCTCGAACGCCACGGCGTACCGCAGCTCGTTGAGCTTGCGCTGGTAGGTGTCCTCGCTGGCGGCCAGCCGCTCCGCCTTGGTGTCCGCCTGGTTCTGCAGCGTCATCTTCACCATCTGCTGGGTGATCGAGGAGCCACCCTGCACGGCCTCGCCGTTGTTGGCCTGGTTCGTGACGAACGCACGCAGCGTGCCCTTCAGGTCCAGGGCGCCGTGCTGGTAGAAGCGGTAGTCCTCGATCGCCACGATCGCGCGCTTCATGATCGGCGCGACGTCCTCCAGCGCGACGTTCACGCGGTTCTCGTCGTAGAACGTCGCCAGGACCTTGCCCCTCCTGTCCAGCATCCGGGTGCGCTGGGCCAGGGGCTCGGCCGTCAGGTCGGCGGGGAGGTGGTCCATCTCCTCCGAGACCGTGCGCGCGCTGAGCCCGGCCACCCCCGCGAACGGAATGGCCAGACCGGCGACCAGGACTCCCATGACCGCGGACACAGCGACCATGACCCCGAGATGGGACACGATGCTGGAGAACCCGAGACGGTCGTCTCTACGTGCAGACATGGTCACCAGGGTACGGGAACCGGTGAACCGTCGCCGTTAGCGCACTATGGGCCGGTTTTCACGCTTATCGACCCCTGCGCGTCGGGGGCACGGCGGAGGAATGACCCGAATGGACTACGGCGCAACCGTCGCCTGTCACACCTGCACCGGCATAACCTCGATGGTGCCCGTTTTCCGCCCGGTGAGGGGGCCGGCAGGCCGAATGGCTGTTCTGGGTAGTTATTTCGGACTACTACAAATTGCTCCCTCTGTGTCTGTTTAGTCGGATTAGAACTCTTTACCTTCGAGGTGGGGATTGACTCACAGCTCGCCGGCAGGGCGGGCGCCTCTCGGAGGGGAAGTAAGACCATGACGTGGAACGAAGACTGGGCCACCAAGGCACTGTGCAACCAGGCTCGACCCGACGAGCTCTTCGTGCGCGGAGCGGCTCAGAACCGGGCCAAGCAGCTCTGCGCCGGGTGCCCGGTGCGCACCGAGTGCCTCGCCGAGGCGCTTGACAACCAGATCGAGTGGGGCGTCTGGGGCGGCATGACCGAGCGCGAGCGCCGGGCACTCCTCCGCAAGCGTCCGAACGTCACGTCGTGGCGCCGTCTCCTGGAGACCGCCAAGGCGGACCACATCGCGACCGTGGTCGCGTCCAGCGTCTCGGCCTAGCCGGCGAGGAGCTCGCCGACGAGCCGCAGGCCGTCGAGGTCGTGCACGTCGGTGGACAACGCCGGTATCACCGCGGTGGGTACCGAGGGGTGTGCGGCGGCGAACCGCTGGCGTAGGCGCCGTTCCCGGGAGACGATCCGGGCTCGGTCCGCGTGCAACCGCAGCAGCCCGGCGGTGACCGTGCTCGACCCGTCCGGGTCCGTGCGCCTGGCGAGCTTCTCCGCGGCCGCCATCGCCTCGTCCCCGGACAGCGCCCCCATCGGGACGCGGCTGGCCCGGTTCACGATCAGGCCGGCCAGCGGCATGTTCTCCTCGTTGAGCCGCTCCACGAAGTACGCTGCCTCGCGCAGCGCGTCCGGCTCCGGGGCGGCGACCACCAGGAACGCGGTCCCGTGTGCCTGGAGCAGCTCGAACGTCTTCTGGGCACGCTGCCGGAACCCTCCGAACAACGTGTCGAAGGCGGCCACGAACGTCTGCATGTCCTTGAGCACCTGTGCGCCGAGGACCTTGGTCAGTGCGTTGGTGACCACACCGAGGCCGGCGGACATCAACCGCGCCGGTCCCTTCGCGGGCGCCAACATCAGCCGGATGAACCGCCCGTCGAGGAAGTCGGACAGCCTCTCGGGTGCGTCGAGGAAGTCGAGCGCAGAGCGCGACGGCGGCGTGTCGACCACGATCAGGTCCCAGCTGCCCGTCCTCAGCGCGTTCTTGTGCAGCTGCCCCAGCTTCTCCATGGCCATGTACTCCTGCGTGCCCGCGAACGAGCTCGACAGCGCCTGGTAGAACGGGTTGGCCAGGATCTGCGCGGCCTTCTGCGGGCTCGCCTGGCTCTCGACCACCTCGTCGAAGGTGCGCTTCATGTCGAGCATCATCGCGTCCAGGCTGCCCTCGCCGTCCTCGTGCGCACCGGGCACCGGCCGGGGCGTGTTGTCGAGTGCCTCGATGCCCATCGACTGGGCCAGGCGCCGGGCGGGGTCGATGGTGAGCACCACGACCTTGCGGCCACGTTCCGCCGCGCGCAGCGCCAACGCCGCCGACGCGGTCGTCTTCCCGACCCCGCCCGAGCCACAGCACACGATGATGTTGGTGCCCCGGTCGTCGATCAGCGCGTCGACGTCGAGCACCGGCACCTTGTCGAGCCGTCCGGCGAGCGGCCCGACCCGGGCGCTGGACCGGGTCCGGTGGGTGCGGGCCGTCGTGGTCATGCCATCCCCTGCTCGCAGAGGTCCGCGGCGAGCTCGTAGAGGACACCCAGGTCGACACCGTCCGGCGTCCGCGCCAGCTCGTAGGTCGGCACGTCGAGCTTGCTGATGTGCTTGCGCTGCTCGTCCTCCAGGGCTCGACGCTCGGCGTGCTCGCGGGCCTCGGTGAGCAGACCGTCGACGAGCGTCCGGCCGGAGTCGACCCCGACAGCGGCAAGATCCTCCTCGATCAAGGCACGCGGCAGGCCGGCGTTGAGCGCCTTCTCGCGTGCCACGTCGTCCAGCTCGTTGCGGCGCACCATGTTGACCACGACGCCGCCCACCGGCAGGTTCGCCGCACGGAGCTCGTCGATCCCGTCCGCGGTCTCCTGGACCGGCATGTCCTCGAGGACGGTGACCACGTGCACGGCGGTGCGCGGCGAGCGCAGCAACGTCGTCACGGTGTCCGCCTGACTGCGGATGGGCCCGACCTTCGCCAGCCCGGCCAGCTCACTGTTGACGTTGAGGAACTGGCAGATCCGCCCGGTCGGTGGCCCGTCCAGCACGACCGCGTCGTAGTGCCGCGCGTGCTTGCTGCGCCGGTTCCGCTTCACCGCCTCGTAGACCTTCCCGGTCAGCAGCACGTCACGCACGCCGGGTGCGATCGTGGTGGCGAAGTCGATCACACCGAACCGGTCGAGCGCCTTCCCGGCACGTCCGAGGTGGTAGTACATCGCGAGGTACTCCAGCAACGCCGACTCCGGGTCGATCGCCAGGGCGTACACGTCCCCGCCCGAACCGTCCTGTGTCCCGGGACCGCTGGCGATCCGCCGCTCCTCGTAGGGCAGCGGGGGTACGTCGAACAGCTGGGCGATGCCCTGGCGCCCCTCGACCTCGCACAGCAGCACGCTCCTGCCACCCGAGGCGAGCGCCAGCGCGAGGCTCGCGGCGACGGTCGTCTTCCCGGTGCCGCCCTTGCCGGTCACGACATGGAGCCGTACGCCGTCCCAGTCCGTCTCGTCCGCGGTTGGAGGTGCCACGTCTCGGAGCCTAGCCGCATGGCTCGTTGCGGCGGGAGCGACGTGACCGCGCTCATGTGCGACCTCCCCAGGTCGACCGGGGGATTGTGTGGACATGGGCCGTCTCGCCCGTCGTACCAGCGTGACTAGGATCGCAAGCGTCCGGCGGGCCTTGTGTCCGCGCTGCTGTGGTGAGGAGGACGTTCGTGGACAAGGTCGTCGCGAGTGCCGCCGAGGCCGTGGCCGACATCGGGAGCGGTTCGACGCTCGCGGTCGGTGGCTTCGGGTTGTGCGGGATTCCATCGGTGTTGATCGAGGCGCTGCTGGAGCAGGGCGCGGACGAGCTGGAGGCGGTGTCGAACAACTGCGGCGTCGACGAGTGGGGCCTGGGCCGGTTGCTGTTCAACAAGCGGATCCGCCGGATGATCTCCTCCTACGTGGGGGAGAACAAGGAGTTCGCCCGGCAGTACCTGCACGGTGAGCTGGAGGTGGAGCTGACCCCGCAGGGCACGCTGGCCGAGCGGATGCGCGCGGGTGGTACCGGGATCCCGGCGTTCTTCACCGCGACCGGGGTGGGCACCCAGGTCGCGGAGGGTGGTCTGCCATGGCGCTACGACGACGCGGGGAACGTGGTGCTGTCGTCGCCGGCCAAGGAGGTCCGCACGTTCACCACGGCGGAGGGCGAGAAGGAGTTCGTGCTCGAGGAGGCGATCGTGGCCGACTACGGGCTGGTGCGCGCGTGGAAGGGTGACCGGCACGGGAACCTGGTCTACCGGCAGTCCGCGCGCAACTTCAACCCGCTGGCGGCGATGTGCGGGCGGGTGACGATCGCGGAGGTGGAGCACCTGGTCGACCCCGGGGAGATCGGTCCCGACGACGTGCACACGCCGGGCGTGTTCGTGCAGCGGGTGCTGCCGCTGACCCCGGAGCAGGTGGACGACAAGCGGATCGAGAAGCGCACGGTGCGACCGAGGTCCGCCGGGAAGGAAGGCAGCTGACATGGCATGGAGTCGTGAGCAGATGGCGGCACGGGCGGCCTCGGAGCTGAGTGACGGGTCGTACGTGAACCTGGGGATCGGGCTGCCGACGATGGTGCCCAACTACGTCCCCGACGACGTGGAGCTGGTGCTGCAGTCCGAGAACGGGATCCTCGGGGTGGGTGCCTACCCGGTCGACGGCGAGGAGGACCCGGACCTGATCAACGCCGGCAAGGAGACCGTGACCCTGCGCAAGGGCGCGTCGTTCTTCGACTCCGCGACGTCGTTCGGGATGATCCGCGGCGGCAAGATCGACGCCGCGATCCTGGGCGCGATGCAGGTCTCGGCGGCCGGCGACATCGCGAACTGGACCATCCCCGGCAAGATGATCAAGGGGATGGGCGGCGCGATGGACCTGGTGCACGGCGCGAAGCGGGTGATCGTGCTGATGGAGCACACCGCCAAGGACGGCTCCTACAAGATCGTCGACGAGTGCTCGCTGCCCTACACCGGCAAGGGCGTCGTGCAGCGGATCATCACCGACCTCGCGGTGATCGACGTGATCCCGGACGGCGGCGGCCTGAAGCTCGTCGAGTGCGCTCCCGGGGTGGACGAGGACGAGGTCCGCGAGAAGACCGAGCCGACCCTGGCCTGATCCCGCCGCTACAGGTCGGGGTGCTTGGTGGTGAGCCGGTAGAACCCCGAGTGGAAGACAAGGGGCTCGCCACCGGGTGCGTCGTACGACTCGATCTCGCCGAAGAACACCACGTGGTCCCCGGCGTCGACCTGCTCGGTGGTGCGGCACACGAAGTGCGCGACCGTGCCCTCGAGGATCGGTGGGTGCGCGGGATCGTCGGTGGCGGCGTTGGCGACCTCGTCGGCCGGCACCAGCGGAACGCCCTCGAACTTCTCGGCACCTGAGACCGCGAACTGGCGGGACAGGTGGTGCTGGTCCGCCGCGAGCACGTTGACCGCGAACCGCTCAGCTGCCCGGAACGCGTGCATCGACGGCGACGACTTCGCCGCGGCCCACAGCACCAGTGGTGGGTTCACCGACACCGACGTGAACGAGTTCGCGGTCATCCCCCAGCGCAGCCCGTCGGTGTCCTCGGTGGTCACGACGGTGACCCCGGTGGCGTACTGGCCCAGCGCCCGGCGCAGGTCGCGGGTGTCGAACCGGGACTGCTCGGCGGCGACCTGTTCGTCGACGAACGCCTGGGCCGCGTCGGGCGAGAACCACCACGGGCTGAACAGCCGCGCGTCGTCGAAGCCCGCCGCGATCTGCGCGGCGATCCCGGGGTGCGCCGCCGCGGCGTCGATGACCCGGCGCTGGTGGTCGGCGGCCGGCTGCAGCCAGGTGTTGGTCCACGCTGTCGCCCAGTGCGCCCAGCCCCGCCAGAAGTGGTCGAACGTCCGGCGCATCCAGGCCGCGTCGAAGTCGCCGCGGTGCCCGGTGATCGCCTCGAGGTAGAACGAGGCCGACTTGATCGCGTTGTTCGACCCCTGGCTGGTCAGCGGGTCGTTGAGCACCACGACGTCGGCCATCCCGAGCACCGCGGCACCCGAGGGCAGCGTTCCGACCGGTCGGCGTACCACCGGCGGGATCCGCCCGCACAGCACCGCCCGGTCGTCGACCAGGGACCATCCGTCCTCGATCCGCGCGTGCTCGGACGGGAAGTGTGTGGCCAGCACCTCGCCGAGCCGGGTCAGGTGCTCCGCGGGTCCGTCCACGTCGTCCCAGCAGTCGAGCGGACCACCGGGAACACCCTCGACCACGAAGATGTCGCAGGGGCCGTCGATGGTCAGCGCGGGGCAGGTGAAGCACTCACCGACCCCCTCGACGCAGTGGTAGCGCAGCGCCGGCCCGAGCGGGTCCGCGGCGATCCCGCGCACGTAGGTCAATGCGGCCACCCGCTGGGCAGAGGAGTACGACGAACGTGCCGGATCGACCTCGAAGAGGGAGGTCAGCCCTCCGCGGCCGGTGGAGATCACGACCAGGTCATGGGTCCGGGCCAGGTCCTCCACGTCCTCGACGTCCGCGCTGCGTACGACCACCTTCCCGCCGAGCCGCTCGACGGCCGCCATCACCAGGGGCAGCTTCAGGCGCTGGTCGACGGACCTCGCCGCCGACTGGAACGGAGCCCGGAACGCCGCCGACGAGCCGTCGGAGCGGACGATGTCGTAGGACATCTGCTCGATCGGCGGCGCCGTCGGAAGCAGGTCGGAGACGCCGAGGCCGTTCTCCACCTCGAGCGCGGACTCGAAGGTGATCTGGCTCGACATCACCGCGCCGGTGCGGATCTCCTCGGCGGCACGGTCCGAGACCAGGGTGACGTCGTAGCCGTGCTGCAGCAGCCCCACAGCGAGCGTGGTGCCGGCCGGGCCGGCACCGACGATGGCGACCTTGCGTGCGGGCGGAGCGCTGGGGGGCATGCCCCAAGACTCTCACCCCGCGCAGGTGTCCTTCAGGTGACGTCGACCGTCCCGAGGACCGCGGCACGGACCGCGGGCCACGCGTGCGACAGCGGGTCGATCACCGCGAAGTGCTCCACGTCCTCGAGCTCGTGCAGCCGGACGAACGGGTGGGCCGCCTGCAGCCCGCGCGAGTTCGAGGCCGGCACGACGTGGTCCTCGGCGCCGTGCACCACGACCACCTCGCACTCCGGCCGGGTCGCGAACCGGGTGACCGGATCCGCGGCGTCGTACCGTTCCGGCACGTCACCGGGCTCGCCCCCGAGCAGCGCCTGGGTGGCGTCGTCGCCGAGGTGCGCGGCGGCCGCGGCGCGGAGGTCCCCGACAGGCGCGAGACCGACGACGCGATCGACCCGATGCGGCTCGTTGGCCAGCCACAGCGCCAGGTGTCCCCCGGCGGAGTGCCCCGCGACCGTCGTCGTCGCAACCGTGAGGCCGAGCCCGTCCAGGAGGCCGGGCAGCGCCTCCATCGCCCGGGTGACGTCGTCGAAGGTGGTCGGCCAGCCGCCGGCGAGGTCGCCGTCGGCCCCGACCCGGCGGTACTCCGGCGCGGCCACCACCGCCCCTTCGCGCGCCAGCGCCTCCGCCAGCGGCCTGGCGTGGACCCGGTCCCAGCCGGCCCGCCAGAACCCACCGTGCAGGAGTACGACGAGCGGCGGCGTCACGTCGCGCCGGGGAGGCAGGTAGACGTCCACCAGCGCATCCGCATGCCCGTCGTACCGCAGCACCGCATCGGGCAGCTCGGCCGTGCGCGTCAGCACTTCTCGGGGATCCACCCGCACCACGGTATCGGCGTGGCTGGGACTAGGCTCGCGCGTATGACGAAATGGGAGTACCTGACCGCGCCGGTGCTGGTGCACGCGACCAAGCAGATCCTCGACAACTTCGGCGAGGACGGCTGGGAGCTGGTCCAAGTCGTGCCCGGCATGAACCCGGAGAACCTCGTCGCCTACTTCAAGCGGGAGAAGAGTTGAGCACCCCCGAGGAGCGGCTCGCCGACCTCGGGCTGAGCGTTCCCGAGGTCGCCAAGCCGGTCGCCGCCTACGTCCCCGCGGTGCGCACCGGCAGCTACATCTACACCTCCGGACAGCTCCCGATGCGTGAGGGCGAGCTGATCGCCACCGGCAAGGTGGGTGGCGAGGTCACCCCTGAGCAGGCGGTCGAGTGCGCCCGCCAGTGCGCGCTGAACGCGATCGCCGCGGTGCGCGCGGAGATCGGTGACCTCTCCCAGATCAAGCGGATCGTCAAGGTCGTCGCCTTCGTCGCCTCGACCCCGGACTTCACCGGTCAGCCCGGGGTGGCCAACGGTGCCTCCCAGCTGTTCGGCGACGTCTTCGGCGAGGCCGGGCAGCACGCCCGTTCCGCGGTCGGGGTGCCGGTGCTGCCGCTCGACGCGCCCGTCGAGGTCGAGCTGCTCGTCGAGGTCTAGCGCATGGACCCCACTCGCCGGCTGCCGGCGCACATGGTCGGGCAGGTCCGCGAGTTCGCGGGCGGCGCCAGGACACCGGCGGAGCCGCGCGACGCGTCGACGATCGTGCTGATGCGCACGGGGGTGTCGGCGGGGCCCGGGGCGCTGGAGGTCTACCTGCTCCGCCGCCACGTCGACATGGCGTTCGCCGCGGGGATGGCGGTCTTCCCCGGAGGCGGCGTCGACCCGCGCGACTTCGACCAGGAGGTCGCCTGGGTCGGGCCCACGCCGTCGGAGTGGGCCGCGCTGCTCGACACCGACGAGTCGTTGGCGCGCGCCCTGGTGTGCGCCGCTGTGCGGGAGACGTTCGAGGAGTCTGGGGTCCTCTTCGCCGGTACGACGGACGACTCGGTCGTCGCGGACACCACCGGAGCCGACTGGGAGGCGGACCGCCGCCGCCTCGAGGCCCGCGAGCTGTCCTTCACCGACTTCCTGCGCCAGCGCAAGCTCCGGCTCCGCACGGACCTGTTGCGGGTCTGGGGCTGCTGGCAGACGCCGGTGTTCGAGCCGCGCCGCTACCGGACGCGGTTCTTCGTGGCCGAGCTGCCGGCCGGGCAGCACACCCGGGACGTGTCCACCGAGTCCGAGGACGTCGTGTGGCTCTCGGTGCGCGACGCGATCAACGCCGTCGACGCCGAACAGATGCTGATGCTCCCACCGCAGTACTGCACGTGCCTGGAGCTGTTCGAGGTCAGCACGCCGGGTGACGCGCTGGCGTCCGCGGAGGGCCGTGACTGCGCCACCGTCGAGCCGTCCGCGGAGATCGACGGCCAGGGGGCCTACCTGACGATCCCGGACCGGCTGGTCGCCCTGTCCGCTCGCGTGCAGGACCGGATCCGGCGTTGAGCGCGTGGGCCGGAGGCAGCTTCGGGGAGCGGGCGCAGTGCGTGCTCGCCCCGAACCCGGACATCATGACCCTCGACGGCACGAACACCTGGGTGCTGCGGGAGCCCGGCGCGCGGCACTCGGTGGTGATCGATCCCGGCCCGGAGATCACTTCCCACCTCGACACGGTCGCGGAGCTGGCGGGGGACGTGTCCGTCGTACTCCTGACCCACGGTCACGCGGACCACTCCGAGGCGGCGCGATCGTTCGCCGAGCGGATGGGTTGCGGGGTGCGTGCGCTCGATCCCCAGCACAGGTTGGGTTCTGAAGGTCTTGGGGACGGTGACGTGGTCGCCGTCGACGGGCTCGAGGTCCGGGTGGTGGGTACTCCGGGCCACACCTCCGACTCGCTGTCGTTCGTGCTCCCCGCCGAGCGCGCGGTGCTGACCGGCGACACGGTGCTCGGCCGGGGGACGACGGTGGTGGCGCATCCCGACGGCCGGCTCGGGGCCTACCTGGACTCGTTGCACCGACTGCACGCGCTCGCGGAGGCGCAGGAGGTCAGCACGGTGTGGCCGGGCCACGGCCCGGTCATCGATGACGCGCTCGGCGTGCTCGACCACTACCTCGCGCACCGCCGGCAGCGGCTCGACCAGGTCCGGGAGGCGCTACGGGAGGTCGAGCAGCAGCCGGTGTCCGAGCGACCCGCTGCCGACGACCTGCCCCGTCAGGTGGTGGAGAAGGTGTACGCCGACGTCGACCCGGTGCTCTGGGGCGCGGCCGAGCTGTCGGTGCGGGCACAGATCGACTATCTCCGCTCCCGATGAGCGTCGCTCAACACCGAAAGGTCGCGGCTCAACGGGGGGAGCGGGTCGGGTCAGCGGGAGCGGCGGCTCAGGCGCTCGATGTCCATGATCACCACGGAGCGCGGCTCGAGCCGCAGCCAGCCGCGTGAGGCGAAGTCGGCCAGCGCCTTGTTCACCGTCTCCCGGGACGCGCCGACCAGCTGGGCCAGCTCCTCCTGGGTCAGGTCGTGGTGCACGTGCACGCCGTCGTCGGCGGTCCGGCCGAACCGGTCCGCGAGGTCGAGCAGCGCCTTGGCGACCCGGCCGGGGACGTCGGAGAACACCAGGTCGGCGACCACGTCGTTGGCCTTGCGCAGCCGGCCGGCGAGCTGGGTGAGCAGGCCGCGGGCCACACCGGGGCGGCCGTCGAGCCAGCGCAGCAGGTCCTCGTGGGAGAGCGAGGAGAAGCTGGTGTCGGTGACCGCGGTGACCGTCGCCGAGCGCGGGCCGGGGTCGAACAGCGAAAGCTCGCCGAACATCTGGCCGGGGCCGAGGATCGCGAGCAGGTTCTCCCGGCCGTCGGAGGAGGTGCGGCCGAGCTTCACCTTCCCGTCGGTGACCACGTAGAGCTTGTCCCCCTCGTCGCCCTCGTGGAACAGCACGTCACCACGCCGCAGGCGGGTCTCGGCCATCGATGCACGCAGGGCCGTCGCGGCCTCGTCATCGAGGGCACTGAACAGCGGTGCCTGCCGCAGCACGTCGTTATCCACGCGGTCTTCCTCCTCGTCAACACCTGGGCGCTCTGCCCGGCGGTGGTTCATGTCACAGTCTGACCTATCGGTGCCCGATTGCGCCAAAGGGGGCGACGCATGTCTGCCCGTAGGCTGTTCCCGTGCCTGATACCGCCCTCGTCCGCCGCGCACGCAAGATCGACCGCGTCCTTGCGGAGACCTTCCCCGACGCGCACATCGAGCTCGACTTCGACAACCCCTTCGAGCTGCTCGTGGTCACCGTGCTGTCCGCGCAGACCACCGACAAGCGGGTCAACTCGGTGCGCCCGGCGCTGTTCGCCGCCTACCCCGACGCACAGGCGATGGCGGGTGCGGACCGGGAGAAGCTCGAGGCGCTGATCCAGCCCACCGGGTTCTTCCGCGCGAAGACCGAGTCGCTGCTGAAGCTCTCGCAGGCCCTGGTCGAGCGGTACGACGGACAGGTGCCCGGCTCGCTGAAGGACCTGGTGAGCCTTCCCGGGGTCGGGCGCAAGACGGCCAACGTCGTGCTCGGTGACGCGTTCGGGGTCCCCGGGATCACCGTGGACACGCACGTCGGCCGGCTCGCGCGACGGTTCGGGTGGACCGAGGAGACCGACCCGGTCAAGGTCGAGCACGCCGTCGGTTCCTTGTTCCCGAGGAAGGACTGGGTCCAGCTCAACCATCACCTGATCTGGCACGGGCGCCGGATCTGCCATGCCCGCAACCCGGCCTGTGGCGCCTGCCCCGTGGCGCACTGGTGCCCGTCCTTCGGCGAGGGGCCGACCGACCCCGTGCAGGCCGCGAAGCTGGTGCGCACCGGGGGACGTGCGTGAGGCCCGTGCGCAGGGCGGTCGCCGCGTTCGTCGTGCTCCCGTTGCTGCTCGCGGCCTGCACCGGGCCGGCCGGGACCGACGACGGTTCCGGGGCAGCGCCGGTGCAGACCCACGTCGACGTGGACACGCCGCAGCTGCGGCAGGCCAAGCAGGCGGCGGGGATCGAGGACTGCGCACCCGGCGCGGGCAGCCCGGCCGCCGACGGGCTGCCGGACGTGACGTTGCCCTGCCTCGGCGGGGGACCGGCCGTGCAGCTCGACAGGCTGCGCGGCCCGATGGTGGTCAACCTGTGGGCGCAGTGGTGCGGGCCGTGCCGGGAGGAGCTGCCGTACTACCAACGGCTGCACGAGGAGGCGGGTGACCGGGTCGCGGTGCTCGGCATCGACTGGCAGGACACCCGGCCGGACGCCGCCCTCGAGCTGGCGGAGCAGGCTGGGGTGACCTACCCGCTGCTCGCCGACCCGGCCGCCGAGACCAAGGCCGAGCTGAAGGTCCGTGGCCTGCCCGGAGTTGTCTTCGTGGACCGGGACGGCACGGTCCGGCACGTCGAGTACACCGTGATCCGTTCCTACGACCAGCTGCGCGAGCTGGTCAACCAGCACCTCGACGTCACGGTATGACCCGCTCGGTAGGCTCGGGGGCGTGTCCGACCGCGCCCCGATGCCTCCCGCCGACCGGCCTGAGCACCCACGGCTGCCGGGCTGGCTGGAGCCGCTGCGGCGTGGCGCCGCGGACATCACCGCCGACCAGCTGACCCAGTTCGTCCCGCCCGAGGGCGCCGACACCCGTCGCGGCGCCGTGCTGATGCTCTTCGGCGAGGGCCCGTCCGGCCGCGATCTGCTTTTGACCGAACGTGCGCACGACATGCGCTCGCACCCGGGCCAGGTCTCGTTCCCGGGTGGCTCGGTGGACGCCGCCGACGGCTCCCCCCAGGCGACGGCGCTGCGTGAGGCCGAGGAGGAGACCGGTCTCGACCCCACCGGTGTCGAGATCTTCGCCACGCTTCCCGAGCTGTGGCTGCCGCCGAGCAACTTCGCGGTCACCCCGGTCCTGGCGTGGTGGCGAGAGGAGTGCCCGGTGCAGGCCGTCGACCCGCGCGAGGTGCACGCCGTCTACCGGGTCCCGGTCGAGGAGCTGCTCGACCCGCAGCACCGGGTCTCGGTGCGGCACCCGTCCGGGTGGACGGGACCGGCGTTCCTGATCGGTGAGGCCAAGGACCTGATCCTGTGGGGGTTCACGGCCGGCATCATCGCGCGGCTGTTCGACTTCGTCGGCTGGACGCGCCCGTGGGACAGCACCCAGATGCGTGAGCTGCCGGGCCATATGCTGACCGTCCCCGGCGAGACACCGGCGTCACCACCACCACCGCCGCACACCGACTTCCGAGAGCAGTGAGGACCACCTGGTGAACTTCCTCGACTGGCTGCTCGTGGTGGTGGCCGTGGCCTACGCCGTGTCCGGGTACTGGCAGGGCTTCATCTCGGGCGCCTTCGCCACCGCGGGCCTGCTGCTCGGCGGGCTGCTGGGCATCTGGCTGGCCCCGCAGCTGCTCGGGGACGCCGCACCGTCGGTGTGGGTCTCGCTCGGTGCGCTGTTCGTGGTCCTGGTCTGCGCCTCCTTCGGACAGGCCATCCTGCAGTTCATCGGCAGCCGGATCCGGGCCCGGATCACGTGGCAGCCGGCGCGCGCGCTGGACGCCGTCGGAGGCGCCGCCCTGAGTACGGCGGCCGTGCTGATCGTGGCCTGGGCGCTCGGAGTGGCCGTCAGCGGCACCAGTCTGCCGGGGATCAGCAACCAGGTCCGCTCCTCCGTGGTCCTCGAGCAGATCGACGACGTGATGCCCGGCGAGGCCGAGGAGGCCCTGAACGCGTTCAACGACGTCGTCGGCTCGAGCTTCTTCCCGCGCTACCTGGAGCCGTTCGCACCGGAGCAGATCATCGAGGTCGGTCCACCCTCGGGCCGGATCGGCCGGGACCCGGACGTGCGCGACGCCGCGGTCAGCGTGCTCAAGGTGCGCGGTGAGAACGACTGTGGCCGTGGTGTCGAGGGCACCGGCTTCCTGTACTCCCCGGACCGGGTGATGACCAACGCCCACGTCGTGGCCGGCGTCGACGAGCCGCACGTGCTCGTCGACGACGAGGAGGTGCCCGCCGAAGTCGTCTACTACAACCCCGACCTGGACATCGCCGTGCTCGCCGTCGACGGCCTGGACCGGCCGTTCCTGCGCTTCGACAAGTCCGGTGAGGCCCGCGAGTCCGCCGCCGTCCTGGGGTATCCGAACGACGGGCCCTACGACGTGCAGTCGGCGCGGATCCGCAACGAGCAGCGGCTGCGCAGCCCCGATATCTACGGGGACGGCACGGTGGTCCGTGAGGTGTTCTCGATCCGCGGTCTGGTGCGCCCCGGCAACTCCGGCGGCCCGCTGGTCTCCGAGGACGGCGACGTGCTCGGCGTGATCTTCGCGGCCTCGGTCAAGGACCGCGATACCGGCTACGCGCTCACCGCCGAGCAGGTGGCCCAGGGTGCGGCGCGCGGAATCACCAGCGACAGCGAGGCAGACACCGGCGCCTGCGCCTAACCGGCATCCAGGCCGCCCAGCCAGTCCAGGAGCACGTCGGTGAACTCCGCGGGACGTTCCTCGTGCGGGAAGTGCCCCGCCCCCGCCAGCACGCGCGTGTGCAACGGCCCGCGCACGCGTGCGGGGGAGGGGCTCGACGTCCGGGCCGGGAGGGCCGGGTCCTCCGCGCCGTCCACCAGGCACACCGGCTGCAGGACCGGCCTCTCCATCAGGTGGTTGAACCGGCGTCCGTCCGCGCGTAGCCGCGAGCGGAGCAGCCAGCGGTGATACTCCAGCGCACAGTGCGGCGCCGGCCAGAGCTTCAGCGCGTCCTGGTAGGTCTCGACCGTCGCCGCGTCCGGGAACGCCGACCCCGGTGCGCTCCACTCCCGCAGATGCCTGCCGAGGAAACCACTGCCGGGGTTCGCCAGCCGTCGCTCCGGGAGGCGCGGCACCTGCATCGCCAGGACGTGGGCGAGGGCGCCGGCGCGGCCGGGGCGCAGGCTCCGCAGCATGTCCCTCGGGTGTGGTGCGGACACGGCACAGAACGCGGAGACCTCACGGGGATGCAGCGCGGCAGCCGCCCACCCGACGTACCCGCCCCACCCGTGCCCGACCACGACCGCGCTGCGTTCGCCGAGGGCCTTGACGACACCGGCGACGTCCTGGGCCAGGGTGACCGGGTCGTACCCGCGAGGCGTCTTGTCCGAGCCGCCGTACCCGCGCAGGTCCATCGCGGCGGTCCGGAACCCGGTGGCAGCGAGCGCGGGCAGCTGGTCGCGCCAGGCCCACCAGAACTCGGGAAACCCGTGCAGGAGTACGACGAGCGGCGGGTCGGCCACGCCGGCCGGGACCGACTCCGCGACATGGAACCGGGCCCCGTTGGCGGCCACGTAACGGTGCTGCCAGGGGCCCGGGATCTCGATGACGTTGTGGGTGTCCCGCGCGGTCGCCACGGTGTGGGTCAACTTCGCTTGAGAAGCTGCTTGGTCTCCTGTGCCTGGTGGATGGCGCGTTCGGGGGCGCGGACCTTCTTCACCTTCTTGATCCCCAGGAAAGCGAGCAGCCCGGCGATCAGCAGGTACACCGCGAACACGATCAGGAAGCACCAGGCCAGATGCAGCCCGGTCATGTGCAAGAAGTAGGCGAAGGCCACCGACAGCATGATGATGGCGAGCAGCCCGAGGAAGGCGGCGCCGGCGAAGAGACCGGCACCCGTGCCGCCGTTCTTCACGCTGACCTTGAGCTCGGACTTGGCGAGCGCGATCTCGTTGTGGAGCAGGCTGGAGATGTCGCGGCTGGCGTCCGCGACCAGTCGACCGATCGTCGGGTCGTCGGGGCTCACCGGCGTCACCGGGTTCGGCGGAGCCATCGGCGCTTTCCTCGTCATCGCATCTCCCTTCGCGGCGCGAGCACCGCGCACGGTTCGTGCCCCCGACACTAGAGGACTAAACATCGCCGTCGCCACGTGCGTTGCCGCGAGCGCCGCGACGACGCTCCTGGAGCAGCAAGAAGGGGCCACCCGACGGTGGCCCCTGCCTGCAGCGGACCCTGCGCTACTCGTCCTCGGCCGGCGCCTGCGCGATGTTGTTCTGGATCAGTTCCATCACCGAGGAATCCGCCAGGGTGGTCGAGTCGCCGGGCGGCCGCTTCTCGGCGACGTCACGGAGCAAGCGGCGCATGATCTTGCCGGACCTCGTCTTGGGCAGCTCGGGAACCACCATGATCGACTTCGGCTTGGCGATCGGGCCGATCTCCTTGGCCACGTGGTCGCGGAGCTCCTTGACCACGTCGGCTCCACCGTCGCCGGCGCTCTCCCGCAGGATCACGAACGCGTTGACCGCCTGACCGGTGTCGGGGTCGTTGGCGCCGACCACTGCGGCCTCCGCCACCTTGGGGTGTGAGACCAGGGCCGACTCGATCTCGGTGGTGGACAGCCGGTGGCCGGCGACGTTCATCACGTCGTCGACCCGGCCGAGCAGCCAGATGTCGCCGTCCTCGTCGAGCTTCGCGCCGTCGCCGGCGAAGTAGACGCCCTTGAACCGCGACCAGTAGGTGTCCTTGTAGCGCTCGTCGTCACCCCAGATGGTGCGCAGCATCGCCGGCCACGGCTCGGTGAGGACCAGGTAGCCGCCGCCGCCCTTCTCGACCGGCGTCCCGCTGTCGTCGACCACCGCGGCCGAGATCCCCGGCAGCGCGGTCATCGCCGAGCCCGGCTTCCCGGAGGTGACTCCCGGCAGCGGGCTGATCATGATCATCCCGGTCTCGGTCTGCCACCAGGTGTCGACGACCGGGCACCGGTTCCCGCCGATCGCCTCTCGGTACCACATGTAGGCCTCGGGGTTGATCGGCTCACCGACCGAGCCGATCACCCGCAGTGAGGACATGTCGGACTTCGCCGGGATCTCGGCGCCCCACTTCATGAACGTGCGGATCGCGGTGGGAGCGCAGTAGAGGATGTTGACCTTGTACTTCTCGATGATCTCCCACCAGCGGCCCTTGTGGGGCGTGTCCGGCGTCCCTTCGTACATCACCGACGTGGTGCCGTTGGCCAACGGCCCGTAGACGATGTAGGAGTGGCCGGTCACCCAGCCGATGTCGGCCGCGGTCCAGAACACGTCGGTGTCCGGCTTGAGGTCGAAGACCGCCCAGTGCGTGTAGGAGCAGCCCACCAGGTAGCCGCCGGTGGTGTGCAGGATGCCCTTCGGCTTGCCGGTGGTGCCGGAGGTGTACATCACGTAGAGCGGGTGCTCGGCGTCGAACGCCTCGCAGGTGTGCTCGGTGCTCTGCTTGCCGACGACGTCGTCCCACCACAGGTCCCGTCCCTCGGTCCACCCGTTCTCACCGAGGTCCTGGCCGGTCCGCTTGACCACGATCACGTTGCGCACGTCGGGGCACTTCTCGAGCGCGGTGTCCACGGCCGGCTTCAGCGACGCGGGCGCACCGCGCCGGTAGCCGCCGTCAGCGGTGATCACGACGCGCGCGTCACAGTCGATGATCCGGTCCTCGAGTGCCTGGGAGGAGAAGCCACCGAACACGACCGTGTGTGGTGCGCCGATGCGTGCGCAGGCGAGCATCGCGATCACCGTCTCGGGGATCATCGGCATGTAGATCGCGATCCGGTCGCCGGTATTCACGCCGAGCTCGATCAGCGCGTTCGCGGCCTGGCAGACCTCGTCCTTGAGCTGGGCGTAGGTGATGTCGCGCGTGTCGTTCTCCGGCTCGCCGACCCAGTGGTAGGCGATCTTGTCGCCGGCCCCAGCCTCAACGTGCCGGTCGACGCAGTTGTAGGCCGCGTTGAGCTTGCCGCCGATGTACCACTTGGCGAACGGCGGGTTGCTCCAGTCGAGCACGTCGGTGAAGGGCTCCGCCCAGGTGAGCCGGTCGGCCTGCTTGGCCCAGTACGCCAGCCGGTCCTCGTCGGCCTCGTCGTAGTCCCTGGCCGTGACGTTTGCGTGTGCGGCCAGGTCCTCGGGCGGGTCGAAGTGCCGTGTCTCGTGAAGCAGGTTGGACAGTGAGGGGTTTGTCATCTTCATCTCCTGGTAGGACGAGGCCGGTGGAGCGAGCAGCGGTGCCTGCGCTCACTCCACCAGCCTGTTGTCGTAATGGCAAGGGTGAGGTTCAGCGGGCTCCGGTGGGGACCAGGGGACGCTTGAAGGTGAACGCGCAGACACCGGCGAACGAGGCGTACCACGCCGCGAGCGCGGTGAGGATGCCGAGCCATCCACCGAGGTTGTGCCAGCCGTCGGAGCCCGCGAACTCGCCGATCGCGAGCACGAAGAAGGTGATCGTCAGCAGCACGAACACCGCCAGGACCGCCATGCTGACCCGGCTCGCCGCCACGGTCATGTAGAGAGTGAAGATGCCCCACGCGAGCAGGTACAGCCCGATCCCGTTCGCGACGTCGTCCTCGGCGATGCCGGACAGGTCGGTGTGCCCGGTGAGGTACCAGAACGAGATCCAGAAGGCGCCGAACGAGGAGAACGCGGTGGCGCCGAAGGTGTTGCCCTTCGCGAACTCCCACATCCCGGCGCACAGCTGCGCGAGACCGCCGTAGGCGAGGGCGAGGCCGAAGACAACCGGTTCCGCGTCGACGAGGCCCGCGTTGACCACACTGAGCACGAACGTGGTGAGCGCGAAGGCGGCGAGGCCCAGTGGCGCGGGATCAGCGATGTGCGCGCCGGGAACGATCCCGGTCGACACGCTCGAGGAAGGGATATCCGTCTGGGACATGACAGCTCCTTTGTGCAGACGTGATTCGGGGTTGCCGGATGCCCTGACGCTAGGAACCGCCGCAGTCGCCCGGAAGTCCGTGGCGGTAACAGTCCGTGAGCGGGGTCACATCGTCGGTGTGCGCCCGTCAGGTCCCGTCGGGCGGTCGCTTTCCGCGACGAACGGTCGCCTGCTCCGGGTGGTATGGACCGCGGTCCAGACGGAGCTGTTCGGGGGTGTGCAGACGGACCATGGTGCGCGCGAGGTGCACCGGCAGCCGGTCGCGGGTGAGCAGCGAGACGCCGATCATCGTGGCGAAGGCGACCGGCACGGTGCAGGCGGCCGGCTGGGCCAGCACCGCGGCGAGCCAGCCACCGCCGGTGACACCGAACATCACCAGCGTGACCGCCGCGGTCGACAGCGTGCCGCCCGCGACGAGGCCGGCGATGGCGCCCCGGGCGGTCAGGCCGCGCCACCAGATGCCCAGCAGCAGCAGGGGACAGAACGTGGACGCCGCCACCGCGAACGCCAGCTCCACCGCGTGCGCCACGGCCAGTCCGGACGAGGCGATCGTCAGGCCGAGACCGACCAGGGCCGCGACCGCGGTGGCGAGCCGGAACGCGCGGACCCCTTCCATCCGGCCGGCGAGCAGGTCCTGGCTGATCACGCCCGCAACCGAGACGACCAGGCCGGAGGACGTGGACAGGAACGCTGCGAAGGCGCCGGCCCCCAGCAGCGCGGTGAACAGGTCACCGGCGACGCCCCCGAACACCCTGCTCGGCAGCTCGAGGACCACCGAGTCGGTCCGCCCCGCGGCCACCAGGTCGAAGGCGTACAACCTGCCGATCACGCCGTACAGCGGTGGAAGGACGTAGAAGCAGCTGAGCAGGCCGAGCACGGCCACGGTCGTACGGCGGGCGGCGCGGCCGTCGCGGTTGGTGTAGAACCGCACCACGACGTGGGGCAGCCCCATCGTGCCCAGGAAGGTGGCCAGGATCAGCGAGTAGGTGAGGTACAACGCGTGCTCGCCGGTCAACGGCTCCACCCAGTCGGTGACCCGGAGCCGGTCCCGCGGCGTGGAGACCCCGCCGTGCCACACCAGCAGGAAGAACAGGGCGGGCACGAGCAGCGCCACCAGCTTGAGCCAGTACTGGAAGGCCTGGACCAGGGTGATGCTGCGCATGCCGCCGGAGAGCACGTTGACCAGGACCACCAGGGCCACCACCAGGGCACCGACCCAGGTCGGGGCACCTGTCAGCGTGCGCAGGGTCAGGCCGGCGCCCTGGAACTGGGGGACGAGGTAGAGCACGCCGATCAGGCCGACCAGCAGGCTCGAGACCCGCCGGGCGTCCAGGGACTCCACCCGCAGATGCGCGAAGTCCGGCAGCGTGTAGGCGCCCGACCGGCGCAGCGGTGCCGCGACCAGCACCAGCAGGACCAGGTAGCCCGCGGTCCACCCCACCGGGTACCACAGCATGTCGGCGCCCCGGGCCAGCACCAGCCCCGCGACTCCGAGGAACGAGGCCGCCGACAGGTACTCCCCGCCGATCGCGGAGGCGTTGACGACCGGTCCGACCGCACGGGAGGCGACGTAGAAGTCGCTGGTCGTCCGCGACACCCGCAGCCCGAAGGCGCCCAGCCCCAGCGTGGCGATCGAGACGAGCGCCACCGCGACGATCCCGGCGGTGGTGCTCACGGCGAGCTCACGGCGGGTCGACCAGGTCGGTGAAGGCACGTTCGTTGCGCTCGGCCTGCCGGACGTAGAACCAGCCGAGCAGCACCAGCAGCGGGTAGACCAGGAACCCGAGCAGCAGCCAGGGCAGCGGGACCCCCAGGACGTGTGCCTCCCGGGTGGCGGGGACCAGCACGAACAGCAGCGGCAGCACGCCGACGGTGACCGCGAGCAGGAACAGCACCAGAACCGCGAGCCGGAGCTGGCTGCGCATCAACGAGCGGATGTAGACCTCGCCGAGCCGGGTCTGCGCGTCGATCTCGGCGGAGATCGAGACCGCGCGGGAACGGCCCGCCGCGGTCCGCGGGCTGGTCACCCGGACCCGCTCAGGAGGCTCTCCGTCCACGCTCATCAGCGCTGTGTGCCTCCGGGCCTGGCGCGGCGCACCAGCAGGTCCCGCAGCTGCCGGGTGTGCCGGCGGCTCACCTGGAGCTCCTGGTCGCCTACCACCACGGTGCACCGTCCGGCGTCCATCCGGACCTCGTCGATGTGGGACAAGGAGACCAGCAGCGACCGGTGGATCCGGACGAAGCCGGCGTCGCGCCACTCGTCCTCCAGCGAGGTCAGCGGCACCCGCAGCAAGTGGCTCCCCACGGCGGTGTGCAGCCGGGCGTAGTCGCCCTGCGCCTCGACGTAGGCCACGTCTCCGAGCGAGACGAAACGGGTGACGCCTCCGAGCTCGACCGCGATGTTGTCCTCGGGTCGGCCCGGGGCGGCTCCGCGCGCCTCGAACACCCGGCGTACCGCCTCGGTGAGCCGCTCGTCACGCACCGGTTTGAGCACGTAGTCGACCGCGTTCAGGTCGAAGGCGTCCACGGCGTGTTCCTCGTGAGCGGTCACGAACACCACGGACGGGGGACGCCTGAACCGGGCCAGCACCTTCGCCAGGTCCAACCCGTTCAGGCCCGGCATGGCGATGTCGAGGAACACCACGTCGACCTCACGGTCCTGCAGCAGCCGCAGCGCGTCCGTCGCGGAGTCACAGGTGAGTACGTCGCCGACGCGGGTGTCCCGGGCGAGGAGGAACTCGAGCTCGTCGAGCACGGGCCGCTCGTCGTCGATGACCAGGGCGCGCAGCAGGCCGGGGGCGTTCATGGATGGACCCCCGGGGCGAACTTCGGCACCCGGATGACGACCTTGGTGCCCACACCCGGTGCGGTCTCCACCACGAGGCCGTAGTCGTCGCCGAAGGCGGAGCGCAGACGTTCGTCCACGTTGCCGAGTCCGACCGAGTCCGACGTGGGGTCACCGGCCAACGCCCGCCGTACCCGCTCCGGGTCCTCGCCGACCCCGTCGTCCTCCACCGACAGCACGCACTCGCGGTCGTGGTCCTCGGCCAGGATCGTGATGTGCCCGAGCCCTTCCTTGCCTTCGAGTCCGTGCCGGACGGCGTTCTCGACCAGGGGCTGCAGCGACAGGAACGGCACGCTCACCGGCAGCACCTCCGGGGCGATGCGCAAGGTGACGCGGAGCCGGTCGCCGAAGCGGGCCCGCTCCAGGGACAGGTACCGCTCGATCGACCGCAGCTCCTCGGCCAGGGTGGTGAACTCACCGTGCCGGCGGAACGAGTACCGCGTGAAGTCGGCGAACTCCAGCAGCAGCTCGCGCGCCCGCTCCGGGTCGGTGCGCACGAACGACGCGATCGCGGTCAGCGAGTTGTAGATGAAGTGGGGGCTGATCTGCGCCCGCAGCGCCCGGACCTCCGCCTCCATCATCCGGGTCCGGGAGGCGTCGAGCTCGGCGAGCTCGAGCTGCCCGGAGACCCACCGCGCGACCTCGTTGGTGGCACGGACCAGTCCCGCGGACGAGGAGGCCGCGAAGACCTGCAGCGTCCCGACGACCCGGTCCTCGACGATCAGCGGGCTGACGATGACGTGGCGCAGCGTGCACGCGGAGTCGGTGCAGGAGAACTCGCGCTTGTCGGCCACCGAGGTCGCGCCGTCGCGGACCACCGGTTCGGCCAGACCTGCGGTCTGCTCCGCGTGGTGCGCGAACCGGCCGTCCCAGGCCAGGAACCGGGCGGTGTCGGTGAGCGCCACGGCCGGTGTGCCGAGCAGGGTCCGCAGGAACCGCACCGACTTCTCCGCCGATGCCGGAGTGAGCCCGGCACGTAGTGGGGGACCGGCGAGCGAGGCGGTGTGCAGCGTGCGGAAGGTGGCCCGGTCGGCCTCTGTTCCGAGGTGACCCGGACGGAGCCAGCCGAACCACGGAGCCATGGCCTCACGATAGGGGCAACCGACCGCGGACGGGACGTTTCGGGGAGCCCACCCTGTGGGTACTACAAGAACCGGCGCGTGCAGACCGAGCGCCGATGCCGACTCGTCAGGATCCCACCATGACCGCAACCCAGCACCGCGAACCCGAGGACCGCCACGACCTGCGGCGCCATGTCGGCACCGTCGGCCTGCTCTTCGCCAGCGTCGGCTCGATCATCGGGTCCGGCTGGCTGTTCGGGGCGCTGAACGCGTCGCAGCAGGCCGGCCCGGCCGCGTTGTTCTCCTGGGCCATCGGCGCGTTCATGATCTTGCTGATCGCCCTCGTCTACGCCGAGCTCGGCACCATGTTCCCGCTGTCCGGCGGGGTGGTCCGGTACCCGCACATGTCGTTCGGGTCGTTCGCGAGCTACTCCGCGGGCTGGATCACCTGGGTCGCGGCCGCGACGGTCGCGCCGATCGAGGTCGAGGCGGCGTTGCAGTACGCCACCAAGTACGCCGCGTTCACCAGCGAGCACACCGTCAACGGGGAGGCGGTGCACACGTTGACCGGTCTCGGCTACGGCACCGCCGTCGTCGCGATGGCGGCGTTCGTGGTGGTCAACTACGTCGGCGTGCGGTGGTTCGCCCGGATCAACAACGCCCTGGTGTGGTGGAAGCTCGGCATCATCGTGCTGGTCATCGTGGTGTTCCTGGTGACCGCGTTCCACGGCGAGAACTTCACCAGCCACGGCTTCAAGCCCGAAGGGTGGCACGGCGTGTTCACCGCGATCGCCACCTCCGGCATCGTCTTCTCCTACCTCGGCTTCCGGCAGGGCATCGAGCTGGCCGGGGAGACCGACAACCCGCGGCGCAACGTGCCGATCGCGGTGATCGGCTCGGTGCTGCTCACCGGAGTCATCTACATCCTGCTGCAGCTGGCGTTCATCGGATCCCTGGACCCGCGCGACCTCGCCGCCTCCGACGGGTGGGCGGGCCTGAGCTTCGCGAACGACTTCGGGCCGCTGGCCGCGCTGGCCACCATCCTCGGGCTGGGCTGGCTGGCGGTGCTGCTCTACATCGATGCGATCGTCTCCCCGGGCGACACCGGCCTGATCTACACCACGATCACGTCGCGGATCTCCTACGCCATGGCCAAGAACGGCAACGCCCCCTCCGGCCTGGGAAAGACGACCGACCGCGGGGTGCCGTTCGTGAGCCTCGTGGTGACCTTCTTCGTCGGCCTGATCATCTTCCTGCCGTTCCCGAGCTGGCAGCAGCTGGTCGGCTTCATCACCTCCGCCTCGGTGCTGTCCTTCGGCTCCGGACCGCTGGTGCTGGCCGCGATGCGCAAGCAGATCCCCGACCAGGAGCGGCCGTTCCGGTTGCCGTTCGGGCACGTGATCCCGATCCTGGCGTTCTTCTCCTCGAACCTGATCGTCTACTGGTCCGGCTGGATCATCACCTGGAAGCTGATGGTGGCGGTGCTGATCGGCTTCGCGCTGCTGGTCATCTTCGAGATCACCGGTCGGGCGCGTCCCGACCTGGAGCTCAAGGCCGGTGCCTCGTGGGTGCTGCCGTGGCTCGGTGGGCTGACCCTGATCTCCTACCTGGGTGACTACGGCGGTGGCCGCGGGGTGATCGGCTTCGGTGCCGCGATCCCGATCACCTTCGTGTTCACGGTGGTGATCTACGCGATCGCCTACACCGTGCGGCTGGACCCCGAGGCCGTGCAGGCGCACATCGAGGAGTCCCGGCACGAGGCGGAGGTCGAGGTGGCCGAGCTGGGCGCCTGAGCCCCACCCCGGAGGGCCTCAGTGGAAGTCGATCAGCAGGGCGTCGGTGCCCAGGTCGTCAGGATCGGCGTACGCCGTACCCGGGTCCGCCTCGACCTGGGGCCGCACCCTCGCCCGGAACGCGTGCGTGAGGTAGGGCAGCAGCATCCCGTCCGCACCGCGACCGTAGTCGTCGTAGAGATCGTCGACCTTGGCGAGCACCCGGCCGCGCTCGGTGTCGGAGAGCGTCGCGACGTGTGACCGGGAGGTGACGAGGTCGCGCAGCGACTCGCGGGTCAACGGCTGCCAGAACCGGAAGCTCGAGCTCTCGACGGTCTCGAACAGCCCCGACTCGTCGATGGCGCGCCGCGGATCGTTCTCCTGCTCGCTCGGGCCGATGATCACACCGAGCCGCCGCACCCACGGGATCCGTTCGTCGCGCAGGTTCCACACGGCACCGAGCACGCCGCCGGGTCGCAGCACCCGGGCCACCTCCGGCAGCGCCCGGCCATGGTCGAACCAGTGGAACGACTGGCCGGCGACCACCGCGTCCACCGACCGCGCGGCGAGCGGCACGTTCTCCGCGGCCGCGAGCGCCACCATCGCGCCGGGCACGTGCGCGCGGAGCAGCCGCAGCATCTGCTCCGAGGGGTCGGTCGCAGTGACCCGATGGCCCGACGCCGTCAGTACCTCGGTGAGCTTGCCGGTGCCGGCGCCGAGCTCCAGGACCTGGGCGGGCTCCGACCCGACCAGCCACTGCACCGCTTCCCGCGGGTACGACGGACGGGCCCGGTCGTACGCGTCCGCCACCCGGTCGAACGCGCGGGCGTGGTCCGGGTCCGGTCGGTGCGCGCTCATGGGGTGCGACGCTACCAACCGGGACGACGGCTCTTGCACTGCGACAGATGTTGAGTAATCATGATTACATGATTACAAACGAATCCCGTGACCGGGTGCGCGGCTGGTTCCACGGGCGGCTGCCGGTGGAGTGGCAGGCCGAGGCACCCGAGATCACCATCGACCGTGAGGAGATCACGGTGATGCTCACCGTCCCGGACGTGGACCTGCCCGGGGACGTGAGCGAGCCCGAGGCCGCGGAGGCGCGCGCCGGCCGCACCAAGGCGTTCCGCGAAGAGACCCGCGAGCAGCGGATCGAGATCGCCCGGGAGGCCGAGCACCGGTTCGACCGCAAGGTGTCGTGGGGCGTCACGCTCGGCGGACGCAGCGAGCTGTTCACCCACATCGCCGTCCCGGTGATGACCCGGCTCCGCCAGCCGCAGCGCACGGTCCTGGACACGCTGGTCGACGCCGGCGTGGCCCGCTCCCGCTCGGACGCCCTGGCCTGGTGCGTGCGCCTGGTGGGTCAGCACGCCGACGACTGGCTCGGCGAGCTACGTGAGGCCATGTCGCACGTGGCGGAGGTGCGCAAGAAGGGGCCCGCCGCCTGAGGCTATTCTTGCCGGTCGTGCCTGAGACCTCCGCCGACCCGTTCGCCCGCCTCGGTGTGCTCGAGGGGGTGGCCTCCGCGATGGCGGCCTCCCGTGACGGCATCGATGCGCTCCTGCGTGACCGTGGTCTGCGGCAGAGCGCCCCCGGCGTGACCGGTGAGTCGTTGCTCCGCGGGGCACACGCGAGCGCGGTGCTCGAGGGTTCGCAGACCGGCCTCGACGACGTACGAGAGGGTGCCGGTGACGAGCCCGCGAAGGCGGCGCTACGGGTCAGCACGGAGCTGCTCGGCCAGGTTCCGGTGCTCGGCCAGTCGCCGCTGCAGGCGTTCGCCCGGCTGCACACCCTTGCGGCCAAGGGCGCTGTCGCCGACGACGAGCTCGGCCGGCCGCGGAGCCCGGACGCCGCTCGCCGGCTCGGCGACCTGGCCAGGCTGCTGGTGGCTGAGACCGCTGCGCCGGCGCTGGTGGTGGCGGCCGTGGCACATGCCGAGATCGTGACCGCCGCCCCGTTCGTGTCCCACAACGGGATCGTGGCGCGTGCCGTGGAACGGCTGGTGCTGGTGGGGCGCGGGGTCGACCCGAAGTCCCTCGTCGTACCCGAGGCCGGGCACCTGACGCTCCGGCGCGAGTACGAGTCGAACCTGCGCGGCTACCGCGACGGCGGCGACGCGGGCGTGCATGCGTGGATGTTGTACGCCGCGGAGGCCTTCGCCGCCGGGGCGGAGGCCAGCCCGCTGCGGGGCTGACCGCGCACATGCGAGCGGCACTCCCCGGTCAACTGACTGAGAGTGCCGCCGCTGACACGTGATCCGTGGCTACCAGGCGTGCGCTTTGTAAGTTGCCCCGGGTGAACCCGGGAGACAACGCCCAATAGGAAGGGTAGGTCGCCGCGTGGGTACCTGGTTCACGTGCGGTTCTTCTTGTACGTCCCTTTGTACGCCACATCCCTCGAGGGGACAAGAGTCCTCAGCGGTTGTCGCGCCGGCGCGCACCGAGGTAGATCGCGCCGCCGACCGCGGCCGCCGTGCCGAGCGCCAGAGCCGCCAGGGTGGGTTTGCTCGCGGGTAGCCGGACCCGGCTGCGCAGCGCCACGGGCTTGTTGAAGACCAGGATCGGCCAGCCGTGGGCGGTGGCGTGCTTGCGCAGCTCCTTGTCCGGGTTCACGGCGTACGGGTGTCCGACCACCTCCAGCATGTGCACGTCCGTGGCCGAGTCGCTGTAGGCGTAGCTGCGTTCGAGGTCGTAGCCCTTCCGGGCCGCCAGGTCCGCGATGGCGGTGGCCTTGTTCTCCGCGTAGGCGTAGAAGCTGATCTCGCCGGTGTACTTGCCTTCGGCCACCTCCATCTTCGTCGCGATGACACCGTCCGCGCCGAGCATCTCCCCGATCGGCTCGACCACCTCGGTGCCGGACGCGGAGACGATGATCACGTCCCTGCCCGCGAGCTGGTGCTCCTCCATCAACGAGACGGCCTCGTCGAAGACCAGGGGGTCCACGATGTGGTGCAGCGTGTCCGCGACGATCTCCCGGACGGTGGCCACGTTCCAGCCTGCGCTGAGCTCGGAGAGGAAGTCGCGCATCTTCTCCATCTGGTCGTGGTCCGCGCCGCCGACCAGGTAGACGAACTGCGCATAGGCGCTACGCAGCACCGAGCCACGCGAGATCAGCCCACCGGCGTAGAAGGACTTGCTGAACGCGAGGGTGCTCGACTTGGCGATGATCGTCTTGTCGAGGTCGAAGAACGCCGCCGGCCGCCCGGTGGCGAAGCCGGACGGACGGTTCGCCGCGTCAGCGGTCATGAAGCAGGTGCCCTTTCACGAGATGCGACACAAGGTAAAGATCGCGCTACCATCGTAGGTAGGCGTCGATCCGTCGGCCCAGCAGGAATGTCGGCAACAGTTTCGGCAATACTTTCAGATGCTGGTGATCCCAGCCCCATAGCCCCAGCGACATCCCCCCGTCGCTGGTTCGGTCCGGCTCATCCCCCCCGAGTCGAGACCTCGCGGTCCCCGGCCATCCCCCCCGGCCGGGGACCGCCTCTGTCTCCGCCCGCTGTCCAGGTTTCGTCCACAGCACCGCGCCGCCTCCACCGGTCCACAGCTCCGGAACCGGCGCTGGGCCACCGTCGCGCGGTACGCCAGAGTCGAGGCATGCCCGCCGCCTCCGCCCTGCTCGTGACCCGCGACGACGTGCTGCTCGAGGACATGCTGCGCCTCGCCGCGGCCGCAGGAGTCGAGCTCGATGTCGCCCATGACAGCACCGCTGCCACGCGCGCCTGGTGCACCGCGTCCGTCGTACTCCTCGGTGCGGACCAGCTCGCGGCGGTCGCGGCCCAGCATCCGGCCCGTCGCGATCGGGTGCACGTGGTCGCAGCGGCACCGGTCGCCGACGAGCTCTTCCGGTCCGCGCTCACGGTCGGCGCCGAGCACGTCGCCGAGCTGCCCGCGGCAGAGACCTGGGTGGTCGAGCTGCTCACCGACGTCGCCGACGGGGGCGCCCGGCGCGCCACCACGATCGGCGTCATCGGGGGCTCCGGCGGGATCGGGGCGAGCACCTTCGCCGCGGCGCTGGCAGTCACCGCGAGCAGCACCGGGCGGCCGGGCATGCTGATCGACGCGGACCCGCTCGGCGGCGGCATCGACCGGCTGGTGGGCCTCGAGGACGCCGACGGCATCCGGTGGGACGCACTGCTGGGGGCCAGCGGCCGGTTCAGCTCCCGCTCGCTGCGTGAGGCGCTCCCCGCCAAGGACGGCCTCGTGGTGCTGACCTGGTCGACCTCGCCGGGGCGTACGACGGACGGGGCGACTGTCCGTGAGGTGCTCTCCGCGGCCCGCCGGGGCAACGACACCGTCGTGCTGGACCTGCCCCGCTACCCCGACCCGGTGACCACCGACCTTGTGTCCCGGTGCGACCACGTCGTGCTCGTCGCCGGCCTCACCGTGCCGGCGGTGTCCGCGGCCGGCCGTTCGGCCGCACACCTGCTGGGCGCCGCGCGCAGGGTGCACCTGGTGACCCGCGGGAACGAGGTCGCCCTCGGCCCCGACCAGGTCGCCACCGCGCTCGGCCTCCCGCTGCTGGCGACGATGGGCCACCAGCGGCGCCTGAGCGAGTCGGTCGAGCTCGGGCTCGGGCCGGTGCACGCGCGGCGGGGGCCGCTGGCCAGGGCGGCCCGCACGGTCCTCAGCGTGCTCACGAACCCCGGGTCGGGCGCGGCGTGACCACGTCCCAGGCTCCGGCCGGCGGGTCCGGCGTGCCCGCCGACGTGGTCGAACGCGTCCGTGACCGGCTCGCTCGCGACGGTTCCAGCCTGAGTCCGGCCCTGGTCGCCGGCGCGCTCCGCGACGAGGGTCGCCCGGTCGGTGACGCCACCGTGCTGGCGGTGCTCGACGCCCTGCGTCGCGACGTCCTGGGTGCCGGACCGCTCGAGCCGCTGCTGCGCCTGGAAGGCGTCACCGACGTCCTGGTCAACGGGCACCGTCAGGTGTTCCTGGACCGCGGCGACGGCCTTGAACGCACCGACGTCACGTTCCCCGACGAGTCCGCGGTGCGACGCCTGGCCCAGCGCCTCGCGAGCTCGGGCGGCAGACGACTCGACGACGCGACCCCGCACGTCGACCTCCGGCTCGCCGACGGCACCCGGTTCCATGCCGTGCTCGCCCCGATCTCCCGTCCGGGCACGGTGCTCTCCCTGCGGGTGCCCCGCAACCGGGTGTTCACCCTGGCAGAGCTGATCTCCGCTGGCACGCTGTGCGACGAGGCGGCGGAGCTGCTGCGACGCATCGTCCGGCGCCGGCTGGCGTTCCTGGTCAGCGGCGGCACCGGGTCGGGGAAGACGACGATGCTGTCGGCCCTGCTCTCGCTGGTCGACCCGGCGCACCGGTTGGTGATCGTGGAGGACGCCAGCGAGCTCCGTCCTGATCATCCGCACGTCGTGGGCCTCGAGTCCCGCTCGGCCAACATCGAGGGCGCAGGGGCCGTGCCGCTGCAGGTCCTCGTGCGTCAGGCGCTGCGGATGCGGCCGGACCGGCTCGTCGTCGGAGAGGTCCGCGGTGCCGAGGTGACCGACCTGCTGGCCGCCATGAACACCGGCCACGAAGGAGGCTGTGGCACCGTGCACGCCAACTCGGCCGGTGACGTGCCCGCACGGATCGAGGCGCTGGCGATGGCGGCGGGTCTGCCGCAGGCCGCCGTGCACAGTCAGCTGGCCTCCGCCGTCGACCTGGTGATCCACCTCGGCCGCGGGCGGAACGGCATGCGGCGCCTGGAGGAGGTCGCCGTGCTGCGCCGTGACCGACACGGCGAGGTGCATGCGGAGCCGGCGGTGACCTTCGGCGACGACGGCCGGAGCCAGACCCATCCGGCCGCGGAGCTCCTCGGCACGAGGCTGCGGCGACGATGACCCTGCTGTGCGTGCTCTGTGCGGGTGCCGCCGCGGCTCTGGTCCCGCGCCCGATGCCCGCCCGCGCCGGCCCCCGCCCGACGGCTTCCCGCAGCTGGTCGGGGCCTGCGACGGCCGGCGTGGTCGTGGTCGCCGGCGCGCTGCTGGCCACCGCTGAGGGGACCTGGCTCGCACTCGGCCTGATCCTGCTCGCTGCTAGCGCGGCGACGCTGAGGCTCGTGGCTACGGCGCGTCGGCGGACCTTGGCGCTGCGACGCGAGGAGCGGGTCGTAGAGGTCTGCGAGGTCCTCGCTGCCGAGCTGCGGGCCGGTCAGCCGCCGACCACGGCGGTCGAGCACTGCGCCGAGGTTTGGCCCGACTTCGCCTCGGTCGCCGTCGCCGCCCGGCTCGGTGCCGATGTGCCCACGGCGTTGCGGCGGCTTGCGCAGAGCCCCGGCGCCGCGGGACTTCGCGACGTCGCCGGGGCATGGGCCGTGTCCCAGGGCGCCGGTGCCGGACTCTCGATCGCCCTCGGTCAGGTCGCCACGTCGGCCCGGGAGTCGCAGACGCTGCGACGGCTGGTGGTCTCGGAGCTCTCCTCGGCGCAGGCGACCGCCCGGCTGGTCGCCGCACTGCCGCTCGTCACGCTGGTGATGGGTGCGGGCATCGGCGGTGACCCGTGGGGCTTCCTGCTGCGCACCCCGCCCGGGCTGGTCTGCCTGGCAGCCGGACTGGGGATCGCCTTCCTCGGCCTGGTGTGGATCGAGCGGATCGCCGCTACGGTGATGCGGCGATGAGCGGCTGGCTCGTCGTGGTCGCCGCCGCCTCGAGTGCGACGGCTGCCGCCTGTCTGATCCCGGGCGCGACGGTCCCCACGAGGGTCCTGGCGGCGCTCCCGGCCAGGGGTGCCGTCACCGCCGCCGGGTCCGCCGGCGCCCGCGAGCGCTCGCCGGCTGCTCGGGACCCCGTCGCGCGCCTGCGGCTTCCGCTCGCACTCGTGGTAGGAGCCGGCGCAGCGCTGCTGGTCGGCGGCTGGCCCGGTGCGGCGCTGGGACCAGTCGTGGCCGGCGTGGCGTGGCGGGTGCTGGGCGGGCTGGAGCCCGCGTCGGTGCGGCGACGCCGCGAGGCGTTGCACCGCGCCCTTCCGCATGCAGTGGACCTGATGGCCGCCTCGCTGGCGGTGGGATCGTCGCCCACGAGAGCCGTCGAGCTGGTCGCGCCGGCTGTCGACCCGCCGATGCGCCAGGAGCTCGAGCTGGTCGCCGGACGGCTGGCCCTGGGCGTGGACCCCGTCCGGGTGTGGAGCGAGGTCGCCGGCGACCCTGAGCTCGGGGCGCTCGGACGGTGCCTCGCCCGCGCTCTGGAAAGTGGCGCGTCGGTGTCCGAGGCCATGCATCGGCTCGCCGAGGACCTGCGGCGTGCCGCACGCGCCGACGTCGAGGCGCGGGCGCGCGCCGTCGGCGTCCGGGCGGCCGCGCCACTGGGGCTGTGTCTGCTGCCGGCGTTCATCCTCACCGGGATCGTGCCGCTCGTCGCGGGATCGGTCCAGGCGTTGCTGCTGGGCCGATGAAGGGGCCAGATCTTCTGCACAACGGTGCGAGGCACCCGGTGGTCCCCAGTTCTGGAAGTGCCTCTCGTGGGGGCTGCGGGATGCGGCGAAAGTCGGGGAGGTCAGTTCCAACCACATCGGCGGCAGGGCGCCGCCGATGATCCAACGGAGGTTCTTCCATGACCAAGTCACCCGTCGCACGACTCCGGAACGAGCAAGGAGTCACCACCGCGGAGTACGCCGTGGTCACCGCAGCCGGTTGCGGGTTCGGCGCCCTGCTGCTGAAGCTGCTGACCAGCGACCTCGGCCAGTCGATCCTGAAGACGATCTTCGAGTTCGTGCTCAAGGTCATCGGCATCGGCTGACCGTGCCCGCACCATGTCTCGCCGGCGGAGCACCTAGGGGGCTGGGTGCTCCGCCGGCGACCTCGAACCGTCGCGGCGGACACGGGCGGCACGGCCGGACCGACCGCGGGACCGTTACCGCCGAGACGGCGATGGTCCTGCCGGTGCTGGTCGCCGTGGTGCTCGGCCTGGTCTGGCTGGTCAGCCTCGGGGTCACCCAGGTCCGGGTGGTGGACGCCGCCCGGGAGACCGCACGCGCCGTCGCCCGCGACGAGCCGAGAGCCGGGGCGGTCGAGCTGGGCCGGCGGGTGGCGCCCGACGGAGCCGAGATCAGGGTCGACGAGGGTGGTGAGATCGTCCGCGTGGTGGTCACCGCCGACGTGCGCGGTCCCGGAGGGCTGTTCGGCTTCCTTCCGACGGTGCAGGTCGACGCCGACGCCATCGCTGCCGAGGAGCCGTCATGACGCGCGACTCCGAGCGGGGCAGCGCCACGGTCTACGCCGTCTTCTTCGTGGGCCTGCTGACCACCGTGGGGATCGTGGCGGCGGCGGTCGCGTCGTTGTTCGTCGGCCACCGGCAGGTCGCCGCGGCCGCGGACCTCGCAGCCCTGGCCGGCGCGTCCGCCCTGCAGCAGCAGGGCTCGGCCTGCGCCGCGGCCGGTGGCATCGCCCGTCGCAACGGCACCACGCTGGTGAGCTGCCAGGTCCGTGGCGACGTGGTCAGCATCCGGGTCGCTACGCAGGTGCCGTCCCTGTTCCGGACCAGCATCGAGCTCCGAGCCCGGGCCCGTGCGGGGCCGGTCGCCGGTGCCGTGCCGTGAGCGACTACTCCGGATCGGGTCCGTCGCTCCTCGTGGTCTCACTGCGTGCGCGTTCGTCGCTGCCCTCGCCGTAGCGCTCCGAGAGGCGCGTGTACTCCTTCTGCTCCTTGCGCCGGCGGTTAGCGCGGCGCAGGCCGGACCGGGTCAGCTCCAGGCCCATCACGAAGAGCAGGACGGTGCCGGCTCCGATGAGGAACACCCCCATCGTGTTGGTCTGCACGTCGAAGATGCCGAGGTCGAAGTTCGCCGGGTCGTTGGATCCCCCCGCGACAGCGGCGATCAGCGCGACCGCGGAGAGGAGGATGAGGATGAGACCGAGAACCAGCATGCGTGTACCTTCCGGAGTCCGATGCAGCGCTCAGGCTAGCCGGTCGTGGACGGGCAGTGCTCGAGGAGCACGTCGAGCAACGCGATCGCGGCGGACTTGTCCAGGGGGTTGTTCCCGTTGCCGCACTTGGGCGACTGCACGCAGGACGGGCAGCCGTCCTCGCAGCGGCACGAAGCGATCGCCTCACGGGTGGCGGTGAGCCATCCGGCCGCGGCATGGAACCCGCGTTCGGAGAAGCCTGCTCCGCCCGGGTGGCCGTCGTAGACGAACACCGTCAGCTGGCCCGTGTCGGCGTGCAGCGCGGTGGACACACCGCCGATGTCCCACCGGTCACAGGTCGCGAACAGCGGTAGCAGCCCGATCGAGGCGTGCTCGGCGGCATGGGCCGCCCCCGGCAGGTCGCGTGCCGGGAGGCCTGCCTCCTCGAGCCGCACCGCTGGCAGCGTCCACCACACCGCCTTCGTGTGCAGCGTCCGCTCCGGTAGGTCGAGCGGTTCCTCGCCGAGCACCTCACCCGACGGGACCCGTCGTTTCAGGAACGACACGACCTGGTGGGTGACCGAGACGTCCCCGTAGCTGATCCGCGCCGGCCCCCAGGACGTGTGCGCCGCCTCGGCCACCACGGTGATGTCAGTGATCTCTCGTGCCGAGGTGGAGTAGTCCGGATCGGCGCGTTGCACGACGGCGACATGGTCGTGCAGGTCGAGTGACTCGACGAGGTAGGTCTCGCCCTGGTGCAGGTACACCGCGCCCGGGTGCGCGGTGCCGTGCGAGGAAGCATGATCGACCGTTCCCAGCAGTCGGCCGGTCTCCTGCTCCACGAGCCGCACGGGGGGTCCGCCGGTGGAGCGGATGTCGGCCAGGTCGCTGGCCCGGCGTCGATCGGTCCAGAACCAACCGCGCGGGCGCCGGCGCAGCAGGCCTGCGTCGGTGAGCGCCTCGACGCCGGCTCGAGCGGTGCCCCCGAACATCGCCAGGTCCGCCTCGGTCAACGGTGACTCCTCGGCGGCCGCGCACAGGTGAGGGCCGAGCACGTAGGGGTTCTCCGGGTCGAACACGTTGGCCTCGACCGGCGCCCCGATCAACGCCTCGGGGTGGGTCACCAGATAGGTGTCGAGCGGGTCGTCGCGGGCCACGAACACACCGAGCGCATCCCCGCCTCCGCGGCCCGCCCTGCCGATCTGCTGCCACAGGGCGGCGCGGGTGCCGGGAAAGCCGGCCATCAGCACGGCATCGAGCCCGGCGATGTCGATGCCGAGCTCCAAGGCGTTGGTCGCGGCCAGGCCCAGCAGGTCGCCGCGCCGGAGCGCCTGCTCGATCGCTCTGCGGTCCTCCGGCAGGTAGCCGCCCCGGTAGGCCGCGACGCGTCCGGAGAGGCCCGGTCCCACCTCGTCGAGCAGACGCTTCGTGGTCAGCGACACCGTCTCGGTGCCTCGGCGCGACCGGATGAACGCCAGCGTGCGGACCCCGTCGACGACGAGGTCGGTGAGCAGGTCGGCGATCTCCGCGGTGGTCGAGCGGCGCACCGGTGCCCCGTGCTCCCCGCCGTGGGAGGTGAACGGCGGCTCCCACAGGGCAAGGGTGACCTGGCCGCGGGGCGAACCGTCCTCGGAGACCGCTTCGACCGGCAGACCGGTCAGGCGTGACGCGGACACCTCCGGCTCGGCCACCGTCGCGGACGCGAGCACGAACGTGGGCGACGCGCCGTACAGCGCGCACACCCGCCGCAGCCGACGCAGGATCTGCGCCACGTGCGCCCCGAACACGCCGCGGTAGTGGTGGCACTCGTCGACGACCACGTAGTCCAGCATCGAGAAGAACCTCGACCAGCGCGCATGGCCGGGCAGCAGCGAGTGGTGCAGCATGTCGGGGTTGGTCAGCAGGTACTCGCCGTGGTCGCGGGCCCAGTCCCGCTGCTCACGTGAGGAGTCACCGTCGTGCGTGGTCGCGCGCAGGTCACGGAGTCCGAGCGCCAGCACGCCGCTGAGCTGGTCCTGGGCGAGCGCCTTGGTCGGGGACAGGTAGAGCACCGTCGCGCCGCGCTGGCCGTTCGGCCGTCGCTTCCGGGTCACCGCGGTGAGCGCGGGAAGCAGGTAGCACAGGGACTTGCCGGACGCGGTGCCGGTGGAGACCACGACGTGCCGGCCGGCATGGGCGGCTTCGGACGCCTCCAGCTGATGGGTCCACGGGGCGTCGATGCCGCGCTGCGCCCAGGCCCGGACGAGCTCCGGAGCGGCCCATCGCGGCCAATCGGCCCGTGCACCGGCACGTGGCGGCAGCACCTCCAGATGGGTCAACCGGTCCTCGCGACCGGCAGGAAGGATCAGCCGGTCCACGATCTCCGCGACCGGTCGCGGTACCTGAGTGGCCACGGGCGAAGTCTCGCAAACCCTCCTGCACGCGCGTGAACACGCCTATTTCACGGTGCAGGAGTGACCTGGATGGTAAATGGGGGCATGATTGAATGCAGTTGCAGAATGAGGGCGGGGCATCCGCGCCGTCGCACCGATCGCGCACGCAGCATTCGTTGAGGAGAACCACGTGGATCTGTCACTGGACACCCGCCACGAGGATGGGCACACCATCATCGAGGTGGGCGGAGAGATCGATGTGTACACCGCACCGCGGCTACGGGACAAGATCACCGAGCTGGTCGGTGAGGGCAACTACCACCTCGTGATCGACATGGAGAAGGTCGACTTCCTCGACTCCACCGGTCTCGGTGTGCTGGTCGGTGGTCTGAAGAAGGTGCGCGCGCACAACGGGTCCATGCGTCTGATCTGCAACCAGGAGCGTCTGCTCAAGATCTTCCGGATCACCGGTCTGGCGAAGGTCTTCGCCATCCACGGCTCGCAGGCCGACGCCCTCGCCGAGCACTGAGGCTGCCCATGCCCTCCGGCTCCGCCGCCCGTACCTCCACGGGGGTCACGGTCTCGATCGCCCGTGACCCGGCCCTGGTCCGGACCGTGCGGCTCGTCGCCGCCGCCGTCGCGCGGCGCACCGGGCGCGACGAGGAGTTCGTCGAGGAGGTCCGCCTCGCCGTCGGTGAGGCGTGCGCCCTGCTGGTCGGGGAGGTCGGGCTCGACGGCCCGGTGCGGGGGACGGATCCGGTGACCGTAGCCATCAGGATCGACGGCGAGCTCGCCGTCGACGTCACCTCCACCGCACCGATCGACGTGGAGGACCCGCCGCACAGCGACATCGACGGGGTCGAACCGTGGGCGTTGCTGCGTGGCCTCATCGACGACTTCACGGTGGTCCAGGACGGCGTGCGCACCAAGGTGTCGATGTGCTGGCCTGCCGCCTGAGCCGCGGCCCCGCCGAAAAATGTGGTGCACGCCACGCACCCCGACGCTCCACGACGCCGATCCGTAAGTAGACTCCGGCACATTCGTGCTGGTCGGCCCTACGGCCGCCTGCCCATCCGCGGAAAGAGACCGTGGATGTTCGACGTTTCACGACGGGCCCACCCGGCCCACCGGAGGAGGACGTATGTCCGGGCTCACCCTCGCCGCCGAGAGCGGTGCGGATGTGTCTTTGTCGAGTGGCAACCAGACCCTGATCATCATCGTGGGTGTCATCGCAGTCATCGCCCTGGCGATGGCGATGATGTTCCGTGGTCAGGTTCTCGCCGCTCCCGAAGGCACTGAGAACATGAAGACCATCGGCGTGGCCGTCCAGGAGGGCGCTTCGGCGTACCTGACCCGGCAGTTCAAGACGCTGGCGGTGTTCGCCGTGCTGGCGTTCCTCCTGCTCTTCCTGCTGCCGGCCGACGCCACCAGCGTCCGGATCGGCCGGTCGATCTTCTTCCTGGTCGGTGCCGGCTTCTCGGCCGCGATCGGTTACATGGGCATGTGGCTCGCCGTCCGTGCGAACGTCCGGGTCGCCGCCGCCGCGCAGGACGAGGGACGCGATCCCGCGATGCGGATCGCCTTCCGGACCGGTGGCACGGTGGGGATGGCCACCGTCGGGCTCGGCCTGTTCGGTGCGGCCCTCGTGGTGCTCATCTACAAGGGCGACGCCCCCGCCGTACTCGAGGGCTTCGGCTTCGGTGCCGCGCTGCTCGCGATGTTCATGCGTGTCGGTGGCGGGATCTTCACCAAGGCGGCCGACGTCGGTGCCGACCTGGTCGGCAAGGTCGAGCAGAACATCCCCGAGGACGACCCGCGGAACGCGGCCACGATCGCCGACAACGTCGGCGACAACGTCGGCGACTGCGCCGGCATGGCCGCGGACCTGTTCGAGTCCTACGCGGTGATGCTGGTGGCCGCACTGATCCTGGGCACCGCCGCGTTCGGCGCCGAAGGCCTGGTGTTCCCGCTGATCGTCCCGGCGATCGGTGCGCTGACCGCGATCCTGGGTGTCTACATCACCCGGCCGCGTCCGACCGAGAGCGGCCTGACCACGATCAACCGCTCCTTCTACATCTCCGCCGCAGTGTCCGCGGTGCTGTGCACCGCGGCCGCGTTCCTCTACCTGCCGAGCTCGTTCGACGGCCTCACCGGGCTCGAGGGTGGCGGCAGCAGCCTGCTCTCCCAGGTGCTCGGTGACAACACCCAGGCGCACGGCGACCCGCGGGTCATCGCCTCCGTCGCCGTGATCATCGGCATCGTGCTGGCGGCGCTGATCCTGGCGCTCACCGGCTACTTCACCGGCACCGAGCACCGCCCGGTCCGGGACGTCGGCAAGACGTCGATGACCGGTGCGGCGACCGTGATCCTGTCCGGCCTCTCGGTCGGCTTCGAGTCCGCGGTCTACACCGCCCTGGTGATCGGCGCGGCCGTCTACGGCGCGTTCCTGCTCGGCGGCGGCGTCACCGTCGTCTCGCTGTTCGCGGTGGCGCTCGCCGGCACCGGCCTGCTGACCACCGTCGGCGTGATCGTCGCGATGGACACCTTCGGCCCGGTCTCCGACAACGCCCAGGGCATAGCGGAGATGAGCGGCGACGTGGACGAGAAGGGGGCGGCGATCCTCACCGAGCTCGACGCCGTCGGCAACACCACGAAGGCGATCACCAAGGGCATCGCGATCGCGACCGCCGTGCTCGCCGCGACCGCGCTGTTCGGCTCGTTCACCAATGCGGTTTCCGGCGCCGCACAGGAGTCGAACGCGCAGCCGGAGACGGCCGAGGAGCTGCTCGGGCTGCTCGGAGTGCTCAACGTGGCCAACCCGGCCAACCTGGTCGGCCTGCTGATCGGTGCGGCCGTGGTGTTCCTGTTCTCCGGTCTGGCGATCAGCGCGGTCGGACGCGCCGCGGGCGCGGTCGTCTACGAGGTGCGCCGCCAGTTCCGGGAGATTCCGGGGATCATGGAGGGCACCGGTCGCCCCGAGTACGGCAAGGTCGTCGACATCTGCACCCGCGACTCGCTGCGTGAGCTGGCCACCCCCGGCCTGCTCGCGATCCTGGCGCCGATCGCGGTCGGCTTCGGCCTCGGCGCCGCCCCGCTCGGTGCCTACCTGGCCGGCGCGATCGGCACCGGCACGCTGATGGCGGTGTTCCTGGCCAACTCCGGTGGCGCCTGGGACAACTCCAAGAAGCTCGTGGAGGACGGCCACCACGGCGGCAAGGGATCGCCCGCGCACGAGGCGACGATCATCGGAGACACCGTCGGCGACCCGTTCAAGGACACCGCCGGACCGGCGATCAACCCGCTGCTGAAGGTGATGAACCTGGTGGCGCTGCTGATCGCTCCGGCCGTGGTCGCGATGTCGGTCGGTGAGGACCAGAACACCGGGTTGCGGATCGCGATCGCGGTCGTGGCCGCACTGATCATCGCGGGCGCTGTCTACATCTCCAAGCGTCGCCCGGTGGCGATCGGCGAGGAGGCTCCGGAGACGGTCACCGCCTGACCCGGGAGGCTCGACCGAGCAGACCACGAAGGGCCCGTCGGCGCACGCCGGGGGGCCCTTCGCCGTCCTCGAGCACTCCGGCCAGCCGTGCCAGGGCACGGGTCTGCGCCTCCCGTACCGCCGCGTTCGCCGGTGTCACCTGGGCGTCGCCGTGGGCGAGGTCCTTCGGCAGCAGCATCAGCTCGGTGACGTCGCCGACCACGTCGTAGCCGCCGTTCTTCACCGCGGCGACCTGGCGGTCGGTCTCCTCCCGCAGCCGGTCCGCGTGTACGGCGGACATGGCCGGTGCGGCCGACGAGGACGGACCGAGCGCCCGTCGTACCCGTTCCACCCCGGCCGGGTGCGGCCGCCGGCCCGCCTCGATGTTCAGCAGCCGCAGCACCTCGTTCTCGGCCAGTCCCAGCGACGCGGCGTCCGGATCCGGGTCGGGCACTGCCCTGAACCGTCGCGGGTCGACGCCGATCGTGTCGGCGAACCGCTCCCACAGCACGGCGCCCGGGGCGCCCGAGGGGACGGTCAGCACGTGCATCCGGTCCGGGGGAACGAACGCGGACCACCGACCGAGCACGTCCCCGGCGTCGTGCGAGGTCCAGAACACCTTGCTCATCCGGTGCGGGTCGCGGTTCACGACCCGGTTCGCGTAGTCGGCGAAGGGAGCGGTCCCGCCGTTGCGGACCCACTCCTGCCACGCCAGCGGCACCTGGCGGCCCAGGCCCCGGGTCACGTAGACGACGTGGACCTCGACGTTCCCGAACGAGGAGACGACCCGCTGGACCTGCTGCTCGGTTGCGTCGGCGAGCAGCTCGTGGGAGACCACGACCGTTCCCCGGCGCCAGTCACGGGCGGTCTCGGCCAGCCGGTCCCAGGCGCCGGTCGAGGGCGCGAGGCCGGTTCCGGTCAGGTCCAGCACGTCGAGGACCGCTTCCAGGTGTCCGCCGTCGTCGCCGAGGTGGCTGGCGGGGTAGAGCACGCCGCGCCGGGTCAGCCGGCGGCGATGCCGGGCGAGGCATCCGCGCAGGTACGTCGCGCCGGCCATCGGAGCGCCGACGTGGACGAACACCCTGCTGGCACTGCTCGTCCCGGTCCGCGGCCTCATGCCCGGAGTCTAGGCTGGAGCGCTGTGCATCCCCTCGCTTCCTCCGACGTGTCCCGGCTGCGGGACGCCCTGCGCTCTGCAGGGTTCACCTACGAGGGGGTCGCGGACACCCTCGGGCCCACCGCGCACGCGGCGCTGTCCCGCAACGAGACGACACCGGGCGTGCGCGCGACCCGTGGTGGCTCACCGCTGGAGACGCTGACCCGGCTGTGGCCGCTGCAGGCGCAGGTGTCCGAGAAGAATGCCGAGCGCGCACTGCCCGGCCTGGTCGACCCGTTGTGCGCCGCGGGGATCCTGGAACGGTCCGCCGACACCGTCCGGGCCCGCGTCGACCTGCGCCCCTATGCCGACTCGGACCGGGACTGGTGGGTGGTCAGCGACCTCACTCCCGGCCTCGACGGGACCGGCTCGCGGGTCGGTCCCGACCACGTCCTGGGGGTCAGCTCGGCCTCGACCTCGCTCGCCCAGCTCACGATCCGGCGCCCGTTCGGCCGGGCGCTGGACCTCGGCACCGGCTGCGGTGTCCAGTCGCTGCACCTGGACGCCCACGTCGACGACATCGTCGCCACCGATGTGAACGAGCGTGCGCTCGCGATGACCCGGCTCAACGCGGAGCTCAACGGGACCCGCTTCGACGTCCGCGACGGCAGCCTCTTCGAGCCGGTCCGGGGCGAGCTGTTCGACCTGGTCGTCACCAACCCGCCGTTCGTCATCTCCCCGGCGACCGGCGAACGCCTGGTCTACCGCGACTCCGGCCTGCCCGGCGACGAGGTCGTCCGCCGCGTGGTGACCGAGGCGCCGCGGCACCTGAACCCGGGCGGCTGGTGCCAGGTCCTCGCCAACTGGGCGCACCACGCGCACGAGCCGTGGGAACAGCGGCTCACCGGCTGGCTCGAGGGCAGCGGCTGCGACGCCTGGGTGGTGCAGCGGGAGGTCGCGGATCCGGCGGAGTACGTCGAGCTGTGGCTCAAGGACGCGGGCGTGCACGGAGCCGAGGACTACGTACGCCGCTACGACACGTGGATGTCGTGGTTCGACGAGCAGGGAGTCGAGGCCGTCGGCTTCGGCTGGCTCAACCTGCGTCGGACCGACCGCGACGTGCCCGTGCTCCGGCTCGAGGACTGGCCCTACGCGGTGCAGCAGCCGCTGGGCGACGAGGTCGCGGCATGGGCGGACCGCACGGACTTCCTCGAGGAGACGTCCGACATGGGCCTGCTTCGTTAGCGGCTGGTCGTCCGCCCCGACGTCCGGCAGGAGACGTTCGGGGAACCAGGAGCCGAGGACCCCGAACAGATCGTGCTGCGGCAGCAGACCGGTCTGCGCCGCGGCCGGCAGGTGGACACCGTCGAGGCGGGGCTGGTCGGCGCGTGCGACGGTGAGCTGGGCGTCGGTCAGATCCTGGACGCGCTGGCAGCGCTGCTCCAGCGGGACCCGGCGGAGGTCCGCGGCGCCCACCTCACCTCGGTGCGCGAGCTCGTCGAGGACGGGTTCCTTGCTCCGAGGCGTTACCGTGTCTGCGCTAGCCCAAGTAGTCAGGAGCACAACACACGTGGCATCGAAGACAAGCACGGCCAGTGAGACCCAGGCGGGTGCCGGCCACAAGCTCGTGATCGTGGAGTCGCCTGCCAAGGCGCGCACGATCGCGGGGTACCTCGGTCGCGGGTACGTCGTCGAGTCCTCGATCGGCCACATCCGCGACCTGCCCCAGAGCGCCTCCGACATCCCCGCCGACATCAAGGGGGAGAAGTGGGCGCGGCTCGGCGTCGACGTCGACAACGGCTTCGAGCCCGTCTACGTGGTGTCGGCGGACAAGAAGTCACACATCTCCAAGCTGCGCAAGCTGTTGAAGGACGCCTCCGAGCTCTACCTGGCCACTGACGAGGACCGGGAGGGTGAGGCCATCGCCTGGCACCTTCTCGACGAGCTGAGCCCCAAGGTGCCGGTCAAGCGGATGGTCTTCCACGAGATCACGCCGCAGGCCATCGCGGCGGCGGTGGAGAACCCGCGTGACATCGACATGGACCTCGTCGAGGCGCAGGAGGCGCGGCGGATCCTCGACCGGCTCTACGGCTACGAGGTCTCCCCGGTGCTGTGGAAGAAGGTCATGTCGGGTCTCTCGGCCGGCCGGGTCCAGTCCGTCGCCACCCGGCTGGTGGTCGCCCGCGAACGCGAGCGGATCGCGTTCCGGGCCGCGGCCTACTGGGACCTCGAAGGCACCTTCGACGCCGGCGCGAAGCACGACGAACGCATGTTTCCCGCCAAGCTGCACTCCGTCGACGGGGCCCGCGTCGCCCGCGGAAGCGACTTCACCGCCCAGGGCGAGCTGAAGAACGCGAGCGTGGTCCATCTCGACCGGTCCCACGCCGAGACCCTCGCCGCCGGCCTGCACGAGTCGACTTTCGACATCCGCTCCGTGGAGTCCAAGCCGTACCGACGTTCGCCGTACGCCCCGTTCCGGACCACGACCCTGCAGCAGGAGGCGTCCCGCAAGCTCGGGTACGGCGCCTCGCGCACCATGTCCATCGCGCAGCGGCTGTACGAGAACGGCTTCATCACCTACATGCGAACCGACTCGATCACGCTGTCGGAGTCGGCGGTCGGTGCCGCCCGGGAGCAGGTCCGCGAGCTGTTCGGTGCGGAGTACCTGCCGGACAAGCCGCGCACCTACGTCTCGAAGGTGAAGAACGCGCAGGAGGCGCACGAGGCGATCCGGCCCGCCGGTGAGCACTTCCGAACGCCGGCCCAGACCGGACTGTCCGGTGACGAGTTCCGGCTCTACGAGCTGATCTGGATGCGCACCGTCGCCTCGCAGATGAAGGACGCCGAGGGTCGCAGCGTGACCATCCGGCTCGGGGGCGCGGCCGCGTCCGGCGAGGACTGTGTCTTCTCCGCGTCCGGCCGGGTGATCACCTTCCACGGCTTCCTCAAGGCCTACGTCGAGGGGTCCGACGACCCTGATTCCGAGTCCGACGACCGGGAGACCCGGCTGCCCGCGGTGACCGAGGGCGACGCCGTGAGCGCCGCGTCGGTCAAGGCCTCCGGCCACGAGACGAAGCCGCCGGCGCGCTACACCGAGGCCACGTTGATCCGTGAGCTCGAGGAGCGCGAGATCGGCCGCCCGTCGACGTACGCCTCGATCCTCGGCACGATCCTCAACCGCGGCTATGTCTACAAGAAGGGCACCGCGCTGGTGCCGGCGTGGCTCGCGTTCTCGGTGATCCGGCTGCTCGAGGAGCACTTCACCCGGTTGGTCTCCTATGAGTTCACCGCAGGGATGGAGGACATCCTCGACGAGATCGCCGCCGGCCGGAAGGACCTCAAGACCGAGCTGGCCGGATTCTACTTCGGGACCGGCGACATCGAGGGCCTCAAGCAGCTGGTCAGCGAGCTCGGTGACATCGACGCCCGGGGGCTGGCCACGTTCCCGGTCGGTGAGGGCATCGACCTGCGCGTCGGCCGCTACGGCCCGTACGTCGAGGACGAGGACGGCAAGCGCGGCAACGTCCCTGACGACCTGCCGCCCGACGAGCTCACGCTGGACAAGGCCAAGGAGCTGCTCGAGAACCCGGCCGGCGCGGAGACCGAGCTCGGCAAGGACCCGGAGACCGGCAACGTGGTCGTTGCGAAGAACGGTCGGTTCGGCCCCTACGTCACCGAGCAGCTGCCGGAGGATGCGCCGAAGTCGAAGAAGCCGCGGACGTCGTCGCTGTTCAAGTCGATGTCGCTGGAGACGATCACGCTCGACGACGCGCTCAGGCTGCTGACGCTGCCGCGGGTGGTCGGCGTCGACCCGGAGTCCGGCGACGAGATCACCGCGCAGAACGGTCGCTACGGGCCGTACCTGAAGAAGGGCACCGACTCCCGCTCGATCGACGAGGAGGAGAAGCTGCTCACGATCACCCTCGACGAGGCCCTGGCGATCTACGCGCAGCCGAAGGCCAGGGGCCGCGCGGCGGCCAACCCGGGTCGCGAGCTCGGCGACGACCCGGCCACCGGGAACAAGATCACCGTCAAGAGCGGCCGGTTCGGGCCCTACGTCACCGACGGTGAGTACAACGCGACCCTGCGGCAGGGCGACGATGAGACGACCATCTCGATCGAGCGTGCCGCCGAGCTGCTCGCCGAGAAGCGCGCCAAGGGGCCGGCGCCGAAGAAGCGTGGCGCCAAGAAGACCACGAAGAAGTCGACCGCCAAGAAGACCACCAAGAAGAGCACCTCGAAGACCGCGAAGAAGTCGGCGGCCAAGAAGTCCTGACCCTGTTCCGTTGAGCCGCGACCGAGGGCTGCTCGCATAGGGTGATCCCGTGAGTGAGCAGGTGTACCCGCAGGCGTCGGTGGACGAACTGCGGCATGCCCCGACACACTCGCTCACCGCCGTCCTGCGGATCCGCGACTTCCGAAACCTGTGGGTCGGTCTCGGGCTGTCCAGCCTGGGCGACTGGATCGGCCTGCTGGCCCTGACCGCGATGGCCAACGCGTTCGCCGGTGACTCCTACGCGATGAAGAACTTCGCGATCGCGGGCGTGCTGTTCCTGCGCGTGCTTCCGGCGTTGATCATGGGCCCGGTCGCCGGCTACATCGCCGACCGACTGGACCGCCGTACCACCCTGATCTGGGGCGACTACGTCCGCGGCGCACTGTTCCTCACGATCCCGGTGGTCGGGACCCTGTGGTGGGTCTTCGTGGTGACCGTGCTGATCGAGGCGGTCAGCCTGGTCTGGGGGCCAGCGAAGGACGCGACGATCCCGAACCTCGTCCCGCGGCACCGGCTCGAGGCCGCGAACCAGATCAGCCTGGCCACGACGTACGGCTCCGCGCTCCCGGCCGCCGCCGTGTTCACCGCACTCACCCTGGTCGACAAGCTCTACCGGCACCTGTTCGACTGGTTCCCGAACGGGCCGATCGACCTGGCGATCTACTTCAACGGCGTCTCGTTCATCGTCTCCGGCCTTGTGATCGCCCGGCTCAAGCACATTCCTCGCGGCCCGGCGACCGGCAGCGAGTACGACGGCGGCGCGATCAAGGTGGTCGTCGACGGCTGGAAGTACGTCGGACAGACGCCCGTGGTGCGTGGGCTGGTGATCGGCATCATCGGCGCGTTCGCCGCGGGGGGCGTGGTGATCGGGCTGGCCCGCACGTTCGTGGCCGACCTCGGTGGTGGCGACCCCGGCTACGGCGTGCTGTTCGGCGCCGTGTTCCTGGGCCTGGGTCTGGGCATGTGGCGCGGACCGAGGCTGCTGCAGGGACTGTCCCGGCGACGCATCTTCGGTCTCGCGCTGACCGGCGCCGGCGCACTGCTCTTCCCACTCGCGCTGGTGCAACAGCTCGAGATTGTCACCGCGATCACGCTCCTGCTCGGGTTCTTGTCCGGCGTCGCATGGATCACCGGCAACACGCTGCTCGGCCTCGAGGTGCCCGACGAGCTGCGCGGCCGCACGTTCGCGTTCGTGGGGTCGATGATCCGGCTCTCCCTCGCGCTGGTGCTGGCGCTCGCGCCGCTGATCGCGGGCCTGATCGGCAAGCACCAGTTCGGGCCCGACGACGAGAACGGCGACCCGTTCCTGGTCTACAACGGTGCCGCGTTCACGTTCCTGATCGCGGCGGTGGTGATGACCGCCGTCGGTGTGGCCTCGTATCGTCAGATGGACGACCGCAAAGGAATCCCCTTGGTGAACGACCTCCGCAACGCCTTCACCGGCTCGCTCGGCGTCTACTCCGCGACCGGTGTGTTCATCGCGCTCGAGGGCGGCGAGGGGGCCGGCAAGTCCACCCAGGCCGAGCGGCTCTCGTCGTGGCTGCGTGAGGAGCGGTACGACGTACTGCTGACCCACGAACCGGGCGACACCGAGGTCGGCCAGAAACTGCGCAGCATCGTGCTGGATCCGGCGACCGGCACGATCTCGGATCGGACCGAGGCGCTGCTCTACGCCGCCGACAAGGCCGAGCACGTCGACCGGGTCGTGGCACCGGCGCTGGCCCGTGGCGCGGTAGTGATCACCGACCGGTACGTCGACTCCACCCTGGCCTACCAGGGCGCCGGCCGGGCGCTGTCGGACCATGAGGTGGAGAGGGTCGCCCGCTGGGCCACCGCCGACCTGCGCCCGCACCTGACCGTGCTGCTCGACCTGCCGCCGCAGACCGGGCTGACCCGTTTCGCCGAGCGGGACCGGATCGAGGCAGAGTCGGTGGAGTTCCACGAACGGGTGCGACAAGCGTTCCTGCGATTGGCGTCGGCGCAGCCCGAGCACTACCTGATCGTGGACGCACGGCTGCCGATCGAGGAGATCGCTGCCGCGGTCCGCAGGCGGGTCGAGCCGCTGCTGGAGCAGGCCACCCGCACCGGCGAGGACCCGGCCCCCACGATGGTCGACGACACGGCGAGGGACACATGAGCAGCACACCGGCAGACACCGCGACGGACACCTCGGTCTGGGCCGGCCTGGTCGGGCAGCCCTCCGTGGTCGACAGGCTGCGCGCGGCCGTTGCCGGGCAGGGGATGACCCACGCGTGGTTGTTCACCGGTCCGCCGGGATCCGGCCGCTCCAATGCGGCGATGGCGTTCGCAGCAGCCCTCTTGTGCGAACGGGGTGGCTGTGGCGAGTGCCTGACATGTCGCACCGCTCTGGCGGGATCTCACTCCGACGTCAGCGTGACCCGGTCCGAGACTTCCGTCCTCTACATCGACGATATGCGCAACCTGGTGCGCCGGTCCGGGCTGTCACCGGCAGGCGGGCGCTGGCAGATCATGGTCATCGAGGACGCCGACCGGCTCGGAGATCGGACCGGGAACACCCTGCTCAAGGCGATCGAGGAGCCCACCCCTCGGACGGTCTGGCTACTGTGCGCGCCGACGCCCGACGACGTGCTGCCGACCATCCGCTCACGGTGCCGCAATATCACCCTGACCACGCCGACGGTGGCAGCGGTGACCGCGTTCCTGGTCCAGCGCAACGGCGTGCCCGAGGGCATCGCGTCGTTCGCGGCGCGCGCGAGCCAGGGACACATCGGCCGGGCTCGAGCGCTCGCCCTGGACGAGGGCGCCAGGAACCGTCGTCGCGAGGTGGTGTCGATCCCCACCAAGCTCACCTCGCTCGGCGCCTGCATGAACGCCGCCGCGAATCTGGTGGACATCTCCAAAGACGAGACCGCGGTGATCACCGAGGAGTCGAACGGCCGCGAGGTCACTGAGCTGAACGCGGTCTACGGCGAGGACCGGAAGGCCCGGTCGTCCCGTGCCTACAAGGCGGCGGTCAAGGACCTGACGTACAACCTGAAGCAGCGGGAGAAGCGGCGGGTGCTCGATGTGGTGGACCGCTGCCTGATGGATCTGGTGTCGGTCTACCGGGACGCGATCGCCCTGCAGACCGGTGCACCCGGCGCCCTGGTCAACGAGGAGATCCGCGACAAGGTCGTGCAGCTCGCCCGCACCTCGACGCCGGAGCAGAACCTGCGCCGCATCGACGCCATCTTCGTCGCTCGCGAACAGATGCTGGACTTCACTGTCCCCCCGCTGCTCGCGCTCGAGGCGATGATGGTCGCCCTGCGGGTCGGGTAACAGCACCGGAGCGCGGTGGGTCTGCCTAGAGTGGGTCCGTGCCTTCCCCGAAGACGTCCCGGCTCGCGCGTGCCGCGTCCGCAGTCGCCCTGCCCGTCGTACTGCTGCTAACGGTGTCCGGCTGCGGCCTGTCCACCGACGACGACCCGGGGGCGCTGCCGTCACCGACGCTGTCGCCGAGCCCGCTCGAGTCGCCATCAGCGAGCGCGACGCCGCCGGAGCCGGACCTGGACCGGTACTACGCGCAGAAGCCGAGCTGGAAGACCTGCCGCAGCGACAAGCTGTGCGCGACGATCGAGGTGCCGCTGGACTACGCCGACCCGGGCGGCAAGGCGATCGAGCTGTCCCTGCTGAAGGTTCCCGCGGCGAAGAAGAGCCAGCGCGTCGGGTCGCTGGTCGTCAACCCCGGCGGGCCCGGCGGGTCGGGCATCAACTACGCCGCGCAGACCTCGTTGTACTTCGGCTCCGAGTTGCAGCAGGCCTTCGACATCATCGGGTTCGACCCGCGCGGGGTCGGGGAGAGCACGCCGGTGCACTGCCTGTCCGACGACGAGCTCGACGAGTTCGTGGCCACCGACCCGGACCCGGACAACGCCGCGGAGATCGAGCAGGGCGACGAGATGCTCGCCGAGTTCGGGGAGGGCTGTGTCGAGGAGAGCGGCGCTCTTGCCTCGCACGTCTCGACCGTCGAGGCGGCCAAGGACATCGACATCATCCGTGCCGTGGTCGGTGACCGGAAGCTCAGCTACTTCGGCGCCTCCTACGGCACGTTCCTCGGCGCCACCTACGCCGACCTGTTCCCGAAGCGGGTCGGCCGGATGGTGCTGGACGGTGCGATCGACCCGTCGCTGTCCACCGAGGAGACGAACCTGGTGCAGGCCAAGGGTTTCGAGACCGCGCTGCGGGCCTACGTCGGGCACTGTGTCGACGCCGGCGACTGCTTCCTCGGCTCGAGCGTCGACGCCGGGACGCAACGGATCCGTGAGTTCCTCGACGCCGTGGAGGCGCGACCGATCACCGGGTCGGGCGACCGGCAGCTGACCGTCGGCAACGCGGTGCTCGGGATCTGGGCGCCGTTGTACAACGAGGGCTACTGGCCGATCCTCGACACGGCGCTGAAGGCGGCGTTCGGCGGCAACGGGGCGGCGCTGCTCGCGCTCTCGGACGCCTACACCTCGCGTGGCCCGAGCGGCTACGTGGACAACTCGCTGGAGGCGTTGTACGCGGTGAACTGCCTCGACCACGACGACTCGATCCCGGCCGAGCAGGTGCCCGCGCACATCGCCGAGTTCGAGAAGGCGTCCCCGACGTTCGGGGCGATCTTCGCGTTCGGGCTCTCGAGCTGCTCGGAGTGGCCGGTGCACACGGGCCGCGTGCCCGCACCGATCCACGCGAAGGGCGCCGCACCGATCCTGGTCGTCGGCACCACCCGCGACCCGGCCACCCCGCTGGAGTGGGCCGAGGCGCTTGCCGGCCAGCTGCAGTCCGGGATCCTGGTCCGCAGGGACGGCGACGGGCACACCGGCTACCACGCCGGCAACGCCTGCGTCGACAACGTGGTCGAGTCGTATCTGGTCTCCGGCAAGGTCCCCGAGCACGAGGTCGACTGCTGATGAGCAGGTACGGCGCACAGTTCGGTCCCGACCTCACGTTCGTCGGGGTCGACGCGTGCGATCTCGAGGACCCCTCGTCGTACGCCGGTGCGGATGTGGTGATCCTGGGCGCACCCTTCGACGGCGGTACGTCGCACCGGCCGGGCACCCGGTTCGGGCCGATGGCGATCCGGTCGACCTGTTACCTGCCGCAGGACGGCTCACGCCCGCACCTGGCTTTGCGGGTGGACGCCTTGCGCGACATCCGGGTGGTCGACGCCGGTGACGTGGAGATGTACTCCGGCGACGTGGAGCGCTCCATTGCCTCGCTGGAGGAGGCCGTCTACCAGGTGAGCGCGTCGGGCGCCGTACCTCTTGTCCTCGGCGGAGACCACACGATCGCGCTGCCGGATGCGACCGGGGTCGCGCGGCACCTCGGCTTCGGCCGGGTCTCGATGCTGCACTTCGACGCGCACGCCGACACCGGCGACATCGAGTTCGGGTCGCTGTACGGGCACGGCCAGCCGATGCGCCGGCTGATCGAGTCCGGTGCGCTGCGTGGTGACCGGTTCCTGCAGATCGGCCTGCGTGGCTACTGGCCCGGGCCGGAGACGTTGACCTGGATGGCCGAGCAGGACATGCGGTCCTACGAGATGACCGAGATCGGGGCCCGAGGCCTCGACGCCTGCCTGGACGAGGCGTTCGAGAGAGCGCTCGACGACTGCGACGGGATCTTCCTCTCCGTCGACGTCGACGTCTGCGACCCCGGCCACGCGCCCGGGACCGGGACACCGGAGCCGGGTGGCCTGTCCGCGCGGCAGCTGCTGGACTCGGTACGTCGGATCTGCCTCGAGCTGCCCGTGGTCGGGATGGACATCGTGGAGGTGTCCCCGCCCTACGACCACGCCGAGATCACCGCGTACCTTGCCAACCGGGTCGCGCTGGAGGCGCTCTCCGGGATGGCCGCCCGCAAGAAGGGCCTCAGCCACGACCCGGCGGGCCCGCTGCTCGAGGGCCGCTGACCCTGGAGTTTCATCTAGGTATGTCGTCGAAGCGCCACTTCCCACGGGCTGCATGTCGTGGGAGGTGAGGGTCCGTCGCGGGAAGTGAGCGGCCAGAGCCGGTTTCGGGGAAACCCGAGACTGTCCGTATACTCGTCCGGCGTGCCCGGCCCTCGTCGGGCACAACGCCGCCTTAGCTCAGTCGGTAGAGCGTCTCACTCGTAATGAGAAGGTCGTCGGTTCGATTCCGACAGGCGGCTCCAGCAAACCCCCAGGTCATATGCCCTTTTCGCGTCTAAGGCCTGGGCTTTACTAGCTGGTCAGATGAGCCGAGAATGGGCCACAGCGTCCGCAATCTGCCCAGACAATCGCCTTGGATCGGACGACGGCGGACGCGGACGGACGGAATGGGGCCTGGTGTGTCGAGTGACCTTCTCATTCGCGATGAGAAGCTCATGCCCGTAGCGCGGAGGTGTCCACAGCTGCGATGACAGCTGCCGGTTGGTGCGTCATATCGCCGCCTCAACGCCCACCGCTCTTGGCGGTATAGCCCGGCACACCGCTCTTCTCGCATCATTCTGGACGGCAAGGACGCCGGATAGGCCGAGTTCAGACGCCGGCGACGTGGGCGGTGAGGAAGTGGACGCCGTGGCGGTCGAGGTTGCCGCGGGCGCGGTCATAGTGCTCGGTGGTGCGTGGGTCGGCGTGCCGGGCGAGGATCTGGGCATCGCGTAGGGGAACGCCGGCGTCGAGTGCGTTGGTGATCGCGGCGTGGCGCAGCGAGTGTGGCTGATGTGCCTCGGTATCCCGGCGACCTTGGCGATGCGGGCAACCCTGCGATAGCAGTCGCGGCGATCGATCGGCTTCCCGGTCAGCGGCCGGCGGATGAGTGGCCCGTCGGTGCGCTCCGCGCGGCACGCCTCAAGAACGCGCAGCACTGGGACGGTCAAGGGCATCGTGGCGGGCTTGCTGCCCTTGCCGACCATGCGAGGTACCCGGTGCCCGCGCAGGGTCTCGGCGTAGTCCTCGATCCGCACCGCGGCGGTTCGGACGCGCGAAGCGCGTTGATGCCGAGGAGGTAGGCGGCCAGCGCGCCGTGGTGGACGGTGATGGTCTGGGCGACCTGGAGAAAATCCGAGATTGCCGGTGAGACTCTGCGGGTGCTGCACGACCGCCGGATTCCCCGCAGCCGCGCCAACATCGATCACCTGGCCGTCACCGGAACCGGGGGGTGGGTCATCGACGCCAAGAAGTACCGCGGCCGGCCCGAGCTCAAAGTCGAAGGTGGCTTCCTTCGACCACGCGTCGAGAAGTTGCTCGTCGGCGGTCGCGACTGCACCAGACTGGTCGACGGGGTCGAGAAGCAGGTCGACCTCGTCCGGAACATCGTGGCCGGCGAACTGCCCGTCCGGGGTGTGCTGTGCTTCGTCGAAGCCGACTGGCCGCTCATCGGCGGCGCCTTCAGGATCCGCGAGGTCGAGGCACTGTGGCCCAAGAAGCTCTATACCAACCTTCGCGAACCGGGCCTGATCGACGCCCATACCATGGCGGGCGCCCACAGGCGTCTGGCCACAATTCTCCGTCCGGCGTAGGCCGTCACTGGAGAAGTTTGCGGGCGGGGTATCCGGGACGGACGCGCGCTGAACTGCCGCGTTGTCTCATGAGGTGCGCTTTTTGGGATTCAGGCCGACTTCACCGCACCGGATAACCCGGGAGCCCGGGCTTTCCGCGAGCACCCTTGGTCGATCCCGGTGAATCATGGGGCCGGGCTGCAAACAGCGCCGCGGATCCAGCCCTTGCTGTGTCCGGCGGATGCCTCAGGCGGACTTCTTCAGCTGCCCCGGTGCACCGCAGTGCAGGTGGTTGGTGTCGCCGGTGCCCTTGCCAGGGGTACACGGCAACGTGCTGGTGAAGGTGACGGTGATCTGGAACGCGCCGGTGTTGTCCCAGGCGTAGTACGCGTCGGCGAACCCGAGCGTCAAAGTCCCGGCGGACCCGCTCGTGTTGGTGTAGGTTCCGTCCGCGTTGATCTGGCTGAATGTGCCGTTCACGCCGGCGTTGAGGTAGTCCGTCGGGGTCGTGGAGGGGCAGGCGCCGCCGCATTGGTCCACGGTCCCGCTTCCGGAAATGTCTACCGTCTGCCCGGGCTGCAACACGATGCCGGTGCTGACGGGAGCCGTGGAGGCTGGCACCGTGTAGTAGTCGGCGGTCGCGGGGACGTTGAAGGGTCCGCTGACGGTCGTGACCGTCGTCGTGTTGGTCTGGTCTGCGAAGGCGCTACCCGCCATGGCGAACCCAGCGACGAGCATCGACAGTGACATTGACACGGCGAGAACGGTCCTACGCATATGAAGCCTCCATAAGAGGGAGTGCCCGGTTTCGCCACTGACTTCCCAAGGGCCATAGGCCACCAGGGAGGCGCATCGGATCCTCGTCACTCGTCGATGCGGTCGCAGCGACAGGACGGACGGTACATGGGGTCGGACCGGCGATGTCACAAAAGCGACAATTTGGTTGCCCTGTCCCCCCGTCACGATCTGTCCAAGCATGCTGCGGCTGGCGTGTCGAACGCCGCCCGGCCTGCATGTCCCGAGCCCGAGCCCAGAGGTCGGCGCACGACGGTGCGCCGATGCGGCGGGAAGACTTACCGCCGGCCAAACCGAAGGAAGACCTGGTCGCGGATAGGAAGGAGCGCTGCCCTCAGCCTGGGCCGTCGGGATGGGCTAGATCGTAGGCGCGGGAGACCTTCTTGGGGACGACCATGCGCCAAGCGTCGACGACCAGCTCGCGCGCCTCGGTCGGGTCCAGTGCCGCGAGGTTGGCGTGGATCCAGTTGAAGCGCATGTCCACCGTCGGCGGCATTTGGAACTTGTGCGGCTCGCTCGCCACGAGCGCCGCGCGCTCCTCCTTGGGGAACGCGAACCCGATCACCCTCTCGTCGAGGGAGAACGCCACGTAGACGATCTGCTTGACGCGGAACTTCAACCTGCCGCGTACGTATACCCGGTACGAGCGCTCCAACTCCGCGCCCAGTGGCCGAACGTCGTCGATCACTGCCATGGTCAGCGCCCATCGGTCATGGCGCAGGACAGGTCGCCAGTCCGCACGCGGTCCAGCACCCGGAAATCGCCCTGCTTGGTCCAGTCCATCTGAATCCGCTCCTTGCGCCTCCCGTACACGGGGCCGACTGCGACGCCGGCCCAGAGTCATCGGGTGGCGGCCAACACATCGCCCGGATTCGCGCGCCAGCGGCATGTCGGGTAAACGGCGCGCAGGTGGGGTGCACGTGGCCGGCATGCGGCAGACTGCCGCACCTGCAGGTGCCTGCCCATCGCGGACGATCCTCAGGACGACTTGAAGGCTAACACTACATAACGCGGCGCGTTATGCTGTCGTTGTGATCAGGTCGTTCGGGGACGCCACGACCGAGCGACTGTGGTCACGTCAGCGCGTCAAGGCGATCGATCCGCAGATCCAACGGGTTTAGGGCGATAGAGCAGGGCAGCACAGCATCAGAATCAACCAGCAGTGGCGGGTTTGCTTCGTCTGGACTCCAGCGGGCCCAGAGGACGTGGAGATCGTGGACTACCACTAGGAGGTGGCGCATGGCGATCGCACCGATTCACCCTGGGGAGGTGCTTCTTGAGGAGTTCCTGGAGCCGTTCGGCGTGACCCAGCATCGTCTCGCGGTGTCCATCGGCGTACCTCCGCGCCGGATCAACGAGATCGTGCACGGCAAGCGGCGCATCACCGCTGACACAGCGCTGCGTCTCGCGCGTTTCTTCGGGACGACGGACCGCTTCTGGCTCAACCTCCAGACCCGCTATGACCTCGAGGTGGAGAAGGCTCATCTGGGAGACAAGCTCGAGGCTATTCGCCCACTTCAGTCTGCCTGACTGGGCACGTGGCACTCCGACCGACGCGGGCGCACGTTGTCGACGCCGACGACATAGGCGGTGAGGAAGTGGACGCCGGTGGTGGTCGTGGTTGCCTCATGCGCGATCGTAATGCTCGGCGAGTGCGGGCTGATGTGCCGCGGAATGCCGGCGGCCTTGGCGATCCGGGCGACCAATCGATAGCAGTAGCGGCGGTCGATCGGCTTGCCGGAGACCGGACGTAGCACGAGCGGTCCGTCGATGCGTTGTCCGCGGCAGGCCTCCAGGACCCGCAGGCCCGGGACGGTCAGCGGCATGGTCGCGGCCGCACGATAGCCGTGAGGACCGACCCGCTTGTTCGTCCAACATTGCCCCTGCGAAGCGGCAGCGAAGGTCGACTCACGCGGACAGTGTCAGGACTTCCTCCACTGTGGCGTTCAGATCCCCCTTCGCGCATCTCGGGCCGCGTCAATCTGGGCTATGACGCAGCTTCTCCGGGATGGCCGTGGCCCGCAGAAGGCGGCTCGGGTCAAGCCCTCCTCGCGTGCTGAGAGGCTGACCGCTACGGATGAACGCCAAGCTCTGGCGATGAGCCAATCAGTAAGCCAAGCCGATTGTCGGCAACGAAGTGGCTTGTTGAACGAAGTGAAGGCCGATTGTCGTCGGCGCCCTGGTGGCGAACGGGCCATCGTCGGATGACCGGGGAGGCGACGGCCGGGCCACCTCCAAGTGGTGCACCACCTAGCCTGAGGTTGTGACGAGACGAGGCGCCCGACCGGCAAAAGTCGAAGACGTACACCACCTTGCTCTGAGCATGCCCCACGTCAATGTCTATCCCGGCACAGAACACAAGCCGGTCTACCAAGTTGGCGGCAAGTCGTTCGTCATCTTCAGGAACCCGCGTCCTGACGTGTTCGATCCGGACACCCGCGAGCGTTACGAAGACGTCATCGTGTTCTGGGTCCCTGATGAGCGCGACAAGCTCGCGATGGTGCAGGACGACTCGTCGCCGTTCTTCACCACCCCTCACTTCAACGGACACCTATCCGTCCTGCTACGGGGCAGTCGCATCGAGGAGATCACCTACAACGAGCTCGCCGAGGTCGTTCAGGACGCCTGGCTCTCACGCGCGTCGCCCGCGCGAAGATCAGCTTGGCTCAAGGAGCATCTACCGACCTGAAGCCGAGAGCCAACGAAGCTGTTGGCGGTCGTTGGACGGCAAGGGAATTCGCGGTACGACGCCGGTGGGAGCGCCCGGCTCGCGTATGAGAAGCCCTATGTCAAGCTGCCTGCGTTTTGGTGGCCAGGACGCGCTGGAGAGCGCGGTGTTGGGCAGGGTCGTAGCTGACGCCGTCTTGCCAGCAGTGCCAGATGACGTGGAGCCAGGCGCGAGCGAGGATGCGGACGGCGTGTGCGTGGTCGTGGCCTCGGTCGCGGGAGCGGTCGTAGAGGTCGGCTGCCCAGGGGTTGACCAGGCGGGTGTCTGCGGCGAAGTCGGTGACGGCGTCGCGCAGTTGTTTGTCGCAGGCCCAGCGGAAGCCGACGACACGCAGTTTCCCGGATTGTCGGGTGGAGGGTGCGGCGCCGGCCAGGCAGGTCAACGATTCTGGCGTGGGGAACCGAGCACGGCAGTCGCCGATCTCGGCGAGCAGCCGGGCGGCACGGACCCGTCCGGAGCGAGGCAGGCTGGTGAAGATGTGGGCGTCGGCGTGCGCGGCGAGCTGGCGGTCGATCTGGGCCGAGAGGGCCTTGATCTGCTCGAGGAGGGTACGCAGCAGCACGACCAGCGCCGAGGTGATGTGTGCCTGGCTGGTCGCGTGCTCGCCGGTGGCTCCGCGGGGCGCGTCCACAAGCCGCTGGTGCAGTTCCTCGGGGCTGGTGCGGCCGCTGTAGCCGACCTTGGTCAACCAGTCTCCCAGGCGCCTGGGAGACAGCCAGTCGGCGCGGTCTTGGGTGTCAAAGCGAGTCAGGAACTCCAAGTTGATCTCGGAGTCGATCGCGGAGAACAGTCCGATTGCGCCGGGAAGCACGTTGCGCAGGTGGGCACGCAGCTGATTGGCGGCTGCGACACGGTGCTGGACGAGGTCCTTGCGGGCTCGGCAGGCACGCCGCAAGGCGACCGTGTCCTCAGCATCGGGGATCAGTGGCCGGAGTCGGGCTCGGTCCGTGCGCAGGGTGTCGGCCAGAACGTAGGCGTCGAACCGGTCATCCTTGTTGCCGGCCGATCCGTAGCGTCCACGCAGGTTCTTGACCTGGTTCGGGCTGACGACGACCACCGTCAGCTCGGCGGCCAGCAGGGCATCGACCACGGGTCCGTCCGGGCGTTCGATCGCGACCTCGCCAACACCGTGCTTCCCGAGAGTCTTGACGAGCTCGCGCAGGCCAGAATCGGTGTGCGGCACCGAGCACCGATGGGCCTCGCGGCCACGACCGTCGACGACCGAGACTGCGTGATCATCACGTGCCCAGTCCACGCCCGCGGTGACGTCGTTAATCGGGGACTCGGGCAGAGCGATGGGCAGTTCACTACTTCGGGTGGTGCTGGCAGACTTCACGTCAGCCTCCTCGCTGCTAGACCCAGTGGGGAGGCACCCTCTTGTGCCGCTGGTGCCGGGACACGGCTGCCGCTTCGCTCACTGATCGGCGCTCGCAACCAGTCGTCCTGGCGTTGGCGCTCAGCCCTATCGACGGTCCGCGCGCCCCGGGAAACCACCAGGCCCTGCAGATCTCATACTGGACATCAACCGCGTCAAGCGAGCAGGGCAGTGACCTGGTGGCACCTCGGGTGCATCAACGCTTCTTCCAGAAGCGAAGACATCTCGAAGGTAGTCCAGTGAGCGGATGGTGGTGCGCAAGAGGCGGCCGCAATCTCGCAGTACGTGGTACCGCACGTTCCGGACAACGGGCCTCTGCGGCAAAGGGGTCTTCCTGCATTCCAGCGACGCGCATTCCTTAATGCTGCGGCCGCGGGGCCGGCCATCCCCGCCAATGTGACATCGGGCTGTTCCTTGTGCTCGGAGAAAACGTGGAGCCTTGCGGGGCATAGACGGGACGAGGATGCTGGCTTAGATGAAGCCGATCGAGTTCGAACTCGAGCGCACGATCCGGGCACCGATCGACCAGGTGTTCGCACGGCTCGTTGACATCGAAGGGCACAACGACTGGATGGCCGACACGGGCAGTATGCTCAGGCGCACCCGACAGACCTCCGCAGGAAAGCCCACGGTCGGTACGACATTCGTCGATGAGACGAGCCAGGGCCCCATGCCGGGAGAGATTGCCGAGATGGAGGCGCCGCACACGATCGTCTACCACTGGTGGGAAAAGTCGAAGTCGGGCAAGCTCAAGTTCGAGGGCTGGCCAAGTTACTACCTGCAGTCCGCCAGCGACAGCGAGACGCTGGTCCGCCATCGCGCCAAGTTGGTGTCGTACGGCGTGTGGCGCCTGGGGACACCGATCTGGCGGCGGTTCGCCGCCAAGGAACGCACCATCACGGTCGACGCGCTCAAGGCGTCCTTCGAGCGAAATTCGAGTCCCGCTCCTGGGTGAGTGCCTCCGCCTGGCGAGGATCGATCGAGCACGATGCCCCCAATCGCAGAGTGACCCACGCCACCGCCCTCCGCAGGGTGCTCCACTCGTCCGGGTTCACTTCGCCGGTCTGAGCCGTGCACCCGATCGCTCGGTCGGCAAGTTCATCCGCGCTGCCGCTGATGGTGGGAATACCCTGGGCTATGCCTGAGACGCAAGCAGGACGGGATGACCGCGTGGAAGCTGGCCGGACCGAGGGGTTCGGGGAGCGGTTGCTTGGCTCGCTGCTGGACCGGGCGCACACCATGCCGCCGCAGTTGATCGCGCCTCTGATCGCGCAGGAGATTGCTCGGATCGGTGGTCGAGACGTGACGGTCCTGCTTCAGGATTACGACCAGATGACCTTGGTGTCGCTGGCCGGTGAGGGGCTTGTGGTGAGCCCGGATCAACCCATCGACGACTCTCTGGCCGGTCTGGCCTTCCAGACCGACGAGATCGTCGAGCGGCCCTGGGGGGATGTGGTCCGGCTTTACGTTCCGTTGCTGGACGGCACCGACCGGGTCGGGGTGCTCGTCTTCACTCTTGCCCAGGTCGATGAGCATCACCGGCGGTTGGTCCGTCGGTTGGCTGGGTTGGTGGCGGACATGTTGGTCACCAAGAGCATGTATACCGACCGGTTCTTCCAGGCGCGCCGACGCAGGCCGATGAGTCTGTCGGCGGAGATGCAGTGGCAGTTGCTGCCGCCGCTGATGATGACGACCCCCCAGGTAGCCGTGGCCGGGGCACTCGAGCCGGCCTACGATGTGGCTGGAGACAGTTTCGACTACGCGCTCAACGACGACGTGTTGCACCTGTGCATGATCGACGCAATGGGGCATGGACTGAGCGCTGCGGTGATGGCCACCGTCGCCATCGGTGCCTACCGGCACGCCCGACGAATCGACGTCGAACTGTCCGACCTGTACGCCGCCATGGACTCCGCTGTTGCGGACCAGTTCGGGCCGGAACGGTTCGCGACGGCACAGATGGCGGTCCTCGACGTGATGTCGGGGCGGCTGCGGTGGGTCAACGCGGGGCATCCATCGCCGCTGTTGCTTCGCGCCGGTCACGTCGTGGCTGAACTGGACAGTCCCACGACGCTGCCAGTCGGTTTCGGCGGAGACACACCGATCGTCACCGAGAGGACACTTCGACGCGGTGACCGAGTGTTGTTCTACACCGATGGGCTCATCGAGGAACACATCCGGGGCGGCGACGAGTTCGGTGATACCCGCATGAGGGAGGTCATCGAACGTGTCGAGGCCGACGGCGTCACCGTCCAGGAGTCGGTACGCCGGATGTCACGCCTGCTGATGATCGAGCGCGGTGGAGCGACCACGGATGATTCGACGCTGCTCATGATCGAATGGCTAGGTGCGCCAGTCGACGACCTTGCCTCCACGGCAGTCCACGCGGAGCTCGACCCGCATGACCACGCGGACACCTCCTGAAGCGAGCCCGAACGCTCGTCGCTTGCTGAGCGGCTGACCGCCAAGGACGAGCATGCGACCGGCATTACTGAGTTCCAGAGGCCGTTATCCTTGCCGCGTGAGTCAGCCCACGAGGTCACTCAGGAGGGGCACGGCCTCCATGGGTAGGGGCAGTTGTCGTATGGCGGCGGCGACGCGGCGAGTGGACTCCGCGTAGATCGGATCTCCCAGCAGCCGGGGGACCTCCGCTGCGGCACGCACCAGGGCTCCGGTCCCCATCGGCGTGGTGAGGCCAGCTCCGACGGCCGCGACGTGGTCGCCGTTGACGACTTGGTCGAAGGAGAAGAGCGGCACGACCACTTGCGGAACGCCCGCTGCCAGCGCGCCCATGGTCGTGCCGAACCCGCCGTGCCCGAGCATGGCCGCGGCGTGGGCCAGCACGGCATCCTGGGGCAACCACTGCCGGACGCGGGCGTTGGGCGGCAGTGGTCCGAGGACCTGGGGATCGAATTTTCGTCCGACCGTCATGAGGACGCACGCATCGAGACCGGCGAGGGCGTCGAGCGCCTCGCGGAAGACCCCGGCGAAGGGAGGTAGCGAGCCGGCGACCGAGCCGAAGGTGACGTAGACCAGCGGGAGGTCGGGGTCGCCCCACTCAGAAGGCGGTGTCCGGTGGTGGCCTGTGCAGGTTCGTGGAAGCGCTTGAAGGCATCGGCTCCCTGGGGCACCTCTCCGGAGGTGTGGTCGAGGAGCTGAGGAACCAGGCTGAAAACCGGCTCGCCTGCGAGCGCTGCGGCCATCTGCCCTGCCTCGAGACCGGCGAGCCCACCCAGCTCCTCGAGGGGGTCACGGATGGCCTCGGCGAATCGAGAGGCGACCTCGTGCATGCCGATGCAGACATGAACGTGCGGCACGCCGGCGCGCTCGGCCGCGGCAAGCGAGGCGAGCTCGGCGGACTCACGGACGACCACGTGGGGGCGCCAACGCTCGACCGTCTCGAGAAGAGAGGGCAGCGCCGCCTGCGCATCGATTCGCCCGAACACCTCCCGGACCACAACCTCGTCGGCCTCCTCGACCGCCATGGCCGGCAAGCTCGCCATGATCGGACCGATAACCTCGGGCGGGGCGTCGGCGAACGGCTCGTGAGGGAGTCCCACCCGAGCCAGCGCGGCGCCATACGACATCGGTGCTGCCACCCGCACCTCGTGACCCGACCCCGCGCAGGCCCGCGCGAACGGCAACAGTGGCCCGAAGTGGCCATCGTTGGCCGTCGTGGAACACAGCATCCGCACCAGCCGAGGCTCCCACCCGAGCCCACTCCGGTGCAACGAGCACTCTCGAGCCCAGTTGAGTCCATGGACGTAGTGCACGAGTTCCTCACCGTCCATCGCGTGGTCAGGCGAAGAAGACGGCCATCGCTTGATCCTGAATCCGGTCGGAGCGGTGTTCGCCACAAGAACCCGGTACTCGTGCACCAAACTGCCGGTCCGAGCCCGCCCGAGCCAGCATTGAGGAACAACCAGCTACACGCCGGACATCGGCGTTTCGGGGATTTGCCGAGGCCTCAGCGAAGTCCCATCGAACCGGATGCGTCTGGCGCCCAGGACAGCCCGGCGTCCGCGGCGATGCGTCGGTCGAGGGCGGCAGCGACCTCGTGGGGCCACGGGGCCGTCCGGCGGCTCTCCATGTCGATGTGGAGGAAGACCTCCTCCATCACGAAGCTCAGGCGTCGGTGTGACTCGTCGAGCAGGTAGACCAGGGCGTGCGCAGCCCGCTCCGCACGCCCAAGCAGTCGAACCCGCGCCGACATCCTGTCGCCGGTGCGCAGCTCGGCGAGATAGGTCAGATGGTGTTCGGCGGAGAAGCATGCATGCCCACTGGCCGGCCAGTTCTGCGGAATCCCCAGTTCGACCAACGCCTCGTCGAGCCCCTCACTCGCGATGCCGGTGTAGTGACGGACGTTGAGGTGCCCGTTGACGTCCTCGAATGCGACGGGTACCGGCTGTTGGACGTAGGCCGGCAAGCACTCGAGCTGCTCGTACGTGGGGTGCGGTGCTCTCATGAGGCGTGACCATACTCGGTCCGGTTCTGACTGCACGCGTTCAAGCAAACGGCTCCACGAGGCCTTCGCTCGAACTACCCGCGGCCGAGGCCCGCGTCCCGGGCGCGGACGATCGCTTGGGCCCGGTCGGCGACCTGCAGCTTGGCGAAGATCGCGGACACGTTGTTGGCAGCTGTCTTGGGCGCGATGCCTATCCGCTCTGCGATGGCGGCATTGTTCAGGCCGGCGGCAAGCAGGTCGAGCACCTCGTGCTCACGCTGGGTGAGCTCGGGGAACGGCACACCGCTGGGTGTGGGACTGGTCAGAAAACCCAGCACTCGTTGGGCAATCCCCGGACCAAGGATCGCCTCACCGGCGGCCACCGACCGGATCGCCCGGGCAATGTCCTCCTGCTCGACTCCCTTGACCAGGTACCCCCTCGCTCCGGCCTTCATCGCCGCGAAGACCGAGTCATCGTCGTCGTACATGGTGAGCACCAGGACCCCGACCTCCGGGGCTGCCTTGCGGATCTCGCGGGTGGCCACGATCCCGTCGAGGTCCGGCATCCGCAGGTCGAGCAGGGCGACGTCGGGGCGGGTCGACACCACCTCGCGGACCGCCTCGCGACCGTTCGTGACCGCCGCGATGACCACCATGTCCGGAAGCGAGGAGAGTAGCGCTGTGAGACCGGCCCGCACGATCGGGTGGTCGTCGGCGACGACGATGCGGATCATCCTGACCCCAGAGGGATGGAGACGAACACCCGGCCACCGGAGCCGGACGGGCCGGCCTGGAACGTACCGTGCACTTCCAGGGCCCGCTGGCGCATCCCCGTGAGGCCGACCCCGGCACACCATGCGGCGGAGCCTGCCCCATCGTCGAGCACCTCCAGGTCGAGGGTGCCGTCGCATCGCACCTGCAGCACCGCACCGGTGGCCGCGGCGTGCCGAGCCACGTTGGTGAGCGCCTCGGTCGCGATCCGGTAGGCGGCCACCTCCACGGCCGCCGGGAGCACAGGCAGCTGGTCGGGCGCCCGCAGACGTACGGCGAAGGTCGACCCGTCCGAGCGCCACATCAGCTGGTCGGCGCGCTGCCGGAGAGCACCGAGGAGACCCAGCTCGTCGAGGGCGGACGGTCGCAGGTCGTCAACCAGGCGGCGTACATCGGCGATGGCCGTGCGGGTGTCCCGCCGGAGCGCATCGAGCAGGTCCCGGGTCGTCGTGGGGCGGGTGTCGACCAGGTTGGCGGCGGCGTCGGCTGACAGGGCGATCCCGGTCAGCGTCGGACCGAGTCCGTCGTGCAGGTCCTGGCGGATCCGTCGCCGTTCCTCCTCGCGGACGGCCACGATCCGTTCGTGAGACTGCTGGACGTCGGCGGTCAGGCGGAGGGCGCGGACGGCGACGGCGAGCGAGGCGGCGATCAGGGTGAGCGTGCTCCGGTCGGCACCGGCCAGCCGCCGCTCGCCCGCCCGCAGGCCGACCGTGAGCGTCCCGAGCTGCTCGCCGGCGTAGCACAGCGGCAGCGCCTCCGTTCGGTCCGGTGGACTCCCGTCCTCGGTCAGGGCACCGTCCGGCGTCGACACCGCGACGTAGGGCAGCCGGAGAGCGGCGCCGATCGCCGCCGCGACGCTGACGAGTGTTTCCTGGTCACCCGAGGCCAGGCGAGCGGTGACCCTGGTAGCGATCCGGGTGGCGTCGCCGCGGTCGCCGTACATCCAACGGTCCACGACCCGCCGCAGTCGTGGGAGCACTGGGGCAACCCCGACTGCCACCAGCACGGTGACCACGGCGGAGCGGCCGAACCGCGCGGTCACTACCGAGTCCAGTGCCGCCACCAGCACCACGTAGCCGGCGAGTGCGCCGAGGGAGAGCAGCAACCAGGCGACCGTGCGCGAGACCACCAGCCGGATGTCGAAGAGGTGCTCTCGCACGATCGCCACCGTGACGGCCGCCGGCACCAGCGGAAGGGCGAGCAGGACCAGGACAGGCGTCCCGGCCGCAAAGGACCACGGGACCACCGCCGCAACCACGACCAGGCCGGCCAGGAGCAGCCAGAGCAGCTGTCGACGGCGGTGCTCGTCGCCGCTGCGGTAGCGCACCACCAGGCTCGCCACGGCCAGGGCGATGGCCAGGGAGGTGCGGATCTCGGCGATCGTCCACAGCACAGTGAGATCGTCGTACGACGGCAGCGTGATGTACCCGGGGTACAACCCCTCGGCCACGGGGTCGGGGCCCAAGCCCATCTCCAACACGAAGAGCGGCGAGGTCACCGCGACGGTCCACGCCACCACGCCCCAGCCGCGCGAGACCGGTCGACCGTCGGGGAAAAGCAGGATCGCCAGCGGGAGGAACAGCCCGATCGACCAGGGCCAGGAGTACATCAGCGCCGTCGCAGCCAGGCGTTGGACGACGACCGGCCCGGCCTGGTCGTGGACGTACTGCGCCAACGGCATCGCGAGGGCGCCGGTCGCGTGGCCTAACCCGACCGCGATGAACAGCCAGCCGACGACGCGTGCCTGACGTTGTCCGGCGACGATCGCACCGCAGGACGCGAACGACGCCCCCATCAACCCGTTGGTGACCACGAAGCCCTCAAGCGCGTCGTTGAACGACATCTGCGCGAGCACGGCGAGCACCACCGCGACGGTGACCTCGACGAGGGCCAGCCCCGCCAGCAGGAGCGACACGCGCCAACCAGACATGGCACCAGTGTGGCGACTCCGGCGGCGGGCGGCACGGGATCGGGTTCCCGGATGGCCGGGCAATTTCCCGCGGGTCGGGTGACCGGGCCCTGCCGCCGGGAACGCATGCGGCTGAGAGTGGGGGCATCTTCGCAGATCAGGAGGACCCTATGTCCGCTTCCCGTCCCGCTCACGCGTCCAGCTGGCAGGTGCTCACCGCGCTGATGCTTCCGGTGGGGCCGGCGGCCGTGGCCACGCTGCGCTACGTGATCCCCTACCTGACCACGGACAGCAGCACCGAGGTCGCCCAGAAGGTTTCCGCGCACCCGTCCGCCCAGTCGGCCGCGGTGTGGCTCGGCTTCGTCGCCTCACTGGTGCTGGTGCCGTCCGTGCTCGTGATCGGTGCCTGCATCCGACGGGACGCGCCGCGCCTCACCGCGGCGGCCGTCGGTCTGCTGGTCCCGGGCTACCTCGTGCTCGCTTGGCTGTCCGCGAGCGACGCCGCGGTCCTATTCTCCGTACGTCACGGGTACGCGATGGCCGACGCGGCCGCGGCGTACGAGGAGCTGCACGCGGTCGTGATCGTCGCCGGTGCGATCTTCGTGCTGGGCCATGTGCTCGGCACCGTGCTGCTGGGGTGTGCGCTCTGGCGGGTCCCGCTGTTCCCGCGCTGGGCGGCAGCGATCGTGGCCGTCTCCCAGCCGCTCCATTTCGTCGCGGCCGTGATCGTTGGTAGTCACACCCTGGACCTGTTCGCCTGGGGCCTGAACGCCGTGGGCTTCGCCGTTGTGGGCTGGGTGCTGGTGCTGGGCGAACCCACAGCCGTCACGAGTCCGAAAGAGGTGGCTTTGTCATGAGCGACATCACCCACGATCTCACCAGCGGCACCGAGGCCTTCGTCGCCGAGGTTGGCCCCCTGCTCCGAGGTGAGGTGGCCGCACTACACGACGGTGACCTCGCCCCCCGGTTGGCACTGTGGTCCCGTCGCGACCCGGTCACGCTCTTCGGCGCCTGGTTCACCGCCCGCGGTTGGAGCGCCGTCGATGCGGCATTCGCCCGGCTCGCGAACACGTTCCGGTCCAGCGAGTCACTGGAGTACGAGGTCGTCGCCGCCGGTGTCAGTGGAGACCTCGGCTACGTCGTCGCCTTCGAGCACAGCAGCGTGCGCACCGTCGATGGGCAGCGTTCCTACACGCTACGGGTGACGACAGTGCTCCGCCGCGAGGAGGGCGCCTGGAAGGTCGTGCACCGCCATGGCGACGACGTCGCCGTGATCGGCCCCGAAACGTGACCCAGCCTCTTGAGGCTAATCGGAGCTGATGGTCCGCACGAGCACGCCTATCTTGTCGATGCGGTGCTCGGGGTTCTTGAGCTCGTCGGACCAGTAGTTGCCTCGCGCGTGGTCCTCCAGGGTCGCGCACGTGGACAGCGTCAGGAACGCCCGCGTCGGTGTCACACCCGGGCGCCCTGGCACCGCGGCACGCTGCTCGGCGAGCGACCGAGGTGACCGGAACGACGTCTCGCGGGTGCGGCGGATCTCGTAGACGTACCGGACACCGCCGGCCGTGACCACCGCCCGCTGCCCGGCTCGCAGCGAGGGCAGCATGCGGAAGGCCTGCGTGGACGATGTCCGGTGAGCGGTGATCTGGTAGTTGCCGAGCCCACCTGGCCCGACGCCTCCGCGGTGGCCGTACGGACTGGCTGCCACGCCGCCGTCCTGGATGCGGGTGCCGGCCGCGTCATCGGTCCTGCCCGGATAGGGGACGACTGCCAGGTCGCGTAGTCCGAGCGCCGGGATGCTGAGCGTCGCCGGCCGTGGGCGTCCATCGCTCAGCACGGCTCGCGGCACCGGTGTCTCGGCGGTGTCGCTCATCGGCGTGGGGGACGGCAAAGCCTTGGAGGGTGACGCGCTGGCTGTCGCGGCCGTTGACGGGGATCCAGAGTGCGCCGATCGCGTCGCGGAATCGCTACAGGAGACCAACGCCGCCGCCGCTGTCAGGAGAACGGCGGCCGTCGCGAGCACGCTTCCGGCCATGTCCCCAGCGTACGGTGGATGGACGCGGCGGCCAGATCTGCGTGAGCGTGGTTCCTACCCACGCGTCTAAACTGAGAACTGGCTCAGGGATCGCTGTCTGCGCAGGCTGGCGACGCTGGAGGTGCTCGATGCGTGCACGGCGCGGGATTGTGACCGTGTGGGCCGTCAGCGCCGTTCTCCTCACCGGGTGCAGCGCAGACGAGCCCCGTCTCAGGTCGGGTGGGGGACCCTCGGCGTCTGCTGCCGATTCGCCTCGCGTCAGTCCCGGACCGGAGGTCTCCGGCCCGGAAGTCGATGCCGGGGAAAAGGACCCCTCTGTCCGGCCGGTCTCGGTTCTCGGTCTGGCCGAGCAGCGGCTCCGGGGTGACCGGTTGCGCCTGGGCGTGGTCAGGGAACGAACACCCGAGTACACGTCGTACGACGTGACCTACCGAAGTCGCAGCACCACGCGCGGGGGCGAGGAGTCCTACACCATCACTGGAGTGCTCAACGTCCCCACCGGGCGCGGTCCCTTTCCAGCAGTGGTGCTGGCACATGGCTACATCGACCCGGCGGTCTACGAGCGCGGCCAAGGGATGACCCGCGAGCGCGGGTACCTGGCCGCCCGTGGGTACGTCGCCCTGCACGTGGACTACCGCAACCACGCCGAGTCCGACGATGACCCGCTCGTCCAGACCCGGATGCGGCTCGGGTACAGCGCCGACGTCATCAACGCGGTCAAGGCCCTGCGCAGCTCGCCGGACCTCCCGGTCGCCGACGACCAGGTGGCCCTGTTCGGCCGTTCCATGGGCGGTGGCGTGGTCCTGAAGGCGCTCGTCGCTGAGCCGGGCCTGGTGCAGGCGGCCGCGGCGTGGGCCAGCGTCTCGTCGCTCGAGGGCCAGAACTATGACCAGTTCATCCGCCCGGACCCGGAGGATGCCGCCCTTCGCGAACAGCTGGCCCGTCACCATGGCACGCCCGAGGAGGACCCACGCTTCTGGCGCGAGAACTCTTCCCGACCTTACTTCGACAGGATCACCGCGCCGGTGCTGATGGTGCACGGGCGCTTCGACGACACCTGTCCGCCGCGCTGGGCCACCGCGACCCAGCGCGCGCTCACCGAGGCAGGCGTCAACGCGCAGCTGCAGTGGTACGACGACGGGCACGCCTTCGGGCCGGCGTTCAACGCCGCGATGGACCGCACGGTGCGGTTCTTCGATCGACGACTGGGGCCGTGAGGCGCCGAGGCGGCTTTCCTGGCTGGCGCACAGGTGGGCCCCAGCGCTCTTTACCGGTCCCAGGCCGAGGTCGATACTTGGAAGAGGTCATAGCCGCCGCGGAGGAACCACCGAAATAGGAGAACAACCGTGTCTGAGCACGGCAGCGAGAGCGAGAACCCCGTCATCGACTCCCCGACCCCCACGCTGAGTCGGCCCCGGACGAACCGGGACTGGTGGCCGAACCAGCTGGACCTGCAGGTCCTCCACCAGCACTCGTCCCGGTCCACCCCGCTAGGCGAGGACTTCGACTATGCAGAGGAGTTCAGGTCCCTCGATGTCGATGCCCTGCGGCAGGACATCTTCGAGGTGATGACGACCTCGCAGGACTGGTGGCCCGCCGACTACGGCCACTACGGGCCACTGTTCATCCGGTTGAGCTGGCACGCCGCCGGCACCTACCGGATCGAGGACGGCCGGGGTGGTGCCGGCGACGGCTCCCAGCGTTTCGCCCCGCTCAACAGCTGGCCCGACAATGCGAGCCTCGACAAGGCTCGCCGGCTGCTGTGGCCGGTGAAGCAGAAGTACGGCCGGAAGATCTCCTGGGCCGACCTGCTGGTGTTCGCCGGCCAGTGTGCCCTGGAGTCGATGGGCTTCAAGACGTTCGGGTTCGGGTTCGGGCGTGAGGACATCTGGGAGCCCGAGGAGGTCCTCTGGGGACCGGAGGACACGTGGCTCGGCGATGAGCGCTACAGCGGCGACAGGGAGCTCACCGGTCCGTTCGGGGCCGTGCAGATGGGGCTCGTCTACGTGAACCCGGAGGGGCCCAATGGCACGCCGGACCCACTCGCGGCGGCCCGGGACATCCGGGAGACCTTCAGCCGGATGGCGATGAACGACGAGGAGACGCTGGCGCTGATCGCCGGTGGCCACACCTTCGGCAAGACTCATGGCGCCGCCCCGGCCGAGTACATCGGCCCCGAGCCGGAGGGCGCTCCCCTGGAGCAGCAGGGCCTCGGCTGGAGGAACACCTTCGGCACCGGCAAGGGCAAGGACGCGACGACCAGCGGTCTCGAGGGGGCGTGGACCCCGACCCCGACCACATGGGACAACAGCTTCTTCGAGACGTTGTTCGGCTACGAGTGGGAACTGAGCGAGAGCCCGGCCGGCGCGAAGCAGTGGAGGCCGAAGGACGGCGCCGGTGCAGACGCGGTTCCGGACGCGCATGATCCCTCCGTCAGGCACGCGCCGATGATGCTGACGACGGACCTCGCGCTGCGGTACGACCCGGCGTACGAGAAGATCTCACGCCGATTCATGGAGAGGCCCGAGGAGCTCGCGGAGGCGTTCGCCAAGGCCTGGTACAAGCTCCTGCACCGTGACATGGGACCCGTCTCCCGCTACCTCGGTCCATGGGTACCGGAGCCGCAGCTGTGGCAGGACCCGGTCCCCGCGATCGACCACGAGCCGGCCACCGACGCGGACATCGCAGCCCTCAAGGAGGAGATCCTCGGATCGGGGTTGTCGATCAGCCAACTGGTCACCACCGCCTGGGCAGCAGCGGCGACCTTCCGCGGCACCGACAAGCGGGGAGGTGCCAACGGGGCACGGATCCGCCTGGACCCGCAGCGCAACTGGGATGTCAACGATCCCGCCGAGCTGGCCACGGTGCTGCAGGCCTATGAGCAGATCCAACGCGACTTCAACGACGCGCATTCCGGCAGGAAGATCTCACTCGCCGACCTGATCGTCCTGGGCGGTTGCGCGGCGATCGAGCAGGCGGCGAAGGACGCCGGCCACGAGGTCATGGTCCCGTTCGCACCGGGACGAACAGACGCCTCCCAGGAGCAGACCGACGTTGAGTCGTTCGGCGTACTCAGGCCGAGGGCAGACGGTTTCCGCAACTACCTGCGCGCCGGAGAGAAGCTCTCGCCGGAGACCCTGCTGCTGGACCGGGCCAACCTCCTGACCCTCACGGCACGGGAGATGGTCGTGCTGGTCGGCGGCATGCGCGCCCTGAACACGAACGCCGGTCGGACGCAGCACGGTGTGTTCACGGACCGGCCGGAGGTGTTGACCAACGACTTCTTCGTCAACCTCCTCGACCAGCGGGTGGAGTGGAAGACGGCGACCTACGCCCAGAACGTGTTCGAGGGCCGGGATCGCGGCACGGACGACATCCGGTGGACCGCTACTGCCGTCGACCTCGTCTTCGGTGCGAACTCGCAGCTCCGGGCGATCGCTGAGGTCTACGCGAGCGACGACGCACAGGAGAGGTTCGTCCACGACTTCGTGCACGCGTGGAACAAGGTGATGACCCTCGACCGGTTCGACCTCGCCTGAGCCCAGCCCCCGACGTGCCCAGGTCTCACTGCTCGGGACGGAGGAAGATTCCGGCGCACGGCTTCGGTGCGAAGTAGGTCGTCTTGGGGGGCATCACCTCACCGGCGTCCGCGAGTGCGGTGAGCGCCTCCAGCGGCGGTGGCGCGAGCGTGAACAGCGCACCGCCGTCGGCGTCGCACCGCTCGGTGAGCTCGTCGATGGACATCCGGGTGGCAGCCATCTCGACGGGGTACGACGGGCGGGGCCGGAGCTGCTCCAGGCGCTCGAGGACCTGCGTCTGAAGGACCGCGACGTCAAGGTCCGCGCGACAGCCGCCGTGATTTCCCTGGTGGCTCACAGCGAACCACCGGTGTCCGACGTACAACCCGAACGTTCCCGGCATCGGTGCCGGAGGCTCAGGAACCGCGCGGACCTGGAACGCGGCAGTCAGCAGCCTGACGACCTCCGCCGGGTCCAGTGGCCCGGTCAACCGCCGATGGAACGCAGACAGCCGGAGGTCGTCCATCGGGTGGATGACGCAGAGCAGCCCGGCGTCCGCGGGCTTGCCACCACCCAGACGCCACTGCGCGAGCGCGGCCGCAACCCGGTGGTGACCGTCGGCGATGTAGTGATCGGCGGCGGCCAGCTCCCGCGCCACGCTGAGCATGCCCGAGCCTTCTGGGACGCGCCAGACGGTCTGCTGAAGACCGTCGGGGCCGGCGAAGTCCAGGATCGGCGCCGTCCGGCGGGTTGTCTCGAGTGTCCGCGTGAAGGCCGCGCCCGGGCGGTGGAGCAGTGTCAGAAGGGCCGGTGGGGCGGTGGTCGACGCCTGGTGCCGCACGAGCGCCTCGACCCGCCGCATGTCCACCGCCTCGTGCCCGCGGACCTGCCCGTCCACGAAGGCTTGGACGGTCACCTCGCACACCACTCCGGTGTGTGAGGCACCGTGACCGCGCTGGCGGTAGACGTAAAGTGCGGCCGCTGACCCGTCGTACGCTGCCGGGTCGAACACCGTCGGTGCTGGATCCGGACCCGTCTCGTCGAGCGGGTCCGGCATCGCGGTGACCGCTCGCGAGGCCCAGTCCTGACGTACCACGCGGGCCGGGAACGGACGAACGATGCTCACCGAGCGCGCTCGACGTCCTCGCCGAGCGTCGCCTCGGACACGCCCAGCACATCGGGGATTCCGCGCAGGTCGGCCAGCAAGGCCTCGTCGGTCCGGCCCGCCACGTCGATGGAGGCCACGGCGGCCTCACCGCCACGAAAGACGCGGTTCTCCATGTGCTCGACGTTCAGGCCCGCGTTGCTCAGCTGGTCGAGGACGTGGGCGAGTACGCCGACGCGGTCGAGGTGCCGGACCGTCAGGGTGCTCGATCCCAGTCGACGCGGATCGAGGTTCACGCAGTGGAGTGCCTCTCCGGCCATGAACGCGTCGACGATCTCCGTCACGCCCGCGGCGATGGCGTCTTGCGCCTGCTCCGTCGAGGCCCCGATGTGGTGGGTCGCGACGACGTTGGGATGGCGGCCGAGAGGAGAGTCCCAGGAACCTTGGGCGGAGCCCGGTTCGTCGGCGAACACGTCCAGGCCAGCGCGCACCGCACCGGCGTCCAGGGCCTTGAGCAAGGCCGGTTCGTCGACCACGTCGCCCCTCGAGGTGTTGAGCAGGATGGCGCCGTTCCTCATCCGGTCGAGGAAGTGGTCGTCGACGAGGTGCCGGGTGTCCTCGCCGGACGGAACATGGAGGGTGACGATGTCGGAGGAGGACAACAGCTCCTCCATCGAGTCGCACATCGTGATCGCCAGGTCCTCGGCCCGCGACACGGCATGCGCGGGCCGACCGGGCTTGGCGAGTGCCTGGACATGGATACCGAACGCTGCCGCGCGTTCGGCGACGGCGAACCCGATGGAGCCGAGGCCGATGACGCCCATGGTCGAGCCGAGCAAACCCCGGGCCTTGCTGTAGCGCGCCTTGTCCCAGTGACCGCGGCGTAGATCTGTCACGTTGTCGGCGATCCGCCGGTCGATCGCCAGCAGAAGTCCCATGGTGAGCTCGGCGACGGCGACGGCGTTGCGGCCGGGAACGTTGGAGACCAGGACTCCGTGGTTGGCGGCGGCATCGGTGTCGATGGTGTTCGTGCCCGCTCCGGCCCGGATCACCAGCGCCAACCGGTCCGCGGTCTCGAACACTGTGCGCGTGACCTTGGTGCTGCGCACTACCAGAGCGTCGAACCCGGCGACGCGTGTCGGGAGATCGTCGGCGGCCAGCCCGGGCTCCATCACGCAGACATGTCCACGACGTTCGAGCTCGTCGAGCGTGTGGTCCGGGAGCCGGTCCGCGAACAGCAGGTGCATCGCGCGACCTCCGGGACGTGCCTCCCGCGGGTGCGGGCGGATCTCCGGTCACGCTAACGCGGCACCAGCTGGGTGCGGAAGGGTTGCGCCGTCGCGGTTGTTGCACCCGGCATGACGAAGATCGGATTCCTCTCGTTCGGGCACTGGACGCCTTCGCCGCAGTCGCAGACGCGTTCGGCCTCCGATGCGTTGCTCCAGTCGATTGATCTCGCGGTCGCGGCCGAGGAGCTGGGAGCAGACGGTGCCTACTTCCGGGTCCACCACTACGCGCGGCAGCTGTCCTCACCCTTCCCTCTGCTCGCCGCCGTCGGGGCGAGGACGAGCAGGATCGAGATCGGGACCGGCGTGATCGACATGCGGTACGAGAACCCGCTCTACATGGCCGAGGACGCCGGGTCCGCGGACCTCATCGCCGGTGGCCGGCTTCAGCTGGGCATCAGCAGAGGCTCACCGGAGCAGGTGATCGAGGGCTACCGCTACTTCGGCTACGCGCCGAGTGAGGGACAGGACCACGCGGCGATGGCCCGGGAGCATACCCAAGCGTTCCTGGCGGTGATCGATGGCCGGCGTTTCGCGGAGCCCAACCCACGGCCGATGTTCCCCAACCCGCCCGGACAGCTCGGCATCGAGCCGCAGGCACCGGGTCTGCGGGATCGGATCTGGTGGGGTGCCGGGTCACGCGCGACGGCGGAGTGGACTGCCGAGCAGGGGATGAACCTGATGAGCTCGACCCTGCTCACCGAGGACACCGGGGTGCCGTTTCACCAGCTGCAGGCCGAACAGATCCAGCGGTTTCGGGACGCGTGGAAGGCGGCCGGGCACGAGCGCGAGGCGCGCGTCTCGGTCAGCCGCAGCATCTTCCCGATCGTCAGCGACATGGACCGCGCGTACTTCGGTCGCGAGTCCGCCAGCCAGGATCAGGTCGGCCACCTCGAAGGGGGCGCTGCCCGGTTCGGCAAGTCCTACGCCGGCGAGCCCGAGGAACTGGTGAAGTCCCTGGCCGAGGACGAGGCGATCGCGGCGGCGGACACCTTGCTGCTCACCGTCCCGAACCAGCTCGGCGTCGACTACAACGCGCACATCATCGAGAACGTGCTGCGTCTTGCTTCAGACCTCGGCTGGCGCTGAGCCGGCGGGGCCTGCTCGAGGGGACTCGAGATGTACCCGGATGAGCGCGTTTCCGTAGCCTGAACTGACCATTCCAAATCGCCGAAGCCGGTGTCTACCCTCAAAGTAAAGGCGGCTCGATGCGCCCCTCACGGCGAGGCACGCGGAATGGACACATCAACCACGCCCCCGACCCGCAAACGGGTCTGGGTGCAGAACGTAGCCGTCAGCGCCGCGGTGCTGGAGGCCAAGGTGAATGCCCTGGCAACACGGCCGGGGACCTCTGATCCTGAGTCGGCCGCGACGCTCGCGGGTGTCTACGACCTGTTGAGGCGGGCCCGCGAAGCCGCATATCGCGTCAACCCCATCCCCACTCGATGGGCGATCTGGTGGCGAGGCACGTTGATCGAGGCGGCTTACCAGAATCTCCACGCGGCCGAGGCCCTGATCGTGCGGCTGTACGACCCGGACGAGGTCGACGCGGAGATCACGGAGGCCGTCGCACGAGTCGAGGCAGGGCTCAACCGTGACGACCCACGTCGTACGGAAGCACGTCTGATTCTTCAGATGAGGCCCGAGAGCAGGAAGCGGCTCGAGCTCAGCAAGCTGGTCGAGATCGGCTATGCCGCAGCCGACCGACAACACTCACGACTGCGCAGCTTCCGGAACAGGATCCTGGCATCCTCGGCACTGATCAGCCTGTTCCTCGTCGTCTTCGTGGTTGCAGTCGCCTTTGACCCGACATCGGTCCCGATCTGCTTCCAGCCCAACAGCCAGGGACCGATGTTCTGCCCCACCGGCGGAGACGGCGCGACCTCGGGCGACGTGCTGGTGGTCGCACTGCTCGGGCTGATGGGTGGCGCGCTCGCTGCCGCCGTCGCGATGCGTAACCTTCGCGGCACGTCAACACCCTATGAAGTGGCCTCGGCGCTGGCAGTGCTCAAGGTGCCGTTCGGTGCGTTGACAGCGATCGGTGCCCTCATCGCCCTCCGGGGTGACTTCATTCCGGGTTTGTCGGCACTCGACTCACAAGGACAGATCCTGGCCTACGCGCTCGTGTTCGGGTACGCGCAGCAGCTGCTCACCGGACTCATCGACAAGCAGGCCCAGACCCTCCTCGAGCATGTCCCGAGCAAGGACTCAGAGGTGAACCGGCCGGAGCTGCTACCGGCCTGGTCTCGGCTCACCACTGGCGCGACTGGCTTCGCCGCATCGACCGATCCGGTGATCGGCCCCGCCGCTCCTCGCACAGCGGCTCAGACCTCGTGAACGACGAAGGACAACGATGACCACCACAACACATCCCGAACGTCTGGACCGGCTCCAGGCCGAACCGCGGGCACGGGCGTTGAAGCTGTACGCCGATGCCGAGACCCATGGGCTCGGGATCTTCATCGTCAGCGGCCTTCGGACGTTTCCGGAGCAGGCCGGCCTGTATGCACAAGGACGAAGCAAACCAGGCAAGATCGTCACCAACGCCAAGCCCGGACAGAGCTACCACAACTTCGGTCTCGCGTTCGACTTCGCCGTGATGAAGAACGGCTCCTTGGTCTGGGACCCCGGCCATCCGGACTGGAAGGCCTTCGTCCGGATGGGCAAGAAGTCCGGTTTCTCCTGGGGCGGCGACTGGACCTCCTTCAAGGACTATCCCCACCTACAGTGGGCCGATGCGCCCGGGCTGGCCACCTTGCGCGGTGACTTCCCGCAAGGCTGGCTCGGCGAACCGTCCAGCCAGTGGCGCTCCCGGGACCGGCTACCGCTGAAACGCTGGCACAAGGACGGCCGTCGGCGGTTGGTCTCCCGACTTCAAGGCCGACTCCTGATTCAGACAGACGGCTACTTCGGTGAGGACACCGAGAAGGCCGTGCGGCGGTGGCAGCGGACCCACGACGAGAGCGGCGCCCAGGTCCGGGCCGGAACCGGACTCCCGGTGACCGGGTCCGTCGACGACGCGACCTGGTCATCGGTGCACCGAAGCCCTCGCATGTCGTCGGGCTGGTTGAAGCCACGACAGATAGCGGCCGCGATCAACGCCTCGACGCCCGACGTGATCGACAACTGGCCACCCATCGAGCAGGCCCTCGTCGAAGCCGGCATGGAGAGCGCGGCCACCATGGTCGCGGCGGTGAGCACGGTCGTGGTCGAAGTGGGGACTCGTTTCCGTCCCATTTCCGAGTTCGGTGACCGTGCCTACTTCACCCGGATGTACGAGGGGCGAAGCGACCTGGGAAACGTCGAACCCGGTGACGGCGCCCGGTTCCACGGTCGTGGTTACATCCAGCTCACCGGAAGGGCGAACTACCGCGCGTACGGACAACGGCTCGGGCTGGCGCTCGAGAACAAGCCGGAGCTCGCCCTCGAACCAGAGGTGGCGGCCCGCGTCCTCGCTGAGTACTTCAAACAGCGCGGCGTGGACACGAAGGCCCGAGCCGGTGACTGGGAAGGGGTTCGTCGCGCGGTCAACGGCGGACTGAACGGCTGGCCGACGTTCGAGAGAGCGGTCAAGGCCCTACTCGTGGCCGACCGATCGTGAGCCGGGTCCGATGAGCGACACCCTCCATCCGCCGGCCGAGCGTCAGCTGGCAAGCGAGCCAGTACGCCGGCTGGGCGACCGTGACGAGGAACCCGAGACCGGAACCGCGCTGTGCCTGTCCGGCGGCGGCTACCGGGCGATGGTCTTCCATGTCGGGGTCCTGTGGCGGCTCAACGAAGCCGGGCTGCTCCCCGGTCTGGGTCGCGTCTCCAGCGTCTCCGGTGGTTCGATCACCGCGGGTGTGCTCGCCAAGAACTGGTCAGAGCTGCAGTTCCGCGGGGACGTCGCGCAGCGGTTCACCGAAGCGGTCGCCGAGCCGGTGCGGGTGATGGCCCGCAAGGGGGTCGACGTCTCCTCGGTGCTCCGAGGCGCCGGCCTGCCCTGGGTGTCCATCGCCGACCGGGTCGAGAAGGCGTATGACGACACCCTGTTCCATGGTGCGACGCTGCAGGACCTGCCGGACGAGCCACGGTTCGTCTTCAACTCGACGAACCTGGAGTCGGGGGTCCTGATGCGGTTCAGCAAGCCGTATCTGGCCGACTACCGGGTGGGCCGTGTCCTCGAGCCGTCACTTCCACTGGCGCTCGCCGTCACCGCCTCGTCGGCCTTCCCACCGTTCCTCTCGCCGTGCAAGCTCGACCTCAGCCGGGCGCACTGGGTCTCGGACGAGGGCAACGACCTCGCCGGCCGGAAAGGGTTCCGGGACGTGCTCTCGCTCTGCGACGGCGGCGTCTACGACAACCTGGGGATCGAGACCTCGTGGAAGCGCTACCGCACCGTGCTGGTCAGTGACGCCGGCGGACACATGGGTGCCGACCCGAGCGTTCCCGGTGACTGGGCGCGGGGGCTGTTGCGGGTTCTGAGTGTGATCGACAACCAGGTGCGGGCGCTGCGCAAGCAACAGGTCGTCGGATCGTTCCGCTCCGGTGATCGAGGCGGCATGTACGTCGGCATCCGCAGCGACCTCGCCGGCTACCCGGTCCGGGACCCACTGCCCGCCGAGCCGCAGGTGACCCGCGGCCTCGCGGCGATGGCGACCCGGCTGGACGCCATGCCCGATGACGTGCAGGAGAAGCTGGTCAACTGGGGATACGTCATCTGTGACGCCGGTCTGCGGTCGTACGTCGACCAGAACGCCGAGCGGGGTGCCCTGCCGTATCCCGACAACCCGCTCGACGGCGTCTAGACCCGCGAGATGCCGCCGCCACGGAAGTCGCAGCCGGAGGAGACGTCACCGCCGTGGTGGCCGGCCAGCCTGGAGGGGGCGGTCAGGAGCGCGCAGAAGCTGCGGGAGCAGTGGCAGTACGTCGTCGTGGAGGAGGTGGTGGGCGGGATCGTCGAGCTGATGCGCTGGCCCTGGCCCAGCGCCGACCGCTACGGCCGGCTGATCTGGGAGGACGACGCGAACAATCGCGTCATGTCCGCCGTGGCGCCGCAGCGGTTGATGCGCCTGCAGCTGTACAGGCCGAACAACCTCGAGCGTCGTCCTCGCGCCGGAGACACTTTCGGTGCCCGGCTCACCGCTGACGCCGGATGGGGCACGGACACACCCGTCGCCGACCTCGCCGCGATCTTCCCGGCGGCCGTCTATGACATCTCTGCCGATGCCCGTGAGGCTGCGAAGCTGGCCTATCAAGGTGCTTCTGCGGCGGTGTTCAACGGCGACGACGCAGAGGGCCTTCTCGACGCCGCTCGACGACAGCGCCTCAAGCGGCCCAAGGCGAAGAGACTCCGGGTCGCCCCGCTCGACGAGGTCATCGACGACGAGGACGATCTGGCGTGAACGCCGTACTCCAACCGGTTGAGAACGACACCCTGGCACCCGCCACCAGGGGCGTCGGGTCACTCGTGGAGGCGATCCTGGACGACCCTGAGGCGCTGGTGTACTTCCTGCTCAACGTCGGTGACGGTGACACCCAGCTCCTGCTGCTGCCGCCGGACAGCAACGACGGAGTACGCCGGCTCGCCATCATCGACGTGGCGACGTCGACGAAGCTCCCCGACCTGATCGAGAAGCTCCATGAGGTCGAGGTCTCCGCCGGGGGCGGCGACAGGACGTTGATCCAGCAGCCGGGTTCCCCCGGGCAGATCCGGATGGTGGTGGCCACGCATCCGCACTTCGACCACATCGGCGGCATGGGTGAGCTGCTGTCGAAGTACAACGGCCTGCACAACCGGCGTACCGCCCCAACCACGGATGGCAATGGGCCCACCGGGGATGTGCTGAGTGAAGCGGACAAGCTCACGCCGTACGCGTCTGACGCTTGCATCGACCAGTTCTGGGAGCCGGGCTACTTCTTCCCGAGCGCGAGCTTCCACGCGATGATGGCCGAGCTGGAAGTCAGCCCGTGGATCCGGCGCCTGCAGCCGACGAGCGGGACCACGGCCTACCTCGACTCGGTGAAGGTAACCGTGATGGGCCCCGGCGTCGGACTGCGCAGCCGCTTCGACACGTACGGCGTCGAGGTCAACGACTCCTCGCTCACCTTGATGTTCGAATACCCGGCGTCCCGGATCTACACCGAGACCGACACCGACGAGGCGGACCGGCTCAACCGGCGAGCGGTGAAGAAGAGGAGCAGGCGGTTGCTTCTCGGCGGCGACGCGCAGTTCACCTCGTGGGCACAGGCCACGATCGACTTCCCGGACCTGCGCAACGAACAGAACCCGGTTCTGGCCAGGGAGCTGCAGGCCGCACGGGGACGTGACTACCTGGCAAGTGACGTGTTCAAGATGTCGCACCACGCCTCCAAGCACGGCATCAACCTCGAGCTGCTCGAGCGGGTGGATGCGAAGTACCTGCTCGTGTCGTCGACCGGAGGCGGAGGCCGCTACAACTTCCCGCATGCGCTGGCCATGGACGCCGCGCGTGAGTCCCGGCAGGCGACCACCACCTCCGACGCCGCACGGCTCACCGACCATGAGCTCGGCATCCACGTCACCGGGGCAGTGCTCGACGACGACCAGGGCAGCCCGACCGGGTCGATGGCGGTCATGGTGCCCCGCCGGCCCAGTCGCGCGATCCGGATCTTCCGCTTGATGGACGGCGCCAAGGAGATGATCGACCTCGAGAAGTCCCGTGAGGTCAAGACCTGACCGGAGCAGGCCCGGCCGGGTGACCGGCGTACTAGCCCATACGGGTCATTGCGCCCGCGGTTCGCGGACGGCCAGAGTAAAGGGCAGGTAAAGACGTCTGCCGGAGCATGGGCAGTGAGCCTTTCCGGGCGTCGTGGAGGCCTCATGGCTGCTGAACTACCGCTCGTGCTCGCGGGCCCGATCCTGCGCCGCGTCGACGCCCGCCGTGTCTGCGTCTTCATGGCGCTCAGCGAGCCCGGCGACGTCACCGTCACCGTGTTCACCGGCCGCACCTCGTCGACCGGCAACGGCACCTCGGCCGCGCCAGCGGTCGGCACCCAGTCGAGGCCGACCCGCTCTTTCGGTACCAAGCTGCATGCGGTCGTGGTGGATGTCGCCGTGACGGCAATGCCGCCGCTCACCCGGCACAGCTACGACGTGGTGGTGAGAGTCGGCGGCCAGGACAAGGGACTCAAGGCTCTCGGGCTGTTGAAGGACGGATCCGGTGTCCCCGCGTCGCTGGCCCTCGGCTACGCGACCGACATGCTGCCCGGCTTCGTCACGCCGGCGGCCGGTCTGGAGGACGTGCGCATCGCACACTCCTCGTGCCGGAAGAGCAACGGCCCGGGGTCGGATGCCCTCGCCTGGCTCGACGACCGGATCCAGGAGGGCCTGTCCGACCTCGGCGAGGCACCTCAGCAACTGTTTCTCACCGGCGACCAGATCTACGCCGACGACGTCGGTGCAGTGCTGTTGCCGATGCTTGCCGAGCTCGGCATGGACCTCGTCGGCACGGAGAAGCTGCCAGTGAGCAACGAACGGCTCGAGGCGACCATCGAGCGGTTCCCGGCGCTCCGGAGGCAGAACGTCGTACGCAAGCTGGGCAGGCTGACCACGACCGACGGAGACAACCATCTTCTGACCTACGGCGAGTTCGTGGCGATGTACTGCGCGGCCTTCAGCCCTGCCGTGTGGCGTTCCCTCGCCACCCCCGCTGACCTGTTCAAGCCACCTCCGGTCGACGCCGCGAAGACGTTCGCGACCAGGTGGGAGGACGCGTACGGCACCACGGACAAGTGGAGGACCGAGAAGAACGAGGCCGGACGCAGCAGGCTCGACTCGGTCATCGACGAAGGGAAGCGTGTCGAGGTGTGGCGCGACGCGGTGCCGAGGGTCGCCCGGGCCCTGGCCAACGTGCCGACGTACATGATCTTCGACGACCACGAGATCACCGACGACTGGAACATCTCGGACCGTTGGCGCGGCCGCGTCGTGTCTGCCGACTTCGGCCGGGCGGTCCTCCGGCACGGGTTGATGGCCTACACGGTCTTCCAGGGCTGGGGCAACGACCCAGTGAAGTTCCTCCACAACCAGGTCGAGGACGCCGACGGGAACCCGGTCACCGTCCCGGAGAGCCAGCGAAGTCCCCACGACAAGGTGCTCGACGCAATCGGCGAGCTCTCCGGAACCATCGCGTCGCCGACGGTGGCCACGTTGAACAAGATCGACGAGCTGCTCGGCCTCGACAAGCCGGTGACCAACCCACAGGTCAGCTTCCACTACGAGGTGCCGGGGCCGCGCTACACGGTGCACGTGCTCGACACCCGGACGAGACGCACGTACAAGGCCAAGGGCCACACCCCGGCCCGACTGGTCGGTGGCAGCCTCGACGCCCAGCTGCCGAAGGGGCCCTTCACCGACATGCGGCAGCTGCTCGTCGTGGTGTCGCCGGTTCCGGTGCTCTTCCCCCGCATCTTCGAGTCGGTGCTGCAGCCGGTGGCTGCGCTCACGTTCGACCTGAAGACACACATGTTCGGCCGCGAGGACGAGACCATTCCCGGCAAGGTCACCGGCCTGCAGGGCAGCGAGCACAAGGACATCGAGGGCTGGCGCGCCGACGAGGAGCACCACGAACAGCTCCTGCGCCGGCTCGGGACCTATCGCCGCGTTGTCGTGCTGTCCGGCGACGTCCACTTCGCCAGCACGCTGGCCATGGACTACTGGGGCAAGGACGACGAGATCCTCGACTCCCGCATCGTCCAGTGCACGTCGTCCGCCGCACGCAACCAGCCCGGCGAGGACATGCGCGGCTTGCTGCGCACCCTCCGACTCGGCCAGCAGCTGCTGCGGGGGACTCCTTGCGAGCGGATCGGTTGGGACGGCGACCACGGCGTCGTGCTCCCCGCCGGCGCCTCCATCAGACCCGGACGGCGAGGCCGGCTGCGCCGCAAGCCCGCGATCCTCCCGGCCCAGGGCTGGCCGGCCGGTACGACGGTGAGCAGGGCACCCGACTGGAGATGGCGGGTGGAGGTCGTGCGGGACGAGAGACCGAAGGCAGCCCTTCCGGCGGGGGCGCCCGACGTCCCTGTGGTGTCGTGGGCCCCCGGCGACCGGGTGTCGTCCTACGCGGACATCGCGGGCAAGCACCAGCAGGTGACCCTTGCGCCGAAGGACCCGGTGCGGCTCATGGTCTTCCGGAACAACCTCGGCATGGTCTCGTTCGCGACCGACGGGTCGGACTACCGCATCTCGCACACCAGCCTGTCCAGCGCCGACGAGGAGACCGGCGACGAGTTCACCGAGCACACCGTCAGGTTCGCGCCGTCGCCGGCCCCGGCCGCCCCCGTCCTGAGGACCGAGTGATGGCGGAGAAGAAGCGCAATGCCTTCCAGAAGATCGCGGAGTTCCTCAAGGACGTGGTCGAGTGGGTGGAGGAGAACTTCTCCGATCCTGCCCTGGCCACCGAGGTCCGGGAGGACCTCGGCATGAACACGGACAACCCGGCAACCCCCGGGTCGGTCGAGCCCGCCACCCGGCAGAAGATCGACGACTTCCTCGCGAAGCAGGACATCGACGAGATCGCGCTCGCCGCGACCGTCGCCGAGGTCAAGGCCCTCGCGGACACGATCCTCACCTTCGCCGACGCGGTGAAGGCGGACGGTGTGGACGAGTGGGACGTCTTCTGGCTGATCTTCAAGCTGTGGGTGGCGGACTCGCTGCGGGTGCGCAACCCGAGCGCCTACGCCCTGTGCGTCCTCGCCGGGCTCGTGCTCGAGGACGACGAGCTCTTGCCGCAGCTCGACCCGGCCCCGGTGACCCGGTTGCTGAAGGGCGAGGGATCCGAGGACGACGCCGACGCCCTCGTCGACCGGTTGTCGGCCGCGAGCGGTGCGCTCGTGGTGATCCTCGACCGGATGGTGGCTCCGATCGGCGGCACGATCGACGCAATGTATGGCTGGGACCCGGAGCCGGGCTCCGACGCCGACGCCTCGGTGGCGGCGTCCCGGGCGCTCAGCGTGGTCTTCCGGCTCGGCGGACCGGTCGACCCCGTGCTCACGGTGATTCCGGTGACCAAGTCCGACGGTGGGCCCGGCCTGATGATCAGCGTGGGCGCCCACCTGCACCTCGAGCACGACACCGGGTCCGTCGTCTACGTCACCGACATCGGCGCCGACGGGGCCTTCTCGCTGTTCTTCCGCTTCTCCACGGAGAACCCGGGCTTCCGCACCCTCGGCCCGGGAACCCCCTCCATCGACATCGGTGTGCGACCGAAGGCGGAGGAAGGCAGTCCGTTCCTGGTCTTCGGGACGAGCGACGCGACCCGTCTCGAGATCGGCGGCTTCTCCTACGGCGTGGAGATCGGTGCGGACCACGCCGGGTTCAAGGCCCATCTGCGCAAGGGCAAGCTCGTCGTCTCGCTGGGCGATGGTGACGGCTTCCTCTCGAAGCTTCCCGGGGACAAGATCGAGGTGCCCTTCGAGCTCGGCCTGCTTGCGGACACGGCACACGGCGTCCGCTTCGACGGAGGCACAGGTCTCAAGGTGGACCTGCCCGTCGCAGCGTCGCTCCTCGGTGTCTTCACCGTGCAGTTCATCGCGCTGGAGCTCAAGCTCGCAGACGCCCCCTCGCTCGAGCTCCGCGGAGGCTTCTCGCTCAAGCTCGGCCCGTTCCAGGCCTCGGTCGACCAGATCGGCACCGCGCTGGACCTCAGCGTGGTCGAGAACGGCATGGACGACGTCGGGGACCTGGTCAGGTTCCTGCCACCGAAAGGAATCGGGCTCGCGCTCGACGCCGGGCCGGTCAAGGGCGGCGGCTACCTCTTCGCCGATGCCGAGAAGGGCGAGTACGCCGGGGCTCTGGAGCTGAAGTTCCTGACGTTCAGCGTGAAGGCGATCGCGCTGATCACCACCAGACGACCCGACGGGTCCGACGGCTGGTCGCTGCTGATCTTCGTGTTCGGGCAGTTCCGGGTGCACATCGCCTTCGGCATCTTCTGGACGGGTCTGGGCGGCATGATCGGGCTGCACCACCGGGCCGACCTCGACGCGCTGACCGCGGGTATGAAGACGGGTGCGCTCGACGACGTGCTGTTTCCCGAGAACCCGGTCGTCGACGCGCCCCGCATCATCAACCGCTACAAGCAGCTGTTCCCGATCGAGACCGACAGTCTCCTGCTCGGACCGATGCTGGAGCTGTCGTTCTCTCAGCCGCCCATCGTCTACATCCGTCTCGGGCTCATCTTCGAGATCCGCAACGCGCTGGGCGGGGACAGGCCGGCCGAGCTGACCAAGGTGATCCTCCTCGGGCAGCTGCTGGTCCAGCTGCCGCCCCGGGACCTCGGCGTGCCTGCGATCGTCAAGCTGCTCGTCGATGTGGTGGGCTTCTACGACGCAGCCGAGAAGTTCTTGCTGATCCGGGCACGGCTGCGCGACTCCTTCGTCGGTATCGAGGGCTTCGCGAAGCTCGACCTCACCGGTGAGCTGGTCCTGGCCATGCGATTCGGCGACGACCCGTCGTTCGTGCTGTCCGCCGGGGGCTTCCACCCCGCCTTCAAGGATGTGCCGCGTGGGGTGCCTGCGGACCTCGCCAGGATGGCGGTCGCGTTCGGGATCGGCCCGATCAAGATCCGCAACGAGAGCTACTTCGCGATCACCAGCAACAGTGTCCAGGGCGGCTGCAAGATCGAGCTCTCCGCGGACATCGACGTCGCCGCCATCCGGGGGCACCTCTCGTTCGACGCGCTGCTCTACCTGACACCCAAGTTCCGGTTCCTGGTCCAGCTGGAGTTCCAGGTCAAGCTCGAGGCCTTCGGGGAGGACCTCGCCTCCGTCACCGTCCGGATGGCGCTGGAGGGGCCGGGGGAGTGGCGGGCGAAGGGCTACTTCAGCTTCTCCATCCTGTGGTGGGATGTCGAGATCGACTTCGACGAGAGCTGGGGAAGCGCACCCGGCGTCGAGGCGGAGCGGATCAGCGCGGCGGCGCTGCTCCGGGCCGAGCTGAGCGACCCCTCCAGGCTGCTACCCGGTCCTCCGGTCGGCGGGAACGCCCTGGTCACCCTCGCGGAGGCGCCGGCGGGTCTCGCCCTGGCGCATCCCCTCGGCCTGGTCACCATCGCGCAGAAGGCAGTGCCGATGGACGTGCAGATCGACCGCATCGGCACCAAGCTGCTCCACGAAGGCACCCCGACTTTCACCATCGACAGCGTCACGGTGGGCGGCGACCCGACCTCGGCACGCGAGCCGGTCACCGACCACTTCGCACGCGGACAGTTCATGGAGCTGACCGAGCAGCAGAAGCTCGAGGGCCGGTCCTTCGAGACGTTCACCAGCGGCGTCCGGATCGGCACCACCGACTACACCGTCGGCAGCGCCGGTTCGACGGTCGCCGCCGACTACGAGGTGGAGATCCTGGAGCCGGAGCCGGTGCTGAACATGTACTGGCGGGCACGGACCAGGTATCGCGAGGTGCTCGGTGCGGACACCGCGCGCACGCTGTCGGCGTTCGGTGCGGCCGCGAGCTCGGCCCGGGCGACGGCCTCCTCGCTCAAGTCCGACATCGGGAAGGCCACGCTCGGTGAGGTGCCGCTTGTCGTCGTCGACCCGGACACCCTGCTGGAGCAGGTCGTGGTGATGGTCGGTCCGCACTCCTCCGAGGCGATCGCCGCACAGGCCGCCGCCCTCAGCGGCGGACTCGTGGTCGAGGCATACGAGGCGGCGCGATGACCGACGCGGTGTACCGCTTCCTGCCGTGGTCGCGGCGCGGGCTGGCCGCCGCCATCCCACACGCCGACGACGCCACGCCGATCCCCGCCCGTGCGACCGTCAAGATCGCGGTGGCCGTGGGCGGGGTCGGGACCGCACCGACGGCGACCACCCTGCACGGACCCGGCGACGTGATCGGCCTGGACCCGACCGTCATCGTGCGCGTCAACCCGCGCGCCGGTTCCACGAACGTGGAACCGAACTACCTGGCGGCCGTCGACTTCGACCAGCCGGAGCTCCCGTGGCTGTTCACCCCCACCGGGGTGCCCGCCTCCGGTCATCTCCGGCCCTGGCTCGTGCTCGTCGTCGTCCGCGATCGGCCCGGCGTCTCGCTGCAGGTCCGCAGCGGCGCCCTCCTCCCACAGCTGAGCATCGACTCCGGCGCCGCTGCCGAGCTGCCGGACCTGGCCGACTCCTGGGCATGGGCACACGTGCAGCTGCTCGACGAGGACGCGGGCACCACACCCGGGGCAGTGGGAAGCGCGCTCGCCGAGCACCCTGACCGCAATGTCTCCCGGCTGGTGTGCCCGCGTCGGTTGGAGCCGGACTCTCGCTGGATCGCCTGCCTGGTCCCGGCGTTCGACGCGGGCGTCGTGCGCGGGTTCGGTGGCACACCGCAGCCGGGCGACCTGCAACCCGCCTGGACCGAGCCGGACAGCCTGACGCTTCCGGTCTACTACCACTGGAGCTTCCAGACCGGCCCGGAGGGCGACTTCGAGTCGCTGGCCAGGCGGCTGAAGCCCTACGAGGCCGGCGCCCGCATCGGCCGCGTCAAGATGCACGTCGGCGACGCGTCGCCGTTCGTCGACCTCCCCACCGGCGACCCGGCGCGGTTCCTCGACATGGACGGTGCGCTCCAGGCACCGGCAATCGCGCGCTCGGCGGCCCGACCGCCCGTCGACGACCCCACCCTGGCCGACGTACCCGATGCCTTGCGCACCGGCCTGCAGAACGTCGCCCGGGTGCTCGCCGACGCCGCGGACGGCACCCTCGACGGTCAGGCCCCCGGTGACGGCGAGGCGCTCGGGCCGCCGGTGTACGCCGGAGCCCACATCCGCCGAGCCTCCGTGGCCGACAACGACAGCACGTGGTTCCGCGAACTGAACACCGACCCACGTAGCCGGGTGGCAGCCGGGCTGGGTGCCGAGGTGATGCGCACCTACCAGGAGGACGTCATGGAGGCCGCCTGGGAACAGGTCGGCGACATCCTGGCGATCGAGGCGGCACTCTCCCGGGCCCGGCTCAGCCTCGAGGTCGCGCTGCGGTTCCGGACGCGTCACCTGATGCCGCTCCCGGAGGCCAGGTTGCTGCAGATCACCGCCCCGCTGGCCGAACGCACGATCCTGGACGAGGTCAGCCTTCCCACGTCGATCCGGCCGACCTCCTTCCCCGACCGTACGACGGACGCGGCAATGCGTCGCTACACCGCGGCGACCGGCCGGGTGCTCGCCGGTGTCACCCGCCGGGCCCGCAACGACACCGTCAGGACCGCGGCGAGGAAGGCAGGCGCGAGACTGGTCGCCACCCTTGCTGAGGGACGCCGCGACGTCGACCCCACCCGGTTCCCGGTCCTCGCGATCGACGGCCTGCCCAGCACGATGCCGCCGGCCGGGGACGACGGGACCGTCTCACTGGAGAAGTTCGGGGTCCGGATCGTGCTCGACCGCAGCAGCGCAACCTCGCTCGCCAGGACGTCACGTGAGCTCACCACCTCCAGCGTCCTGGGGGCCGACGAGATGCTCCGGCCGCGCGGCGACCTCAGGACGACGGGCCTGCTGACCTCGGTCCATCTCCAGGCCGCACGAGCCGTCTCGGCCGAACAGCTCGCCGCCCGCCCCGAGCACGACGGCCCCGTCCTCGCCGACGTGCTGTCATCGTCGTCCTCGGCGGTCATCGACTCACTGCTGAAGGCCGCGGCCGTCCACCCGGGCGAGGCCGGATTCCTCGTCGAGACGGGCACGTCGGTCACCGTCCGGCCACTTGGCCTCCGTGCGGGTGGCGAGCTCGTCGTGCTGACGCCGCCCGGTGTCGAGAACGTGTCGATCGCCCGGGTCGACGCGCGGTTGAGCGGCAGTGCCCGGGAGGTCGGCGACCTCGTCGGCCGGCTGCCGACCGGCACGCTCGAGCCGTTGCGCCGGGTCAGGGGTGGCGGCCTCGTCGCCCGGACAGAGGTCGAGCTCCGGCCGGGGGTCGGACGGGAGGGCGTCGTCGTCCGCCCCGGCAACGGGGGACTCGCCGTGGACCGGCCCCCGTTCGCTGGTGCCACCGTCACCATGCCGCCGCTGGTCACGGACATGGCGACCATCAGCCGCTTCGAGACCGCGGTTGCCGAGCTCACCGAGCGAACCGTGCTGGCCGTCGACCCGGTGGTGCCCGTTCTCGTGTCGTTCCGGCTGCCACGAGCCGTGGCGGCCATCCGCGAGCGCAACGACCCGCAGGTGACCCACCCCGCCCGGCTGGACACGATGATCACCGTCGCGGGACACCGCCTCGCCGAGGTCGTCGCGGACCCGTCGCGGGCGCCCGCATGGCGGTTGCCGGCACTGGTCGACCGCGTGATGGCCTACCCACGGCTCGACCTGCCGGCGTACACCTACCTGGCGGCGTACGACCGAACGCGCTTCTTCCCCGGCGTCGACGAGGTGCCTCCGGAGTCGGTCACCCTGCTCGAGACGAACCCTCGCTTCATCGCGGGCTTCATGGCCGGGCTCAACCACGAGACCAACCAGGAGCTCCTCTGGCGCGGCTATCCCACCGACGGACGGGGCACACCCTGGCGAAAGTTCTGGAAGCGCTCGGACGATGCCGCCGACATCTTCGAGATCCACACCTGGGGCGCACGCGGCGGAGGCGACGACCTCCCGCGCCAGACGTCCGACCCCCGCGGCAACCTCGTCCTGCTGCTTCGCGGCGACCTGCTGCGGCGCTATCCGCGCACCATGGCGATCGCCGTACGGTCGGTGCCGGTCTCGGGCAGCCAGCGACCCAGCGACGAGCTCGTCGACCTCCGGCTCCCGATCTTCGCCGGCCAGTTCGACCCGGACGTCGGCTTCTTCGGCTTCCCGCTCGTCAGCGCCGACCTCAGCACCGGTGACGGCTGGTTCTTCGGGTTGATGGAGCCGGTGACCGAGCCGCGCTTCGGCTTCGACGAGACCCCCGGCCGGGAGACGACCGACCCGTCGACCTGGAACGACGTGGCCTGGCCGGACCTCGCGGTTCCCGGGTCGGGACTTCTCAAGGTCACGAACCTGGCCGCGATGGGCCTCACGCCGTCGGTCGGGCAGGCCGACGGCGTCGCGGCCGCGCTCTTCCAGCGGCCGTTCAAGCTCCTGGTCCACGGCCGCCACCTCGTGCAGGGAGTCTGAAGTGCCAGAACCGGACATCGTCACCGACCTCCGGGCCATCGGACGCACCCGCGACACCCTGACCAGTCACGACCGCGCCGTCGAGGACCTACGGGTGGCACGGGCGGCCCTGCTGACCACGCGGGACACTCTCGTCGCCGCAGGGGCAGAGGGGCCCGCGGCCGACCTGGGCCGGCGCATCGAGCGGCTCGACGCCGACCTGCTGGCCGGTCGGGAACGTCGCGCGCAGCTGCTCGACGAGATCGGTGAGCTCTCCGACCGGCTGCTGAGGGCGCGCGGACCGGAGGCACTCGTGGCGACCCTGGACGGCCGCAGGCCGGTGGCCATGCTGCCGGTCAGGCTGGAGACCCGGTTCGAGACGGCGACCAAGCTCCTGGTCCGCGTCTTCCCTGACCAGCTGCACATCGACGTCCACGACCCCGCCCTGACCGTCGACGAGTCCGCGGGCGCCCGGTGGTATTGGAACGAACGGTGGCAGGCCGGTCTCGACGACGCCGACGCAGCACGAGCCGCCTGGCGGGGGCTGACCTCACGGTTCCGCCCTGGCCGTGCCTCGTACCTCGTCTCGGTGATGACGCCGACCAACACGCGGGCCGACGGCGACCCCACCTTCCCCGAGATCCCGGCGCGGGAGTCGACGTGGAGCAGGTCGCCGGTGGCCAGGGCGTTGCCGGACCGGTTCTGCGTGGTCGGGCTCGACAGCCAGGACGGCGCATGGGTGGAGCGGTTCCGGCAGTGGGGAACGTTCCTGCCCGACGAGCTGCCCGTCGCGCCCTCACCACGCGACCTCTCCAAGCCCGAGGAGGAGGGCGGCCTCCCCGGAGACGAAGGCACCCGGTGGCTGCGCGAGCCGGCGCGCGCCAAGGAGCAGGGCGTCCTCATCGAGATCGAGCATCCCTCACTGGCGGCCGGCGTGGACCGGCTGGTGGTGCTCGGTGTCGACTGGACCCAGCTCCCCGACCGGAGTGCAGCCTCGATCGGGTCCCTGCTCGACGCGCAGAGGTACGGCGGGCATCTCGGCTTCGTCTCGCAGGGGACACCGACGAACAACACCTCGCAGAGCCGTGCCGGGTTCACCAGTGATCCCGACGCCGAGGCGGCCGCCCTCGACCCGTTCTCGTCACCCCCACCCGCACCTGCCCACGAGTGGAGTGCCGGTCGGCGCCTGGCCGGTGCGCTCGGGCTCGAGCCAGGAAGCCTCGACGGGCTGCCCGGTGCCGACTCCCGGGAACACGCGTGGGCCTCCGCGCTGACCGACGTGCTCTGGCGTGGCACGGCGGGCTACTACCTGACCGACCTTCTGGACCCGCTCGCCAAGGACGACCCCCAGGTGGACGCCAACCTGCGCGAGTTCACCCGCCGCAACGTCTTCGCCGCCGGTCCGCTTCCTGTCCTCCGGGTGGGCGCCCAACCGTACGGCGTGCTTCCCGTCGTGGCCTCGCGCCGCTACGAACCCGGCCCGGACCAGGCGACCCGGCTGGTGCACCGGGTGGCGAGCCTGATGCGCGACATCGTCACCCCCGCCGTCGCCGACGTGCCGCACCTGCGGCGGGCCGGCGAGGACCAGGACGTCGACACCGTGCTGCTGGCCCTGCTGCAGCGCACGCCGGTGCCATGGACGTTCCGCTTCCGGCCGATCACCGGACCGATCCAGCGCAAGAACATGAGCCTGCGCTGGGACCTGATCAATGCGTGGCAGCGTTCGTGGACGTCGGCGATGTGGGTCGGTCTCGGGGTCTTCCGCACCACGAGGCTCAACGAGCTCACCCACGGCAAGGACCATCCACTTCCGGTGCCGCTCGTGCTCAAGCCGGACCAGCAGAACCCCACCGGCTACCTCGGCGAGATCGCAGACCTGACCAAGGACCTCAACGGCCGCAAGGCGCTGAACCTACGGGAGAACTCGAACGCCCTGCTCGAGGCACTCGCTGCTCACAGCGCAGTCCTCGAGCTCGACCGGTGTGCGCTGCAGGTCACCCGGGACCGGCTCGCGCTGAGCACCGACGCCCTCGCCACCCTGCCGGCCCTGAACCGGCTTGCCATCGCGACGCCCGACATGCTCCGGGTCGAGACGGCACCGCTGGTGCCCGTGCAGGCCCTCGACTTCCGGTCCGGCCGGCAGCTGGCCGACGCGGTCGTCCCCGGTGTGTCGCCCCGGCCGCTCGGCGAGCTCGTCACGACGGAGTTCGCCGAAAAGGTGACCGACCTCTCCGGGTTGCTGGGCGCGCCGGCCGACCCCTTCTACTGGCTCGCCCACAACCAGCTCGCACTCCGGACCCTGGCCGAGGCCCCGGCGGACCAGCTGGAGTGGGCGTTCCGCGGCTACCTCGACCTCTTCTCCACCCGGCTCGACGCGTGGTTCACCGGGCTGGCCACCAGCCGGCTCGCCGAGCACCGGGCGAGCGAACCCACCGGCGTGCACGTCGGCTCCTGGGGCTTCGTCGAGAACCTGCGGCGCGACAGTGGCGCGGCAGCCGAGAGCCTGGGTTTCGTGCACACCCCCTCGCTGGCACACGCGGCCAGCACGGCGCTGCTGCGCAACGGCCGGCTCGCCAACCGCGGCGACGACGGGGCCGTCTTCGATCTCCAGATCACCTCCGAGCGCGTACGGCGGGCCTTGTGGTTGCTGGATGGGGTCGCACGAGGTCAGCGTCTCGCGGCGCTTCTCGGCTACCGGGTCGAACGCGGCCTGCGGCGGTCGGGTCTCGAGATGATGCGCTACCAGATGCCGCTGCGCCGCACGGCGCCGCTGCGAGGCCCGCAGGCGGCCCCTGACGAGCCGGTCGAGGTCCTTGCGGCACGCGACGTGGTCGACGGCGTGGCACTGCTCGACCGCTGGCGGGAGGATCCGGCCGCGGTGCTGGCCGAGGTCGCCGCGCAGGCGGGCCTGCGCTCGCTACCGGCCGGTGACGCGGCGAGGCTGCGCGCGGTGATCGACGACGTCCACGCCAGCTATGACGCGGTCAGTGATCTTCTCGTCGCCGAGAGCGTGCACCAGGCCGCGGTCGGAAACCTCGACAGGTCCGGTGCTGCGCTCTCCAGCCACGACCGGCACGGTCGGGCGCCCGAGCTCGAGTACGTCGCGACGCCGCGCTCCGGTCATACGGTCGCGCACCGGGTCGCCGTCGTCCTCCAGCACCAGCGCCTGACCGCAGGATGGCGGCGCGACGCCCGTGGAGCCGCCGAGCCGCTCCTCGATGCGTGGGTGGGTGAGCTGCTCGGGAGCCCGCAGGACTGGCGGTTCGGCGCCCGGCTGCGTGCGACCGACGGCACGACGACGGACCTCACACCGGTGTCGCTCGCGGACCTCGGGCTGGGCCCGCTCTCGGTTGCCCTGGCCACCCAGCGGATCGGTCAGGCGAGGCCGAGCGAGCTCGAGCAGCGCATCGGCCTCGCCTTCGCCGCTCAGGTCGCGGCGGACCCCACCGCCGAGCTGGAGCTCCTGGCAGATCCGCCCGCCGATGCTCCGGCCGGTGGGTTGGCGCTCCTGTGCACCCTGGGCGACTGGGTCGCCAAGGTGGCTGGCTCGGCGCCACTGGGCGCGGGTGACTTCCTCTCCGGGGCGGACGTGAGCGGTGGCCTGCCGAGTCCTGGAGCGGTGGACCTTCCTGAGCTGGCCGGCCGGGTGGACGCGACCCTGACCCGGCTCACCGCCGCGCTCACGTCCCTGGACAACGCCACGACCAACACCCGTCGCTCCAGAGGCCTGCTGAACGCGGTGCCCTTCGACGGACCCGACGCCCTGCCCCGGGTCCCTCCGAACCACCCGTCGGCCACAGCTGAGCTCACCGTCCAGGCTGACGAGGTCACAGCCCGGCTGCGGGCCTTGGTCGACGCCGTGGCGGAGGTGGTCACGCAGCCGGTTCCCGAGGCCGAGGACCAAGCCGTGGCCAGGCACCTCTCGGTGCTCCGATCGATGCTCGGGCCGGCGCAGCCGGTCCTGCCGCGCTGGACGTTGGCGGAGAGTGCCCCGGTGAGCGCCTCGCTCACCGGGCGCCAGGGCCTGGTCGCCGGCGACCCGACCGCGCCGGCGGCCTGGCTGCACAGGTCAGCGCTCGTCCGGCCGGAGCTCGACGCGTTCGCCGGCCTGATGCTCCACGCCGAGGCCGGGGGCTCCGCGGTCGCCGACCAGCTGTCGATCGTGCAGCTCCCACACCGGCCGGGCGTCCCGTGGGTCGCGCTTCCCTTCGGGGAGCTCGGTGCCCCTCCGCACGGCTCCCTGGGCCTCGTGCTGCACTCCTGGCGGCCGTTCGACCCGGCGCGGGCCTTCGCCGGCGTCGTCGTCGACGCGTGGACCGAGACCATCCCGGCCGACACCGACACGACCGCGGTCACCTTCCACTACGACGCCCCCGGAGCCCGGGCGCCACAGGCGGTCCTGCTCGCCGTGCATCCCGCCCGCGACCCGACGACGTGGAGCTTCGAGCTGCTCCTCGACACCGTCAACGAGGCTGCCGACCTGGCACGGATGCGCACCCTGTCGGCGGCTGAGCTGGCTCCGATGGGGTCCTTCCTCCCAGCGCTGTACCTGCCCGACGACTACACGCACGACGTACCCTCCGTCTCGATCAAGGACCTCCTCGTCAAGGCGAGGGCTGCGGGAGTCGTCGCGCAGTTCGCCGACGTCCTCGGGAAGGCCTGAACCATGGCTCTCTACGACCTGCAGAGGCTCAACGCCAGGGAGGCGGCGCTCAAGGTCGAGCCGACCGTCGTGTCCTACTCACGCCTCGAGCCGCTCAACCTCACCAACGGAGACCTCTCGCCCGGGCTCGAGGTACGGATCGCGGACCCGCTGTGGATGGTCGGACGGCAGTGGCAGTTCGAGGAGCTCCGCGGCGAGGACGGCGGCTCCCCGATCCTCGCCGACGTCCTCGCGGAGCACGGGCCCGTCACCCGCTTCCATCCCGGATCGCCCGAGGACAGCACGGATCCGGCCGCGGCGTCCGTCGACGTCCCGGGGCCAGACCTCCCCGTCGAGGTCGCGGTCGAGGCCGAGGCGCCCGCCGTACTCCCCGAACGGGTACGCGCCCAGCTTGGTCTGCACCTGCTCCGCCTGAGCAGGGCGGCAGGGCTGCCCCGGTCCGCGCTGACCAAGCTCGAGAAGGCCTACTGCACCGAGTGGCCGTTCGTCGGCGCGATCGACCCCGACGTCGATCCGTCCGGTGCCGGACGACGGCGGCTGCTCGCCCGCCGCGTGCCCGACGGCGCCGCCGCGTGGGCCGAGCTGGCTCCCCGCCGCGGCCCGGGAGGCACGGTGCGCAGCCTGCCCGCCGCACTGCGCGACGCCGCAGCCTCCCCGCCCCACCGGGCGAAGCTGCGCGGCGTGCTCACCGCCTGGCTGGCGTGGGCCGAGCAGCTGGTCGCCGCGCCGGTGGGGACCTCGTGGAACCCGAGCCGACTGGAGTACGCGTTCGCGCTCCAGGCGACCCTTTCCACCGGCGACGTGGTGCTCCGAGCCGACGAGTTCGCCGGCGGCACCGTCGACTGGCACTCCTTCGACGCTGCCAGCGCACCGGGCCTCGGGACCCCCACCACACCCGTCGCGCCGGTCCCCGTCAGGCAGCAGCTGATGCCGACACCGGTGAAGTATCCCGGCATGCCGAGCGACCGCCTGTGGGCCTTCGAGGACGCCCACGTCTACCTCGGCGACGTCAAGGCGGGCTCCACCGACCTGGCCCGGTTGGCGCTGGTTGAGTTCTCCCTGGTCTTCGGCACCGACTGGTTCCTGCTCCCGTTCCGGCTGGGGTATGGAGACGTCGCCCGGGTGCACAGCCTCCGGGTCACCGACACGTTCGGCACCGAGGTCGAGATCTCCCCGTCCCGAGACGTCGGTCGTCCTGGGTGGACGGTCTTCCAGAACACTCCGGTCACGGACCCGTCTCCACTGGGCGACCTGTTCATCCTGCCCGCGACCCTCCGGCACACGCTCACCGGACCGCCGCTGGAGGAGGTGGCGCTCTTCAGGGACGAGATGGCCAACCTCGTCTGGGGTGTCGAACGCGTCGTCCAAGGGCCCAGCGGCGAGCCGGTGAGGCGCGGCCTCGTGGAGTCACGCTCACTGCGCCAGCAGCTGCCCGGCGACCTCGACGATGCCGCGATCGTCTACCGGCTGATGACACCGGTTCCCGAGCACTGGCTGCCCTTCGTGTCGGTGCCCGTGCCCGGCCTGCCCGTCAACCGGTTCGCCACGGAGCTCGAGCGACGCCCCATGGTCCGGTTCCTCGGCGACGGCACGGTCGCGGTCGCGCACCCGCGGGGCCAGCTGCTGAGGGCACAGCCCGAGGGCGACGTCGCCGCCGACCGTCTGCGCATCGCCGAGGAGGAGGTGCCGCGGGACGGCATCGTGCTCACCCGGCGCTTTCACCTGGCGCGCACTCCGGGCGGTGGCACCGTGCTCTGGGTGGGCCGGCGCAAGGAAGCCGGTCAGGGCGAGGGGTCAGCGGGCCTGAAGTTCGACACCGCCCTGCCACCGGGCGGACTCTAGGCCCGCGACCCGGACCTCACGAGGGCCCGCGGAGCACCACCTCGGAGATCCGGGGCGCCGCCGAACCTGCCGCGAAGACGAGACGGACCCCGGACACGGCGCCACCCTCGACAGTCGCCTCGTGGTACCTGCGACCGGCTTCGAGGGCTCCGACGGTGACCCACGCGCCGTCCTGCTCGATCTGGATGCTGCCCGAGCCGGTACCCACGACGGCAACCGAGCCGACGGTGCGCGGATCCTCCAGGCGCCGGGCGAGGAAGGAGCCCTCGACCGGCCCGGAGCCGGCGGTGTACGCGGTGGCCACGTCACCGTCGAACGCACGCGCGGGCCCCTCGCCGGGGACGCTGGCGAGGTTCGACAGGTACTTGCCGGAGGACGGTGAGACGACGAACTCACGCACCTTCACCCACTGCCCGCCTGAGTTGTCGGCGGTGGCCTTCAGCCGCACGTACCGGGCCTGGACAGGCGAGTCGAAGGTGTACGCCGCAACCGGGCTGGAGCTGAACGTTCCGGCGTCGGTCCACGTGGTGCCGTCCACGGAGTGCTGCAGCACCGCGGTGTAGAACATGTCGCCCGACTCGGTGTCGGAGTCGCTCTGGTGGACGGCGACCGATCCGACCTCCTTGACCGCCCCGAGGTCGACCTGCACCCAGTCCCCGGCCCGGCCGGCCTCGTTCGACCAGTACAGGGTGTCCGGGTCACCGTCGACCATCTTGGCCGTCGTGTTGTCCTGATAGGTCCCCATGGAGCTGGTCGCGGTCGCGGGGTAGCGCTCCACCGGCCCGGCGTCCTCAGCACCGAGCCACTCGGCGTACCGAGCCAAGGCACGCTCCGAGAACGCCTCGAAGACACCGTCACCGACCGACGGAACCAGAACGTCCCGGTGGAGGACCCCGTCGCCACCTTGGTCGTCGATGGTCGGCTCCTTGGTCCGGCTGATCCACTCGCGCGCGGCGAACAGCGCGTCCGTGGCGGCGCTGCCGTCCCCTTCGTGGATCGCCTCCAGCATGTCGATCTCGTGCCCGAGGGCGGTGGCCCACTGTGCGGCGGCGTCGATCCACGGCCTGGCGTCGGTGTAGAAGCCGGGCTCGGCCATGCCGGCCAGGGTCTCGGGCAGTGCTGCAATCCGGGCCAGGCGCTCCCGCAGCGGCGCCGTAGCGGGCTCTCCGGACTCGTACCCGCGCCAGAAGCCGGCGACGTCGTCACTGAGTGCCGGCGCGTGCACCACCTCCGCACGGTAGGGCCAGCTCTGGTTCAGGTCGGCGAACGCGTCGAGCGCCGACCGGACACCGGGATCCTCCCCGGCGAGCTCCTCGAGCACGGCAGCCATCGACCGGGACGGGTCGTAGGCGGGGCCGTTCCATGTGTAGTCGGCGTAGTTGCCCAGCGCCGGCAGGGAGGCGTAGGGCTGGATCATCGGGTTCGAGGTGATCCCGTCGATGTACTTGTAGAGCTCCGGAGCGCGGCCGGTCAGGGGATTGAGGAACAGGCGGCTGCGCCGGCCGTCGTTGACGGGGAAGTTGTCCCAGATGTAGAGGTGGTCGGTGCGGTAGGAGGTCGATGCACGCTTCACGGACTCCACGGTGATCTTGTCCGAGAAGACCCCCTCCCCGGTCCACTGGACCCGGACGTCGTCGTCGAGCCGTTCCCCGAAGCGAGCCTTGTACGGGTCCTCACCTGAGCCGGCGTAGTTGGTGGGCACGGTCTGCAACGCAGTCAGCCCGTTGGGCTCGACGTACTCGGTCTGGATCCGGTTCAGGTAGTCGACCTGGGCATCGGCGAGCCAGTGCCAGTCGCCCTCGTTCGGGTACTTCTCACGGTCGGCGTCGCAGCTGAACCGAAGCGGGATGTCGTCCAGCGCGACGTAGAAGGACTTCACGCCGAGCTTACGCAGCTGGTCGAACTTCGCGGTCGTGGCAGCGAAGTCCTCGTCGGAGGAGTAGCAGATGTCGTTTCCCGGGGACAGCGCGAAGGTGAAGTCGACATGGTTCGCGTTCGCTGCGTCGACCAGCTCCTGCATCCGGTCGAGGTCCTCACCGTCGTAGAGCTCGCGCCACTTCTTGCGCAGCAGCTGGTCGTCCTTCGGTGTATAGATGTAGGTGTTCATCTTGTGCTCGCCGTAGAACTCCATGTGGTCGAGCCGGGCCTGGTGCGACCACGGGATGCCGTAGAAGCCCTCGATCGCACCCCGGATCGACATCAGCGGCCAGTCCCGCACCTGAACGCCCGGGACCAGCCTTCCGTCGATCACCTGACGCAGCGTCTGGGCGGCGTAGAAGGTGCCGTCCGCGTCCGCTCCGTTCAGCACCACGACGGGCCGGTCCTCGTAGCGACCGGTCGCCATCACGTAGCCGTCGCCCGGCAGACCCGAGGCGTCCTCGACGTCGAGCGCCGCCAGCACCTCGCCGAGCGCGGGGTTGTCCGTGACCGTGCCCAGGTAGACCTCCTTGCCCCGGTGGGCGGAGGTGGTGGAGACCGTCGTCCTCGCACCGGCGCCGGCGAGAACGTCTTCGACAGCGGCGATCGCCGCTGCGTCCGTGGCCTCGCCGACGACCAGCGTCACCCTCCCGGTCAGCGGCACCGGCTCCCCGCCCATGCTCAGCTGCTGTGGCACCGGATGGATCTCGGGTGCCCCGGCCGCTGTCGGCGCCGCGGGTACGGCGACGGCCGGTGTCGCGAGAGCCAGCACGCTCACCACGGCGACAGCGGGTCCGCGGAGCACCCCGATCAGCCCGAGATTCGATCGCATGCAATCCCCTTCGAAAGTGTGGTCTAGACCTCGTGCGGCTCATTGAAGTGGTCGGCGAGGTCCGTGTCAAGAGTTCCGTCGTGTCAGGGTGGGAGCCATGGCCCAGACCGCGACCCGTTTGCTCTCCTTGCTGTCACTGCTCCAGAGCCGACGCAGCTGGACGGCGGTGCAGCTCGCCGACAGGCTGCAGGTCAGCACCCGGACCGTCCGCAACGACGTGGGCCGGCTGCGCGAGCTCGGCTACGCCGTGGAGGCCACCCGCGGCAGCGTGGGTGGTTACCGGCTCGGCGCAGGCGGAGCGTCGCTGCCGCCTCTGCTGCTCGATGCCGAGGAGGCGGTCGCGGTCGCGGTCGGGCTCCGGACCGGTGTCAACTGCATCATCGGAGGGATGGAGGAGACCTCGGTGCGGGCGCTGGTCAAGCTCGAGCAGGTTCTCCCCTCGCTGCTTCGCCGGCGGGTCCGCAACCTCAACCAGTACACCATCCCGTTGGCGAGCGCCCGGCCCGTGCCGGTCGTCGACCCCGCGCTGCTCACGATGCTGGTCGGGCTGTGCCACGCCCGGGAAAGGATCAGGTTCCGGTACCTCGAGCTCACCGGGGAGCCCGAGACGACCTGTGACGTGGAGCCGTACCGCCTCGTCAACCGCGGGCACCGCTGGTACCTGCTCGGCTTCGAGGTCGAAGCCGACGCGTGGCAGATCTACGAGGTCGACCGGATCCGTCCCCGGACACCCACCGGTCCGCGGTTCACCGGGCGTGAGCTTCCGGCCGAGGACGTCGCCGGCTACGTGGCCCGGCGGGTTCCAGAAACCATGTGGCGACATGAGGCCACCGTGACGGTGCACGCATCCGCGCGAGACATCGAGGGCCGGTTCGCGTCGGCGGAGGCTGCGGTGGAGCCCGTCGACGACCGGTCCTGCACCGTGCGCCTCGGCGCCGAGTCGGTGAACGCCATGGCGCTTGCCCTGGGCCGGCTGGGCGCCGACTTCACGGTCACCGACTCCGCCGCGCTCACGGCGGAGGTGCGAACCCTGGCCGAGCGGTACGCCCGTGCTGCAGCGCCCAACGTCACCGGGTCAGCCGGTCCGGAGGGCCTCACGCAGCCGGAGCCGGGCGCCGGTGCGGACCACCCCGTTGCGGTAGATCCGTCCGGCAAGGGCGACCAGGAGAGGCAGCGTGGCCACGGCGAGCCCCAACGAGACCAGCGTCTGCCACAGCGGCACCCCGCCCATCGCGAGCCGCATCGGCATCAGGGTCGGTGAGAACACCGGCACCAGCGACAGTCCCGCCACGATCGGGTTGTCCGGCGCCGAGGGCAGCACCGAGATACCGACGACGTAGCCCACCACGAGCAGCATCGTGGCCGGTGTGGTGACCCCGCCCACGTCCTCTTGCCGGGAGACCAGGGCGCCGAGGCCCGCGAACACCAGCGAGTACAGCGCGAACCCCAGCACGAACCAGACGATCAGCCAGGCCACGACCCCCACCGTGGTCGGGACCGAGAGACTCAGCGTCCCGGTGAACCGGCCCGCCACGGCACCGGCGATCCCCACAGCGGCCACCTGCAACAGGCCGACGAGCCCGATGCCGAGCACCTTGCCGGCCATCAGCTGCCAGGGGTGGATCGTGGCCAGCAACAGCTCCACCACCCGGCTGGACTTCTCCTCCACCACGCCTTGCGCCACGCTCTGCCCGGTGGTGATCAGCGCCAGGTAGATCACGATGCCGGCAACGCTGCCGACCGCGAGCCGCTCCGGGTCGAACGTCTGGGACGGGTCGAGCGCCGTGACGTCCACCGAAGCGCGGCCGACCTCGGCCGCCACCGCGGCCGGGTCCCCACCCAGCTCGGTGATCCGGCCGTCCAGGGTCGCCTGTCCGGCGGCAGCGGTCAGCGGGCCGCGTAGGTCTCCGTCGAGCTCTTCGTCGACGAGGACCTGCAGCCGGGGACCCGCAGTTCCCAGCACCAACGCATCGAGCGTGCCGTCGGCAACCCTCTGCCTGCCGTCCTGCTCGGTGACCTGCTCGGAGTCGACGTCCTCGCCCATCCCCTTCGCGATGGACTCGAGATGAGGGGCCATCGCCGCGGTCGCGCTGGTGAACCCGACCTTCTCCTCGGCGTCCAGGGAGCTGATCACCTTCATGATCAGCGCGAACCCGATCACGAGCACGACGAGTACCAGCGTCATGATCCGGTACGTCTTGGACCGAAGCCGGGTCCGAACCTCCCGTTCGGCGACCAGTCGGATCGCTTGGGTGTTTCCCAGTCGGACGTCAGGGCGTTCTGCTCTGCTGATCATGCTTCCTTCCCGGCGGCCGCAGGTTCGGCGGCATCGGCGCTCACGACGTCGCGGAACAGCTCGGTCAACGGTGGTCTGCGACGGGCGAACTCGCGGACGGGGCCGGCACGCAGTGCCGCGTGCAGGACCGCCTGGTCGTCGAGCCCCTCCTGGAGCTGAAGCAGCACCCGGCTCCCTTCGGAGCGCACCATGCCCACTCCCGTGACCTCCCGGGCCCACGACGGGTCAGCGCCCGACACGTCGACCACCACCTGCTCGGGTCCGGCTCCGCGAAGGTCGTCGACCGTTCCGCAGGCCACCATGCGGCCGGCCTTGACGATGCCGACCCGATCACAGATCCGCTCGACCAGATCGAGCTGGTGGCTGGAGAACAGCACCGGGACCCCCGCGGACGCCTTGTCGCGGAGCACCTCGCTCATCACCTCGACGGCGACGGGGTCCAGTCCCGAGAACGGCTCGTCGAGAACGAGGACCGCGGGGTCGTGCACCAGCGCGGAGGCAAGCTGCACGCGCTGCTGGTTGCCGAGGCTGAGCTTCTGCACCTCGTCGTCGAGGCGTGCGGCCACGCCGAGGCGTTCGGTCCACGCGCGGGTGCGCTCCCAGGCGGCCGTGGCCGGCAGCCCGTGCAGCCGGGCGAGGTAGACCAGCTGCTCACCGACCTTCATCGTGGGATAGAGGCCACGTTCCTCGGGCATGTACCCGATCCGGCGGCGGGTCTCGAACGTGATCGGGGTGCCGTTCCAGCGGACCTCGCCGGAGTCCGCCAGCAGCACACCGAGCGCGATTCTCATCGTGGTCGTCTTGCCGGCGCCGTTGCTGCCGACGAAGCCGAACAGCTCACCCGCACGGATGCCGAAGGACATGTCGTCGACCGCCACGAGATCGCCGTACCTCTTGCTGATCCGGTCGAACTCCAGGCTCGGTGTGGTCTGCTGCTCAGTCGCGGACATGCGCTCCAGGGTGGCAGGCCGATAGGTCGGCACGTTCATGCGGCGTCCTCCTTGCGTGGTCTGCCCCGGCCGCGCTTGCCCGCGACGACCGTTCCGTTGGCGAACAGCTCGCCGCCCCAGACGCCCCAGGGCTCCCTGCGCCGCTGCGCCCCGATCAGGCACTCCGCTCTGGCCGGGCAGTCGGCGCACAGCCGTTTCGCCTGCTCCACCGGCGCGGAAGCCTCCGCGAAGAACAGCTCGGGATCCGCCCCCCGGCATGGCAGCCCGGGAAGCCGGTTCCCGCCGGGTCGGGTCAGCCCCTGCACGTGTGCTCCCTCCGGGTCGAACGGCGGCCGTCGTGGCCGCCGCAGCAAACCTAGTGAGGCTCTAGGAAGGGATCGTTCCTATTGCACGGCGGACGGCCCCGCGACCGGCCGGGAGCGTGCCCTTGCGTGCGCTCGCGCGCCGAACACGGCAGGCTGACCCCATGCGGAACAAGCCCAGGCGTGGCGCCGCGACCTCGGCGCTCACCGAGGCCGTGCAGAAGTACGCCGCCATCCAGGACGACCTCCACGCTGCTACCGAGGCCTTCGTCGCTCTGATCACGCTGCTGCTCGACGACGCGGGCATCAACTACCTCAGCGTGACCGGACGCACCAAGGCCGTCGCCTCGTTCGCGGCGAAGGCAGAGCGCACGGTGGACGGAGTGCCGCTGTACGAGGACCCGCTGACCCAGATCACGGATCAGGTCGGGGTGCGCGTGATCACCTACGTGCACAGCGATGTGGCGGCGGTGGCCGACCTGCTCGCCGACTCCTTCACCGTGCTCGCTGATCGCGACCTGGGCCAGGTGACGGCCAGTGAGGGACGGTTCGGCTATGCCAGCCGGCACGTGCTCGTGTCCCTCGACCAGGCACGGAACGACACGGCGACGTACGCGGCGCTGCACGACCGGGCGGCGTCGGTGCAGATCCGCACCGTGCTGCAGCACGCGTGGGCGGAGTTCGAGCACGACATCCGGTACAAGGGAACAGTTCCGGAGGAGCACGCCTCGGACCTCGACCGCCGGTTCACGCTTGCCGCGGGCCTCCTCGAGCTCGCCGACCGTGAGTTCTCCACGATCCGGGACCGGCTCCGGGTCGGCCACGCGGCCGGCGAGCGGCCGGGACCAGACGACAGCGACCCGCGGATCGACGCCAAGGACCTCGCCACCTTCCTCGGCAGCCAGTACGCCGACGCCGGCTGGTCGCGGATCGACCACTACGCGTGGATCTCCGGGCTCGTGCTGGAGCTCGGGATCACCTCGCTCGACGAGCTCGCCGGTCTGCTCAGCTCGATCGACAGCGACGGCATCAACGCACGGATGAGCTACAAGTACCCGCCCGGCGCCGTCCGCCGGCTCGACGACGCGTTGCTGGCCGTGTTCGGCAACCGGTACGTCAGCCTGCAGGGCAACGGCCATCGCCAGGAGCTGTTGCGCACCCGGCTCGAGAAGCTGCGCCCCGACACCGTGCCGGAGGACAGGGGTTAGCTCAGTGCCGTTTCTTCAGGTCACTGACCGGTTCGTGGCTGGCCGCGCCGCCCGTGGTCTTCTCCTTCTTGGCGGCGCGCTTCTCCTTCAGCGACTTCCCGGACTTCTTCTGCAGGTGCTGACGCGGGGACTTGTCGGACATCGTGCGCTCCAGTCGTGGCGGGCCTGGCTGGCTCCTACTCGTGAGAGTACCCCTGACCTGCCGAAACGCCGCCGGAATAGTGCTCGGTAGCCGAAAGGCGCATACTGGAAGTGATGAAGCCTTATGCCGGAACCCGGCGCCACCTGCCCAACAGCCCCTTCAAGCCCAAGGCTGTCCCGGTCGTGGAGACGTTCGTGGTAGACGAACGGGTCACCCATGACAAGTACGGCCTCGGCCGCGTCGTCGGGATCGAGGGCGACCAGGCGGTCGTCGTCGACTTCGGGGACTCCCGGATCCGCCTGTTCACGCCGTTCGACAAGCTGAGCAAGCTCTGAGCGAAGGAGCATTCCCCGCGGACGTCACCTGACCGTCCGTGGTGAGCGGCGTCCCTGAGGCACGGTTTGCAGAACTCCGACCGCGGGTACGGCGGTCCGTCCGCACCTCCACGTGTTCGTGATTGGGGATGAGCCATGTCACCGGCGGCCGCTCCCGCCTCCGGACTGGTGCACGACGCACTGTTCTACGACGACGACGAGGCTTTGCTGGCGACTGCCGTCCCGTTCGTGCGCGAGGGCGTCGAGCGCGGTGAGGTAGTTCTCGTGAACACCGGGTCGCATCCCGTCACCGCGTTGCTCAAGGCGATGTTCGCCGAGCAAGAGTCGGTGCTCTTCCCGAACGCCGCGGTCTACGCGCGTCCGGTCTCCGCGATCGACCAGTACAAGCGCGCCCTGGACACCGGCCTCGCCGACGACGTGCCCGCGTTCCGTGCGATCGGGCACATCGACTTCGGGGACGGTCTGCCGTGGCAGGAGTGGGTGCGTTACGAGGCGGCGGTGAACCTGGTGTTCGCCGACTACCCGTTCGAGACGATGTGCCCCTATGACTCCCGGACGCTCGCACCGGAGATCATCACTGCGATGAAGCAGGCGCATCCGTGGCTGCTCCAGGACGGACGCCGACTGCGCAACCCCGAGTACGTCGACCCCGTGGAGCTCGCCACCAAGCCGGAGTACGCCGAGCCGGTGCATCCGCTGCAGGCGACGCCGCCCGAGCTCGAGCTCGACGAGATCACCGACGTGCGCACCCTCCGGATGGACCTCTACCCGGTGACGATCTTCACGGAGCTCCCGCGCCACAAGGTCGACGACTTCGTGAAGGCGGTCAGCGCGATCGCGTCGAACGCGCAGATCCACGGCGAGGAACCGGTCTGTGTCCGGCTGTGGACCACCCCGAACGAGCTGCTGGCCACCGTGACCGACCAGGGCCACGGCGTCGACGACCCGTTCAAGGGATACGCCCGGTCGATCGGCAACGCCCGCACGCATTCGGTGTCGACCCACGAGGGGCTCGGCATGTGGGCGGCGCGTCAGCTGTGCGACATCCTCGACTACGAGCGCACCGACGACGGGTTTACCGTCCGGCTCGTCGCGTACACCGGAAACGATGCCTGGGCCGACCACACCTAGGCCGGAGTCGCATGGTGCCGGGCCGGACGGGGTAACCCTGCGCCATGACCTACAGTCCGCGTGAACCCTCCCATGTCGCCAGCTACCTCGGTGCGCTCTCGGCCTTCGCCGCAGGCGTCGTGGCACTGACGGTCGGTGGACGGCTCAGCGGCCGGTCGCTGCCGGACCGGTACGACCCGATGGATCTCGTCGTCGGGGGTGTGGCCACCTACAAGTTCGCCAGACTTGTCTCCAAGGATGCGGTGACCACCCCGCTGCGGGTGCCGTTCACCGAGTTCAAGGAGAACGCCGGCTCGGCAGAGGTCAACGAGGAACCGCGCGAGGGCCATCCGACGCACACGATCGGCGAGCTGATCAGCTGCCCGTTCTGCCTCGCGCCATGGATCGGCACCGGCTACGTCGCCGGACTGGTGCTCGCGCCCCGGCTGGCGCGGACCTGGGCGGCGGTCTTCAGCATCGTGGGCACCTCGGACGCCCTGCAACAGGTCTACGGCCGGATCCGCACCGACTAGACCGGCCTGCTCATCGGCACGTGCGGGATGCCGTCGTCGAGGAACTCCGCACCGGTCTGCGCGAAGCCGAACCGGCCGTACCAGGACGCGAGGTAGGACTGCGCGTCGAGTCGCGCGGGACGCTGCCCGACGAGCTCGAGCGCGGTGTGCATCAGCCGTTCGGCGATCCCTTGCCCGCGAGCGTGGCGTGCGACGAGGACCCGTCCGATCCGGAGCTGGCCGTCGTCCTCGAGGAGCCGGAGATAGCCGACCGGAGTGCCGTCGTGCTCGGCCCACACGTGCCTGGTGCCGGAATCCAGGTCGCGCCCGTCCAGCTCCTGGTACGGGCAGCTCTGCTCGACGACGAACACCGACTCTCGCAGCTGCCACAGCCGGTACGACGCACGCGGCTCGAGCTCGTCGAAGGACGCGACGCGGATCTCGATGTCGATGTCGCTCACCGCAGGAGCCTACGGCACCGGGTAGACCGCGAACTTCTCGGCGAGACGGCCCTCCGGGAAGCCGAGCTCCGCGGCGGTGGCGATCAGCTTGGACCGCATCAGCCGCTGGATCCGCTCTGGGTCAGGGTGCTGGCTCTCGTGGCACATCAGCGCGGCCATCTTCGCCTCGAAGTGCTCGGTGACGTCGATCGCGTGGTTGGTCCGCGGGTGCTCCATCAACCACACCTCGTCCGGCGACCATGCGTCCAGCCCGTCGACCTCGATCAGCTCACGGAACGCGAACGGGTTCCCAGCGGCCGGATAGAGCGCCTGGGTCGCCGCCTCCCCGCCGGCGAGGTGGTCGGGGTGCGAGGGGCCCAGCCGCTCCCAGCTCCGTTCCGGGCTCTGGACCAGCATTCGCTGAGGGCGGACCTGCCGGATCGCCCGCGCGATGTCGCGGACCAGGTCGTGGGTGACGGTGAGCTCCCCGTCGACATACCCGAGGAACCGGACGTCCTCGACGCCGACCTCCCTCGCGGCGGCCCGCTGCTCGCGGCGCCGGATCGATGGCATGTCCGCGCGGTCGAGCCCCGGGTCGAAGCCGCCGGCCTGCCCGTCGGTGATCACGCAGTAGCTCACCGTGATCCCCGCGGCGGCCCATGCCGCGACGGTCGCGGCCGCCGCGAAGTCCACGTCGTCCGGGTGCGCGGCCACCACCAGGGCCCGCTCGATCCGGTCGTCGGGCCGCGGCACAGCACTCTGGGTCACCGGGCCAACATAGTCGTCGCGCCGGTGCCGGGTCAGCCGGTGGCGCCGACGATCCGCAGCGCGAGCTCGCCGTAGTAGTCGGCGATCTCCTCCGGGCTCCACTCGCCCTCGTCGCGGTACCACCGGGCCACGTCGATGCCCAGGGACAGCAGGGCCAAGGCCGTCATCCGCGGGTTGGTGGTGCGGAACGAGCCCGCGGACACCCCGGCCTCCACGACCTGGCGCACCTCCTGCTCGATGGCGCGGCGGATGTCGACGATCTCCTCGAGGTGCTCGGGTCGCAGCGCCGCGAGCTCGTAGTTCACGATCCGCGCGCCGGTGTGCCCCCGGGCGTGGTGCTCGGTGAACGCCCTGACCACGGCGAGCACCTGCTGCACCGGGTCCGCCGACGCCGCGACGCCGTTCCGCACGAGCGCGAGCGTGGTCTCGTGGCCGGTGCGCGAGATCAGGTAGAGCAGATCCTCCTTGGACCGGTGGTGCACGTACAGCGCCGCCGGACTCATCCCGGCTGCCGCGGCGATGTCCCGGGTCGTGGTGCCGTGAAAGCCCTTGGCGGCGAACGCCTCCACGGCGGCGGCGACCAGCCGGGCGCGGGCGTCGGTGGCGGCTGTGACCTGGCTCATAGACCGCCTTCCGACCGGTTGTTGACGCGGGTAGGTGCCGTGAGGAAGGCTAAGCAAGCGCTTAGGAATAAGCAAGCGCTTAGCCGCCCGACATTGTGAGGTTCCGCTTGAGACGCCGCATCTACGACGCCGACCACGAGGCCTTCCGCAGCTCGGTCAAGGAGTTCCTCGACCGTCAGGTGCTGCCCCGGACCGAGGAGTTCCTCGAGGCTCGCGCCTTCCCCCGCGACCTGTGGATCGAGGCCGGCAAGCAAGGGTTCCTCGGCTTGGAGATCCCCGAGGCGTACGGCGGCTCGGAGGCACGTGACTACCGGTACAACGCCGTGCTGGCCGAGGAGCTGTCCAAGGTCACCGCGGCGCTGTCCTCGTGCTTCGGGATCCATGCCGACATCGTGGCTCCGTACCTCGTCGACCTCACCACCGAGGAGCAGAAGCAGCGCTGGCTGCCGAAGTTCTGCACCGGTGAGCTGCTCACTGCGATCGCGATGACCGAGCCGAGCGGCGGGTCCGACCTCGCCGCGCTCCGCACCACCGCCGTCCGCGACGGCGACAGGTGGCTCCTCAACGGCTCCAAGACGTTCATCACCAACGGCTACTCCGCGGACCTGGTCGTGGTCGCGGCGCGCACCAGCCCGGAGAAGAAGGCCAAGGGGATCACGCTGTTCGGCGTCGAGACCGGGATGGAGGGCTTCAGTCGCGGCCGCAAGCTGGACAAGGTCGGGCAGAGCGAGTCCGACACCGCGGAGCTGTTCTTCGACAACGTCCAGGTGCCGCACGCGAACGTGATCGGTGAGGTGGACCGCGGGTTCATCGCGATGATGGAACGGCTTCCGCAGGAGCGGCTCGGCGCCGCGGTGTCCAACATCGCGCACGCCGCCCAGATCCTCGACGAGACGCTCGAGTACACCAAGCAGCGCAAGGCGTTCGGCCAGTCGGTCGGCTCCTTCCAGCACAACAAGTTCCTGCTCGCCGAGCTGGTCACCCGGATCGAGGTCTCCCGGGCGTACGTCGACCAGGCGGTCCTGGCCCACGTCGACGGGGAGCTGACCGCCGTGGACGCGGCGAAGGCGAAGTGGTGGTCCGCCGAGGTGCAGAACGAGGTGCTCGACGCCTGTGTGCAGCTGCACGGCGGTTACGGGTTCATGAACGAGTACCGCGTCGCACGTGCCTGGCGCGACGCCCGGGTCACGAAGATCTGGGCCGGTTCCAACGAGATCATGAAGGAGCTCATCGGAAGGGACCTGGGACTGTGACCACGAGGTTCGACGACTTGGTCGCCATCGTCACCGGTGCGAGCCGCGGGATCGGCCTCGGCATCGCCGAGCGGCTGGTCGCCGAGGGCGCGAAGGTGGTGATCACGGCACGCAAGCAGGAGGCGCTCGACGACGCGGTGGCGAGACTCGGCGGTCGCGAGCACGCGATCGCCGTGGCCGGCAAGGCCGATGACGTCGAGCACCAGGCCGACACGGTCAAGCGCACGGTCGAGGCGTTCGGCAGCATCGACCTGTTGGTCAACAACACCGGCATCAACCCGGTCTACGGACCGATGGTCGAGATGGACCTGGACGCGGCGCGGAAGATCTTCGAGGTGAACTGCCTCGCTGCCCTGTCCTGGGTGCAGCAGGTGCACCGTGGCTGGATGGGCGAGCACGGCGGCGCGGTGGTGAACATGTCGTCGGTGGCCGGCCTGAGACCAGCACCGGGCATCGGCTTCTACGGCGCCAGCAAGGCGATGCTCGCGCACCTCACCGCCGAGCTGGCCGTCGAGCTTGGTCCGGAGATCCGGGTCAACGCCGTCGCCCCCGCCGTGGTGAAGACGAAGTTCGCCACAGCGCTCTACGAGGGACGTGAGGACGAGGTCGCCTCGACGTACCCGCTCAAGCGGCTCGGCGCCCCCGACGACGTCGCCGGCGTGGTGGCGTTCCTGCTGTCACCGGACGCGGCCTGGCTCACCGGCCAGGTTCTCGTCGTCGACGGTGGCGTCACGCTGACCGGGGGTGTCTGACATGGACGCACGGGACAAGGGCGTGGTCGTCACCGGCGCCGGTCACGGCATCGGCGCGGCGATCGCGACACGGCTGGCCGCAGAAGGTGCACGCGTCGTGGTCAACGACCTGGACGCGGAGGCAGCGGCGGAGGTCGCCCAGCGGATCGGCGGGTACGCCGCACCGGGCGATGCGGCGAGCGAGACCGGTGTCGCTTCCCTGGTGGAGGTGGCACGGGACCACCTCGGCTCCATCGACGTCTACTTCGCGAACGCCGGCATCGACGTGGGCACCGGCCTGGACACCCCCGCGGAGGACTGGTCGCGGGCGCTCGAGGTCAACGTGATGGCGCACGTGCGCGCCGCGACGGCACTGGTGCCGGCCTGGCTCGAGGGCGGGCAGGGCAGATTCGTGGTCACGGCGTCGGCCGCCGGGCTGCTCACCATGCTCGGCAGTGCGCCGTACTCGGTCACCAAGCACGCGGCCGTCGGGTTCGCCGAGTGGCTCTCGGCCACCTACGGGCACCGCGGCATCACGGTCCAGGCGATCTGCCCGCAAGGTGTGCGGACCCGGATGCTCGACGACGCCGGCCCACTGCAGGAGCTGCTCAGCCACGACACCGCGCTCGAGCCGGAACAGGTCGCGGATACCGTGTGGGAGGGGCTGCAGGACGACCGGTTCCTGATCCTGCCGCACCCGGAGGTGGCCGGCTACTACCAGATGCGCGCGACGCACACCGACCAGTGGCTTGCCGGGATGCGCAAGCTGCAACGCCGCCTCGACGAGGCACTCGACCCACAGCAGAAGGAGAGCTCATGACCGAGCAGACCACGCGGCCGACCGGCCGCACCGCGATCGTCACCGGGGCCGCCCGCGGCATCGGTGCCGCCGTAGCGAAACGCCTCAGCACCGACGGGTTCGCGGTTGCGATCCTCGACCTCGACGAGGCCGCCTGCAAGCCCGTCGTGGACGAGATCGAGGCAGCCGGCGGCAACGCGCTGGCCGTCGGTGTCGACGTCTCCGACGAGCAGGCGGTGGAGACCGCCGTCGCCCGCGTCGCCGAGGAGCTCGGAGCGCCGACCGTGCTGGTCAACAACGCCGGCATCACCCGCGACAACCTGCTGTTCAAGATGACCACCGCCGACTGGGACGCGGTGATGGGCGTGCACCTGCGCGGCGCGTTCCTGATGAGCAAGGCCACCCAGAAGCACATGACCGATGCCCAGTGGGGACGGATCGTGAACCTGTCCAGCGTGTCCGCGCTCGGCAACCGGGGCCAGGCCAACTACTCGGCCGCCAAGGCCGGGCTGCAGGGATTCACCAAGACCCTGGCGATCGAGCTCGGCAAGTTCGGCGTCACCGCGAACGCGATCGCGCCCGGGTTCATCGAGACCGAGATGACCGCCGCCACCGCCGAGCGGGTCGGGATGCCGTTCGAGGACTTCAAGGCCGCCGCCGCCAAGCAGATCCCGGTCGCCCGCGTCGGCCAGCCCGAGGACATCGCCGCCACCGTCGCGTTCTTCGTCCGCGAAGACGCCTCGTTCGTGTCGGGCCAGGTCGTCTACGTCGCCGGGGGGCCGCGCGCATGAGGACCTTCGCCGGCCTCGACGACTTCGAGAAGGCCGTGGGCACGCACCTCGGCTACAGCGACTGGCAGACGATCACCCAGCAGCAGATCGACCTGTTCGCCGAGGCGACCGGTGACCACCAGTGGATCCACACCGATCCCGAGCGCGCCAAGGACGGGCCGTTCGGCAGCACCATCGCGCACGGCTACCTCACGCTGTCGCTGGTGCCGAGCCTGGTCTGGCAGATCTACACCATCGAGGGCCTCGAGATGGGCGTCAACTACGGCTCGAACAAGGTCCGCTTCCCCTCGCCGGTGCCGGTCGGTTCCCGCGTCCGCGCTGGAGCCGAGCTGCTCGAGCTGAGCCGTGGCCCCAACGGAGCGCAGGCCAGAGTGCAGGTCACCGTCGAGCGTGAGGGCGGCGACAAGCCGGCGTGCGTCGCCGAGACCGTCTCGGTGCTGGTGGACTGACGTGGCCCCGGACGTGCCCGGCCTGGACCTTGACCGGTTGCGCGACTTCCTCGACGACGCCTTGCCCGGGATGGTCGAGGGGTCGTTGCGGGCGGAGCTGATCGCCGGCGGCAAGTCGAACCTGACCTACGAGCTGGGGGACGGCACGCGCAGCTGGGTCGTACGGCGACCTCCGCTCGGGCACGTCCTCGCCACCGCCCACGACATGGCGCGCGAGCACACGGTGATGACGGCGCTGCGCGACACGGACGTCCCGGTGCCCCGGACCTACGTGCTCTGCGAGGATCCCGGCGTGGTCGGTGCACCGTTCTACGTGATGGAGCATGTGGACGGCACGCCGTACCGCCTCGCCTCCCAGCTCGCGGCGCTCGGCCCGACGCGCACGATGGCCATCTCGACCCGGATGGTCGACACCCTCGCGACCCTGCACCGGGTGGACCCGGTCGCTGTCGGGCTCTCCGGCTTCGGACGGCCCGAGGGCTTCCTCGCTCGACAGGTGCGGCGGTGGAAGAAGCAGCTCGACGCCTCGCGCAGCCGCACCCTCGACGGAGCCGACGAGCTGCACGACCTGCTCGAGGTGCAGCTCCCGGTGGAGTCCCCGCCCGGAATCGTGCACGGCGACTTCCGACTCGACAACCTGCTGGTCGACCAGAACGACGAGGTGGCCGCGGTGATCGACTGGGAGATGGCCACGCTCGGCGACCCGTTGACCGACGTGGCGCTGCTGGCCGTCTACCAGGACATGGCGGCCCTCGACAGCGGCTATGCGGTCGCCGACGCCTCCACCGCCGACGGTTTCCTGTCCAACGAGGCGATGCTCGAGCGCTACGCCGCCGGCAGCGAACGCGACCTGTCCGCGATGGGGTTCTACCTGGGGCTGGCGTACTTCAAGCTCGCGGTGATCCTCGAGGGCATCCACTACCGCTACACCCAGGGCCAGACCGTGGGCGAGGGCTTCGACACCGTCGGTGGCATCGTCGAACCCCTGCTCTCGGCCGGGCTCACCTCGATGAAGGAGCGCACCTGATGGACTTCGCCTACGACGCCCGGACCGAGGAGCTGCGCGAGAAGCTCCTGGCGTTCATGGACGAGCACGTCTACCCCGCGGAGCCGGTGTTCGCCGAGCAGCTGGCGGAGCAGGACGGCGACGGCTACTGGGCCTTCACCCGGTTGCCGGTGCTCGCCGAGCTCCGTAAGGAGGCGCGCGCCCGTGGCCTGTGGAACCTGTTCCTGCCCGGCGAGCACGGCGCGGGACTGACCAACCTGCAGTACGCCCCGCTCGCGGAGATCACCGGCCGCAGCGGCCACCTGGCCCCGGCCGTGCTGAACTGCTCGGCGCCGGACACCGGCAACATGGAGGTGCTGGCGATGTTCGGCACCGACGCGCAGAAGAAGCAGTGGCTCGAGCCGCTGCTCGCCGGGGAGATCCGCTCGTCGTTCGCGATGACCGAGCCCGACGTGGCCTCCTCCGACGCCACCAACATCAGCACCCGCATCGAGCGGGACGGCGACGACTACGTGATCAACGGGCGCAAGTGGTGGATCACCGGCGCGATGAACCCGGACGCGAAGATCTTCATCGTGATGGGCAAGACCGACCCGTCCGCAGACCGGCACCGCCAGCAGAGCCAGATCCTGGTGCCCCGCGACACCACGGGCGTCGTGATCGAGCGCGGCATGCAGGTGTTCGGCTACGACGACCACGACCACGGTGGCCACGCCGAGATCGCGTTCCACGACGTACGGGTGCCGGCGAGCAACCTGATCGGCGAGGAGGGCGACGGGTTCGCGATCGCTCAGGCCCGGCTCGGTCCGGGTCGGATCCACCACTGCATGCGCTCGATCGGCACCGCCGAGCGCGCCCTCGAGCTGATGTGCGACCGTGCCTCGGACCGGGTCGCCTTCGGCAAGCCGCTGGCCGAGCAGGGCGTGGTCCGTGACTGGATCGCCGAGGCCCGGCTGCGGATCGAGCAGCTGCGGCTGCTGGTGCTCAAGACCGCCTGGCTGATGGACACCGTCGGGAACAAGGGCGCGCACACCGAGATCCAGGCGATCAAGATCGCCACCCCGCAGACGGTGGAGTGGATCCTCGACAAGGCGATCCAGGTGCACGGCGCCGGGGGCCTGTCCCAGGACTTCCCGCTGGCCGCGTCGTTCGCGGGCATCCGCACGCTGCGCTTCGCCGACGGCCCCGACGAGGTGCACAAGAACGCCCTCGCCAGGAACGAGCTCAAGCGTCGTGCCGCGGCGCGGACCTCATGAGCGAGGAGGAGATCCGCGCGGACCTGAAGGCACGAGTGGCGGACCTGCTCGCCACGCACGACCCGGCGAGCACGGACCCGCTCGACTTCCTTCGCGCGCGCTTCGCCGCTGGCCTGGCCTGGGTGCACTTCCCCGAGGGGCTCGGTGGGCTCGGTCTGCCGCGGACCTTCCAGGGGTACGTCGACCAGCTGCTCGTCGCGGCGGGTGCACCCGACAACGACCCACGCCGCAACGGGATCGGGCTGGGCATGGCCGCCCCCACGATCCTCGCCTTCGGCACCGACGAGCAGAAGCACCGCTTCCTCCCGCCGCTGTGGACCGGTGAGGAGGTGTGGTGCCAGCTGTTCAGCGAGCCCGGCGCCGGGTCCGACCTCGCCGCGGTGGGGACCCGGGCGGACCGCGACGGGGACGGCTGGGTGGTGAACGGACAGAAGGTGTGGACGTCCGCCGCGCACAAGGCCCGCTGGGCGATCCTGCTGGCCCGCACCGACCCGGCCGTTCCCAAGCACGCCGGGCTGACCTACTTCGTGTGCGACATGACCGATCCGGGCGTCGACGTACGACCGCTGCGCCAGATCACCGGCGAGGCCGAGTTCAACGAGGTGTTCCTCTCCGACGTACGCATCCCCGACGCGCACCGGCTCGGCCCGGAAGGCGAGGGCTGGAAGGTCGCCAACGCCACCCTGATGAGCGAGCGGGTCGCGATCGGCGGGAACGCGGCGCCGCGTGAGGGCGGCATGGCCGGCGTGGTCGCGAGCACCTGGCGCGAACGTCCCGAGCTGCGCACGCCGGAGCTGCACGACCGGCTGATGTCGCTGTGGACCGAGGCGGAGGTCGCCCGGCTCACCGGCCAGCGGCTGCGCCAGAAGCTCGCGGTCGGCGCACCCGGCCCGGAAGGCTCGGCGATGAAGCTCACCTTCGCCCGGCTCGCGCAGCAGCTGAGCGGCCTCGAGGTCGAGCTTCTCGGCGAGGACGGGCTGCGCTACGGCGACTGGACGATGGTCCGGCCGGACCTGGTCGAGTTCACCGGCCGCGACGCGGGCTATCGGTACCTTCGCGCCAAGGGCAACTCGATCGAGGGCGGCACCTCGGAGATCCTGCGCAACATCGTGGCCGAACGGGTGCTCGGCCTCCCCGCGGAGGCCCGCGCCGACAAGGACATCGCGTGGAAGGACCTGCCCAGATGACCCAGCAGACCACACAGCCGGCCCACGACGTGAACCTGCTCTACACCGACGTCGAGGACTCGCTGCGCGACACCGTGCGCGACCTGCTCACCGCACGATGTACGCCGGACAAGGTGGTCGCTGTCTACGACGGCGGCCGGTCTCTGCAGCCACAGCTGTGGCGGGCGCTGACCGTGGACCTCGGCCTGGCCGGTCTGCTGGTGCCGGAGGACCGGGGCGGCGCGGGTGCGACGGCACGGGAAGCGGCCTTGGTCCTGGAGGAGCTCGGGCGCTTCGTGGCGCCGGTGCCGTTCCTGACCAGCTCGGTGCTCGCCACGGCGGCCGTGCTCGCGACCGACGACGACGACCTGTTGGCCGCAGTCGCCGCAGGAGACGGGACGGCCGCGCTGGTGGTGCCGCTGTCGATGAGCGCGATGAGCTTCGCGGCGGCGGTCCGGGCGACCGACGGCCGGCTGCAGGGCCGGGTCACGTCGGTGGCCGGTGCGCTCGAGGCGGATCTGCTGCTGGTGCCGGTGGCGACCGACGGCGGAGTCGAGCTGCACGCGGTGGACGCCGCGTCGGCCACGGTCGAGCCGGTGGTGTCGCTGGACATGACCCGCCGGCTCGCCGACGTCGACCTGACCGGGGCGGCCTCGACGATCATCGCTCCGGCAGGTCGCGGCGACGCGGCGGTGCGCGAGGCGCTGACCGTGGGCGCCGCCCTGCTCGCCTCGGAACAGCTCGGTGTCGCGCAGTGGTGCCTGGACAGCACCCTGGCCTACCTGAAGGACCGGCGGCAGTTCGGCCGGGTGGTGGGCGGCTTCCAGGCGCTCAAGCACCGGCTCGCCGACCTCTACGTGAGCGTCGAGTCGGCCCGGGCCGCGGCCCGCTACGCCGCGGCCACCGCCGCCGACCACGACCCGGACCGGGAGGTGGCCGCGTCCCTGGCGCAGGCCTACTGCGCCGACGTGGCGGTCCGGGCGGCCGAGGAGTGCGTGCAGCTGCACGGCGGGATCGGGATGACCTGGGAGCACCCTGCGCACCTCTACCTCAAGCGCGCCAAGGCCGACCAGATCGCTCTGGGCACTCCGGGCGCGCACCGGCGGCGGCTCAGTGAGCTCGTCGACCTGCCCGCCGTACCTGCCTGACCCGCATCGCGTAGACCTCCTCCAGGCCGCGGACCAGCGAGCCGAGTCCGAGCTCGAAGCTGTCCTGGTCGATCCGCTCGGCGTGCTCGCGCAGCCGGTGGGCCTGGGTCAGGTTCGGGTAGCGGTCGAGGTAGACCTGGACGTCGTCGGCGAAGCCGCTCGCGAAGGGCGTGGACGCCGCACCGATCACCAGGTACTTCACGGACCCGGCGATCATCGTGGCGTCGCGGGGTGCCCAGCCGGCACCGACCAGGCCGCCGTGCACCGCGTCTGCCATCGCGAGGAACTGTTCGCGGCGGCCCGCCCCGGAGGCGACCACCGGCACCGCGTTCGGATGGGCGGCCAGCGCGGCGCGGTAGGAACGGGCCCACGTGGTCAGCCCCGCACGCCAGTCGCCGCGCTCGAAACCGGAGGTGTCCACCTGCTCGGTCAGCAGGTTCGCGACCGCATCGAGGACGTGGTCCTTGGTGGGGTAGTGGCTGTAGAGCGACGCCGCCTGCACACCCAGCGCCTGAGCCAGCCGGCGCATCGACAGGGTGGCCAGCCCGTGCTCGTCGATCATCGCCAGTGCCGTGTCGCGGATCAGGGTCCGGTTGAGCAGCGGCGTGCGGGGGCGGGCCATCGGCGTACTCCTTGCAAAAACTAACGCTGTAAGGTTAGCGTAGCGTGACATCGCCATCACCGCACGGCAGGAGTCCCATGGACCTGGCACTGAGCGAGGAGCAGGAGAGCTTCCGCCGGCTCGCCCGCGAGTTCCTCGACAACGAGGTCGTCCCGCACCGCGCCGCGTGGGACCGTGCCGAGTCGGTCGACACCGCGATCATCGCCCAGATGGGCGACCTCGGCTTCTTCGGACTGACCATCCCCGAGGAGTACGGCGGCATCGGGGGCGACCACCTCACCTACTGTCTCGCGATGGAGGAGCTGGGTCGCGCCGACTCTGCCGTGCGCGGCATCGTCTCGGTCTCGAACGGGCTGGTCGGCAAGTCGATCCTGGCCTTCGGGACCGAGGAGCAGAAGCAGCAGTGGCTTCCCGGCATCGCGACCGGACGCGCCCTCGGTTGCTTCGGCCTGACCGAGCCGGACACCGGCTCCGACGCCAGCAACCTGACGACCCGGGCCGTTCGTGACGGCGAGGACTACGTGATCACCGGCTCCAAGATCTTCATCACCAACGGCACCTGGGCCGACGTGTGCCTGGTCTTCGCCCGCACCGGGGGTCCCGGCCCCAAAGGGGTCTCGGCGTTCCTGGTGCCCACCGACACGGTGGGCTTCGGCCGCACGGAGATCAAGGGCAAGCTCGGGCTCCGCGGCCAGGCCACGGCCGAGCTGTCCCTCGACGATGTCCGCGTCCCCGCGGACACGCTGCTCGGCAAGGAGGGCGAGGGCTTCACGATGGCGATGTCCGCGCTGGACAAGGGCCGGGTCTCGGTCGGGGCGGGCTGCGTCGGGATCATCGCGGGGTGCCTGGACGCGGTCGTGTCCTACGCCAAGGAACGCAGGCAGTTCGGTCGGTCACTCGCGTCGTTCCAGCTGGTGCAGGACATGATCGCCGACATCTCCGTCGACGCCGACGCGGCACGGCTGCTGGTCTGGCGCGCGGCGGACCTGATCGAACGCGGAGAGCCGTTCGGCGTCGAGGCGTCGAAGGCCAAATACTTCGCCAGCGAGGCGGCGGTCCGCTCGGCGAACCTGGCGATCCAGGTGTTCGGCGGTTACGGGTACGTCGACGAGTACCCGGTGCAGAAGTACATGCGCGACGCGCGCGTGATGACGTTGTACGAGGGCACCAGTCAGATCCAGAAGCTGCTCATCGGTCGCGCCGAGACCGGCGTCAACGCGTTCGTCTGAGCACCAGCACACCAGGAGGATCCCGCATGGCCACACCACAGACCCCACTCGGCCTGTTCGACACCGACTCGCTGGTGGGTGAGGAGGACCGCGCGATGCGGGACACGGTGCGCAGGTTCGTCGACGACCGGGTCAAGCCCTCGCTGGCACAGTGGTACGAGTCCGCGTCGGTGCCCGCCCGTGACCTCGCCAAGGAGCTGGGCTCGCTCGGGGTGCTGGGCATGCACCTCGACGGCTACGGCTGCGCCGGGACCACAGCAACGGCGTACGGCCTGGCCTGCATGGAGCTCGAGGCGGGCGACTCCGGGCTGCGCTCGCTGGTGTCGGTGCAGGGGTCGCTGGCGATGTTCGCGATCTGGAAGCACGGTTCCGAGGAGCAGAAGCAGGAGTGGCTTCCGCGGATGGCCGCGGGGGAGGCGCTCGGCTGCTTCGGCCTGACCGAGCCCGACTTCGGCTCCAACCCCGCCGGCATGCGCACGCGGGCCCGCCGGGACGGCGACGACTGGATTCTCGACGGCACCAAGATGTGGATCACCAACGGCTCGGTCGCCGACGTGGCCGTGGTCTGGGCGCAGACCGAGGACCGGGTGCGCGGCTTCGTGGTGCCTACCGACACGCCGGGTTTCTCGGCGCCGGAGATCACCAAGAAGATGTCACTACGCGCCTCGGTGACCTCCGAACTGGTGCTGGAGAACGTCCGGCTCCCCGGCTCGGCGATGCTGCCGGAGGCGTCGGGGCTGTCCGGGCCGCTGTCCTGCCTGAACGAGGCCCGCTACGGCATCGTGTTCGGCGCGCTCGGAGCGGCGCGCGACTGCCTGGAGACCACGATCGCCTACACGCGCGAGCGTGACATCTTCGACAAGCCGCTGGCCGGCTACCAGCTCACCCAGGCGAAGCTCGCGGACATGACCCTCGAGCTCGGCAAGGGGATGCTCCTCGCGCTGCACCTCGGCCGGCTCAAGGACCAGGGCACGGTCCGGCCCGAGCAGATCAGTCTCGGCAAGCTGAACAATGTCCGGGAGGCGATCGCGATCGCCCGCGAGTGCCGTACCTTGCTGGGCGCCGCCGGGATCACGCTGGAGTACCCGGTCATGCGGCACGCGAACAACCTCGAGTCGGTGCTGACCTACGAAGGCACCTCGGAGGTGCACCAGCTGGTGATCGGCCAGGCGCTCACCGGTGAGGGCGCCTTCCGGTGAGCTTCAACTCGCCTACGCCGACGAGCTGATCGTGTTCTGCCGCGAACGGCTCGCGGCCTACAGGTATCCC
>DASSBE010000026.1:0-45356 GCA_035699065.1 Nocardioidaceae bacterium
GAGGGCTGCTTCGCGCTGGTGCCGGTGGAGCAGGCCGCCGAGCCGTTGGTCCGGCTGATGCGCCAGTTCCGGCCGCACGTGGTCACGACGTACGACGAGAACGGCGGCTACCCGCACCCCGACCACGTGATGTGCCACAAGATCACGGTGGCGGCGTTCGAGGCGGCCGGGGACCCGGGTCTCTACCCGGACGCCGGTGAGCCGTGGCAGCCGCTGAAGCTCTACTACCACCACTCGTTCCACCGTGAGCGGACCCAGGCGCTGCACGACGAGATGGTCGCGCGCGGCCTGGAGTCGCCGTACGCCGAGCGGCTCGCGGAGTGGAAGCCCGACCCGGAGCACGCGGCACGGATCACGACCCGGGTGCCGTGCGCCGACTACTTCCCGGTGCGCGACCAGGCTCTGCTCGCGCACGCCACGCAGATCGACCCGGACGGCGCGTGGTTCGCGTGCCCGCTCGACGTGCACCAGAAGGCCTGGCCGACCGAGGACTACGAGCTCGCGCGCAGCCTGGTCGAGGTGGAGCCGCCCGAGGACGACCTCTTCGCGGGAGTCCGCCGTGCCGTCGAGACGGCCAGTTGACACAATGGGGTCATGAACATCGTCTGGTCCGCCCTGGTGCCCCTGCTCGACAAGACGCCGGACCCTGCGGACGTCAAGCCCGGGTGGCTCGGGTTCGCGGTCTTCCTCGCGCTCGCGGCCGCCGTGGTGTTCCTCGCGTTCAGCCTCCGCAAGCACCTGGGCAGGATCAACTTCGAGGAGAAGAAGAACGGGTCCTCCGACGACCGCTGAGCCGGCTGTGGTTTCCCCAAGGTATGTAGGGAAGCCGTCACTCCCCACGGCATGCGCCCTGTGGGAAGTGACGTGTTCCCTACATACCTAGATGAAACTGGGGCCAGAGGGGCGCCTCAGGCGGTGCGGGTGAGTCGCACCAGAGCGTCGTAGGCCGTCCGCGTCGGCTCGCCGGCGTGCTCGTGGCTGGACCCGTCGGCCGCGGCGACGACACGGGGCACCCGTTCGGCGCGCTGCACCTCGAAGCGCTCACCGTCGAGGTCGGCGAGTACGTCCTCGGCGGTGTAGAGCACGGAGGGGTCCTGCGGTCCTCCGGTGCCTTCGGTCAGGTTCGTGGAGTCGTGGGCCACCAGGAAGAACGTGCCGCCGACGGACAGCGACCGGTACGCCCGTCGTACGGCGGTGTGCCGCTCGTCGTCGGAGAGCTGCAGGTACGCGACCAGCACCAGGTCGAAGGCGTCGGCGCCGAAGTCGTGCTCGAGCACATCGGCGTGCACCCACTCGATGTGCATGTCCCGGCCGTGCTCATGACGTGCCTGCAGCGCACGGCCCTTGTCCAGCCCGGTCAACGAGAAGTCCGCGGCGGTCACGTCCCACCCGCGGTCGGCCAGCCACAGCGCGTTGCGGCCCTCACCGCAGGCCACGTCGAGCGCCCGCCCGGGCCGCAGGTCGGCCAGCTCGGCTTCCACGAACTGGTTCGGCGCCGCCGACCAGACCAGGTCACTCTCGGCGTACCGCTCGTCCCAGGCGCGTGCGTCCATGCCGGTCAGGCGGTCTCGCCGGTCTGGCCGTCGCCGTTCTGCTGAGCGTCGACCTGCTTGCGTACGTCCTCCATGTCGAGGTCGCGCACCGCGGTGATCACCTGGTCGAGCGCCGGCGGGGGGAGTGCCCCGGGCTGGGCGAAGACGAGGATGCCCTCACGAAAGGCCATCAGCGTGGGGATCGAGGTGATGTTCGCGGCCTGGGCCAGGGCCTGCTCGGCCTCGGTGTCCACCTTGCCGAACACGATGTCGGCGTTGGTGTCGGCGGCCTTCTCGTACGTCGGTGCGAACTGACGGCACGGGCCGCACCAGGAGGCCCAGAAGTCCACCAGGACGATGTCGTTGTCCTCGACCGTCTTCTCGAATGTCTGAGCGGTCAGCTCGGTCGTCGGCATCTGTGTTCAGTCCTTCCGGAGGTCGGGTCGGGATCCACGTGGTTAGAACGACCGGCGCGCTGCACCCATTCCCGAGCCGCATGATTTCCCGCACGGTAAGGGCTATGGTGAAAAACATACGGTGAAAGGGGTGTTCATGAAGGAATTGTCCACGACGGAGGTGGCGCCGGAGCAGGTGCACGCGACGCTCTCCCGGCATCTGCTCACCGGCGGCTACCCGCTGGTGCTCGACACCGCCAAGAGCCACGGGTCCTGGGTCGTCGACGCAGTCACCGGGACGGAGTACCTCGACCTCTACAGCTTCTTCGCCTCCGCGCCGCTCGGCCTGAACCCTCCGGGGCTGGCCGACGACCCCGAGTTCACCGCGCTGCTCGCCGAGGTGGCGGCCAACAAGCCCGCGAACTCCGACATCTACACCACCCACTACGCCGAGTTCGTGGAGACCTTCGCCCGTGTGCTCGGCGACCCGGCGCTGCCGCACCTGTTCTTCGTCGAGGGCGGCGCGCTCGCGGTCGAGAACGCCCTGAAGTGCGCGTTCGACTGGAAGAGCCGCCACAACGAGACGCACGGCCGGCCCGCGGAGCTCGGCACCAAGGTGCTGCACCTGACCCGCGCCTTCCACGGCCGCAGCGGCTACACCATGTCCCTGACCAACACCGACCCGGTGAAGACTGACCGCTACCCGAAGCTCGACTGGCCTCGGATCGACGTGCCCGCGATGGTTTTCCCGCTCGAGAGCCACCTGTCCGCTGTCGAGGCTGCCGAGCGGCACGCGTTGGACCAGGCCCGGGCGGCGTTCGCGGCGCACCCGCACGACATCGCCTGCTTCATCGCCGAGCCGATCCAGGGCGAGGGCGGCGACAACCACCTGCGGCCGCAGTTCCTGCAGGCGGTCCAGCAGCTGTGCCGCGACCACGACGCGCTGTTCATCCTCGACGAGGTGCAGACCGGGGTCGGGCTGACCGGCACCACGTGGGCCTACCAACAGCTCGGCCTGCAGCCCGACATCGTCGCCTTCGCCAAGAAGGTCCAGCTCGGCGGGATCATGGCTGGTCGCCGGGTCGACGAGGTCCCCGACAACGTCTTCGCGGTGGCCGGCCGGATCAACTCCACCTGGGGCGGCGGGCTGGTCGACATGGTGCGCTCCCGCCGACTGCTGGAGATCATCGAGCGCGACGGGCTGGTCGACCGCGCCGCCGACCTCGGCGCCGGACTGCTCGCGGACCTGCAGCAGCTCGGCGAACGCCATGGCGCCCTGGTCTCCAACGTGCGCGGCCGCGGCCTGATGTGCGCCCTGGATCTTCCCGACACGGTGACCAGGGACGAGCTGGTCGGCCGGCTCTACGATGACGAGCACGTGCTGGCGCTGGGCTGCGGGCCGCGCTCGATCCGGTTCCGGCCCGCACTGTCGGTCGCCCGCGACGAGCTGGGCCTTGCTGTGGCAGCCTTCGACCGGGCACTGTCCACGCTCGACACCGCACAGCCCGCCACGTCACAGGAGGCACGATGACCCGCCAGATCACCTCGGTCGTGGGAGGCCGCTCGCTGCCCGGCGCCGGCCCGCGCTACGAGTCGCGAAACCCGTCGCGCACCAGTGAGGTGGTCGCCGAGGTCGCGATGGCCGACAGCAACGGGTACGTCGACGCCTGCCGCGCCGCGAAGGACGCCCAACCTGCCTGGGCCGACGTCCCCGCGCCGGTCCGGGGCCGCGCCATCGCGCACATCGGTCGCGTCGTCGAGGAGAACGCCGAGGCGCTGGCCCGGCTGGTCACCGAGGAGATCGGCAAGCCCTATGCCGAGGCGCTCGGTGAGGTTCGCGAGATCGTCGACACCTGCGACTTCTTCCTCGGGGAGGGCCGCCGGCTCTACGGGCAGACCGTGCCCTCGGAGATGCCGGACAAGAAGCTGTTCACGTTCCGCAACCCGGTCGGAACCGTCGCGATCGTCACCGCCGGAAACTTCCCGGTCGCCGTGCCGTCGTGGTACATCGTGCCCGCGCTGCTCTGTGGCAACACCGTGGTGTGGAAGCCCGCGGAGTACGCCGCCGGTTCCGCACAGGCCTTCTTCGACCTCTTCAGCCGCGGCGGCGGTCTTCCCGACGGGGTGCTGAACATCGTCCACGCCGACGGTGACACGACGTTCTCTGGTCTCGAGCAGGCACTGGAGCAGGGCCTGGTGGACAAGGTCGGCTTCACCGGCTCCACCGAGGTCGGCTCCCGGGTCGGCGAGCTGACCGGCCGGCACCTGCAGTCGGCCTGCCTCGAGCTCGGCGGCAAGAACCCGATGGTGGTCTGCGCGGACGCCGACCTCGACCTCGCCGTGCAGGGCGCACTCTTCGCGGGGTTCGGCACCGGCGGCCAGCGCTGCACGTCGCTCGGCACGGTGATCGTCGACGAGCGGGTGCACGACGACTTCCTGGCCCGGTTCGTGGAGGCCACCGCGAGCGCACGGCTCGGCGACCCGACCCAGGACGTCCTCTACGGGCCGATGCTGGACACGAAGTTCGCGGACCGCTACGACGACTACCTCGACCAGATCGCCAGTCACCACAAGGTTCTGGGCTCCACCGGCGTGGGCCGGATCGGCCCGGACAACCCGCGCGACGGTTTCGTCGGCGACGCCGGGGCCGGGTTGTTCTACCACCCGGTCATCGTCGACGGCGTACGTCGCGACGACGCGCTGTTCCGCAACGAGACGTTCGGACCGCTGGTCGGCGTGACCACGTTCACGACGCTCGACGAGGCGATCGACCTCGCCAACGCCCCCGGCTACGGACTGTCCTCGTCGATCTACACCAACGACCCGAAGTCGGTGTTCACCTTCTGCCGCGGGATCTCGGCGGGCATGGTCAGCGTGAACAACTCCACGTCGGGTGCCGAGGCGCACCTGCCCTTCGGCGGGAACGGCAAGTCCGGCAACGGCAGCCGCCAGTCCGGCATCTGGGTGCTCGAGCAGATGACCCGGTGGCAGGCGGTGAACTGGGACTACTCCGGCGCCCTGCAGAAGGCGCAGATGGATGTGGCGGAGCTGGTGCCGGAGCTCGACTTCCGGATGTGAGCCGCCACCGATGACGATCGAGGATGCTCCACGGCAGTTCGCCGACGCCGTACGCGCCCTCGAAGGACCCGCAACGACCGCCGGGCCGGTCGCCGGCCCTGACGCCCCGGTCCGGCCGGGCAGCGACCTGACCGTGGCCGAGTGCCTGGAGATCCTCGACGCCCAGCTGGCCAGCCGGCACCTCGACCTGGCTGCCCGGTGGATGCAGCAGCAGGGCCGCGGGTACTACACGATCGGCTCCTCCGGTCACGAGGGGAACGCGGCGGTCGCCGCCGTGCTGCGCCCCACGGACCCGGCACTGCTGCACTACCGCTCCGGCGCGTTCTACGTCCGCCGCGCCCGCCAGGTGCCCGGCATCGACCCGGTCACCGACGTGCTACACGGCGTCGCAGGCGCCGCGGACGAACCCATCGCGGGAGGCCGGCACAAGGTGTTCGGCCGTGCCGAGCTGGCGGTCATCCCGCAGACCTCCACGATCGCCTCGCACCTGCCCCGTGCCGTCGGCGTCGCCTTCGCGATCGAGCGCGCCCGCAAGCTCGGCGTGGAATGCCCCTGGCCCGGTGACGCGGTGGCGGTCGCGAGCCTCGGGGACGCGTCGATGAACCACTCCACCGCGGTCGGCGCCCTCAACACCGCAGCCCTGGCGACGTACCAGGGGCTGCCGGTGCCGCTGCTGGTGGTGTGTGAGGACAACGGGCTGGGGATCAGTGTCCGGACCCCGGCCGGCTGGATCCGCGCCGCCTACGCGGACCGCCCCGGTCTGCGGTACTTCTCCGCGGACGGCACCGATGTGGCCGCGACCTACGACGCGGCGCGTGGCGCCTCGGACTGGGTGCGGCGGCACCGGAAGCCGGCACTGCTGCACCTCTCGATGGTGCGGTTCTTCGGCCACGCCGGGTCCGACGTGGAGACCGGCTACCGGACACCGGCCGAGGTCGCGGCCGACCTCAGCCGTGACCCGCTGCTCGGCACCGCCCGGCTGCTGGTGGGCTCCGGCGCCCTCACGCCCGCGCTGGTCCTGGAGCGCGAGGACCGGATCCGTCGGCGGGTGCGCAGCGTGGCCGAGGGTGCGCTGGCCGCCCGCCCGCTCGAGTCGGCCGCCGAGGTCGTCGCGCCGTTGGCACCCCGACGACCGGAGCTGGTCGCCGCAGCGGTGTCCCGGTTGCCCGCCGCCCCATCGGAGGAGAGGCTCACCGTGGCGCAGGCGATCAACGCGACGCTGGCCGACCTGATGGAGTCGCATCGCGAGCTGCTCGTTTTCGGTGAGGACGTCGGGCGCAAGGGCGGGGTCTACGGGGTGACCCGTGGCCTGCAGCGCCGGTTCGGGGCGGTCCGGGTCTTCGACACGCCGCTCGACGAGCAGGCGGTCCTGGGGCTGGCGCTCGGAGCGGGTGTGGCCGGGCTGTTGCCGGTGCCGGAGATCCAGTACCTCGCCTACCTGCACAACGCCGAGGACCAGCTGCGGGGCGAGGCGGCCACGCTGCAGTTCTTCTCCCGGGGACAGTTCCGCAACCCGATGGTGGTCCGTGTCGCCGGCTACGCCTACCAGCGTGGTTTCGGGGGCCACTTCCACAACGACAACGGCGTCGCGGTGCTGCGCGACGTACCGGGCCTGGTGGTCGCCTCCCCGGCCCGACCCGACGACGCCGCGGCGATGCTGCGGACCTGTGTCGAGGCGGCACGGCTGGACGGCGCCGTCTGCGTCTTCCTCGAACCGATCGCGCTCTACCACGAGCGGGACCTCCACGACGAGGGCGACGGTGGTTGGCTCGAGGCGTACCCGCCGCAGCAGCACGTGCCGATCGGCAGCGCCCGGACGGTGGGGGAGGGAACCGACCTCACGATCGTCACTTTCGGCAACGGCGTCCGGATGTCGCTGCGGGCGGCGCGTCGGCTCGCCCGCGACGGGATCGGCGTCCGGGTGCTCGACTTGCGCTGGCTCGCGCCGCTGCCCGCCGACGACCTGCTCCGTGAGGCCACCGCGACCGGACACGTCCTGGTCGTCGACGAGACGCGGCACAGTGGAGGCGTCGGAGAGGCAGTCGTCAGCGCGCTGGTCGAGGGCGGGTACGACGGGCGCACCGCCCGTGTCTCAGGAACGGACAGCTTCGTGCCGCTCGGCGCCGCCGCGAACCTGGTCCTGGTCCAGGAGGGGGACATCGAGCGGGCCGCCCGGCGGCTGCTGCGATGACGTTCCCGAGCGCGCGGGTGCTCCCGTTCCTGGTGATCGGCGTGGTCTGCGTCGTCGCCGGGGGACTGTTGTCGGCGGCCACAGCCTCGGCCCCGAGCGAGCACACCGCCTGGGCGACGGCGTACCTGGTGCTGGTCGCCGGGGTCGCGCAGGTCGTGCTCGGGCTGGGCCACCTGCTCGTGTCGAGCTCCACGCGCGGCGCCGCACCGCTCGGCGCGGTGCTGGCCGAGCTGGCCTGCTGGAACCTCGGCAACGCGGCCGTGCTGGCCGGGGTGCTGGTCGGCGCCACCGTGCTGGTGGACGTCGGCGGTCTGCTGCTCGTCGTCGCGCTGGTCCTGGCGGTCCACGGCGTTCGGGGCGCACGTCCCAGCGGTGCCGGCCGGGTGCTGCTGCTCGCCTTCCGGGCGCTGGTCGTCGTGCTGCTGGTCAGCATCCCGGTCGGTCTGTTGCTTGCCCGGTGATGCCGCGGGCGGTGGCTACTCGTCGGCGGGCAGGTCCTGATGGGTGGAGACCGCGATCCGGTTCCAGCTGTTGATCGCGACCACCGCCATCAGCACCTGCGCCACGCCCTTCTCGCCGAGGACACGCATTGCCTCGTCCCAGACCGGCTGCGGCACGCCGTCGTCGGCGATCAGGGTGGCGCACTCGGTCAACGTCAGGGCCGCGCGTTCGGTCTCGGAGAAGAACGACGGGGCCTCGCGCCAGGCGGACAGCACGTCGAGCCGGCGCTGCGACTCACCGCCCTTGCGGGCATCGCGGTGGTGCATGTCGAGGCAGTAGGCGCAGCCGTTGAGCTGTGAGGCACGGATCTTGATCAGCTCGTAGAGCGCCGGCTCGATGCCGGACTCGTGGATCGCTTGTTCCAGGCCGCCCATGGCGCGGTAGAAGTCGGGCGCGATGTCGGCGAGATTCATACGTTGGGTCATACAACATGCCTATCCCGGCAACCGCGTCCAGGCAACATTCCGGTCGGTCTTCGATCCTGCAGTGCGTCGGGTCCGAGCTGCCCGAGACCTGTGTGTCGTTCCCGTCCACCTGGATGGGAACGACATGAAAAGTCGGGCAACTGGCGTCGTTGCCGTCCACATGGATGGCAACGACATGTGGCTCTGGGTCGATGTGCTGTAGTGGACGAGGACGCGAGAGGGAGGAAGGGCAGTCGTGGCGAACCGGTTGGCGGCTGCGACGTCGCCGTACCTGCTGCAGCATCAGGACAATCCCGTCGACTGGTGGGAGTGGGGCCCCGACGCGTTCGACGAGGCCCGCAGCCGCGACGTGCCGGTGCTGCTCAGTGTCGGCTACGCCGCCTGCCACTGGTGCCACGTCATGGCGCACGAGTCGTTCGAGGACGCGGTCACCGCGTCGTTCATGAACCAGCACTTCGTCAACATCAAGGTCGACCGTGAGGAGCGGCCCGACGTGGACGCGGTCTACATGCAGGCCACCACGGCGATGACCGGGCACGGCGGCTGGCCGATGACGGTCGTGCTCAACCACGACGGTGAGCCGTTCTTCGCCGGAACCTACTTCCCCGACCAGCCGCGGCACGGACAGCCCGCGTTCCGGCAGATCCTCGCCGCGCTCACCGAGGCCTGGCGCGACCGGCGCCAGGAGGTGGTCGACGTGGCGGGCAACATGCGCGACCACCTGCGTCAGGACACCGGCCTGGCCGGCGCGGACCCGATCGACGACCCAGTGCTCGACGCAGCCGTGCAGCACCTCGGTCGCGACTTCGACCAGGGCGCCGCCGGCTTCGGCACCGCGCCGAAGTTCCCGCCGTCGATGGTGCTGGAGTTCCTGCTGCGGCACCAGGCCCGCACCGGGTCGGCGATGGCCGGGCAGATGGTCGACTCGACCTGCCGCGCGATGGCCCGCGGCGGCATCTACGACCAGCTCGCGGGCGGCTTCGCCCGCTACAGCGTCGACCGGGACTGGGTGGTGCCGCACTTCGAGAAGATGCTCTACGACAACGCCCAGCTGCTCGGCTTGTACGCCCGTTGGTGGCGCCAGACCGGTGACCCGCTCGGTGCCCGGATCGCGCGGGAGACGGCCGACTTCCTGCTCGCCGAGCTCCGCACCGAGCAGGGCGGCTTCGCCTCCGCGCTCGACGCCGACAGCGAGGGCGTGGAGGGCAAGTTCTACGCGTGGACCCCGGCGCAGCTGGTAGACGTGCTCGGCCCCGAAGACGGTGCCTGGGCCGCGACGCTGTTCGAGGTGACCGACGCCGGGACCTTCGAGCACGGTACGTCGACCCTGCAGCTGTTGCGGGACCCCGACGACGCCGACCGGTGGGCCGACGTCCGTCGCCGACTGTTCGACGCCCGCGGGCACCGGGTCCGTCCGGCCCGCGACGACAAGGTGGTCGCCGCGTGGAACGGCCTGGCCATCTCCTCGCTGGTCGAGGCCGGCCTGCTGCTCGAGGAGCCGAGGTACGTCGACGCCGCGGCCGCGGCCGCCGAGCTCCTCGTCGAGCTGCACGTGCGGGACCGCAAGCTGCTGCGGGTCTCCCGGGAGGGGGTCGCCGGCCGGCATGCCGGTGTCCTGGAGGACTACGCCTGCGTGGCCGCCGGCTTCCTCGCGCTGCTGTCCGCGACCGGCGACGTCGTCTGGCTGACGCGGGCCAGGACGCTGCTCAACGAGGCCCTCGCGATGTTCTCCGCCGGGGACGGCGGCTTCTACGACACCGCCGAGGACGCGGAGCAGCTGGTCACCCGACCACGTGACCCCAGCGACAACGCCAGCCCGTCCGGCCACTCCGCGCTGACCCACGCGCTGCTGAGCTATGCCGCGGTCACGGGTTCCGGGCGGCACCGGGATGCGGCGGAGGCGGCGCTGAGGAACGTGCACACGCTCGCGGAGCGGGTGCCGCGGTTCGCGGGCTGGTCCCTGGCCGCGGCCGAGGCGGCCCTGGCAGGACCGCTGGAGGTCGCAGTGGTGGGTGAGCCGGATGATCCGCTGCGCGCGGACCTGGAGCGGGCGGCGCGGATGTCCACCGGTCCCGGGACCGTGGTGCTCGTCGGTTCCCCGGAGCAGTCGGCGAGGGACGAGCGGTCCGTCGTACCGCTGCTGGCGAACCGGACCACGCTCGACGGTGCCGCCGCGGCGTATGTCTGCCGAGGGATGGTGTGCGACCGGCCGGTGACGAAGGTGGACGACCTGCGCGGGCTCCTGGCATGACGCGGCGCTCCTGGCATGACGCGGCGCTCCTGGCATGACGAAGGGGAAGGCACGCGGCCTTCCCCTTCGACGACTTGCTTCAGCAGCTCTTCACGGCCCTTCGGGCTCGTGGTGTGATCGTGTGGGGTTCGTCAACGTGATGCACCTCCATCTCGATCAGCATTCGATCTGTCCTTCGACGGTAACCCCGCACCCGGGTGGTCGTAAAGAGTCAGGACAAAAACGACGTTCAGCGCAGCGAGTAAGTCGCGATCGAGACGCCGACGTAGTGGGTGATGAAGGCGGCGATCGTCAGCGTGTGGAACACCTCGTGAAAGCCGAACCAGCCGGGGAACGGGTTGGGTCGTTTCAGGCCGTAGACCAGGCCGCCGATCGTGTAGAGCCCTCCGCCGACCGCCATCAGCACGAGCACCGCTGTGCCGCCGTGGCGGATGAAGTCGCCGAAGTAGAAGATCGCCGCCCAGCCGAGCGCGACGTAGATGGGCACGTAGAGCCAGCGTGGCGCGTCGGTCCAGAAGATCCGGAACAGCACGCCGAGCGCGGCCCCGCCCCAGACCACCGACAGCAGCGTGGTCCGGTCGTGCCCGTCGAGCAGCAGCAGCGTGAACGGCGTGTAGCTGCCGGCGATCAGCAAGAAGATGTTCGCGTGGTCGAAGCGGCGCAGGAACGCCCACACGCGCGGCGACCAGTTCCCGCGGTGGTAGATCGCGGAGACCGTGAACAGCACCAGTGCGGAGACCGCGAAGACGGACGAGCCCAGCCGGGTAGCCGCGGTGGGCGACAGCGCAATCAGCACCACACCGGCGGCAAGGGTCAGCGGCGCGGTGGCCGCGTGCAGCCACCCGCGCAGCTTCGGCTTGACCTCGCCGAACTTCTCCCACACCTGGTCGCGGACCTGTTCGGTGGCATCGACCGAGCGGTCGACGAAGTCGTGGCCAGGGCGGGTCATGTGGCCAAGGTACCCAGCGTGGCCCTCCCTGAATCAAGCGATCGGGTCCAGGATCACAGGTAAAGTGGGGCAACGTGGCTGACTGGAAGAACGGCATCCGCAAGGTGCTCTACCCCGCGTACGAAGCGCGTCTCGCGCGCCGCCTTCCCAGCGACAAGCTGCCCAAGCACGTCGGCGTGATGCTCGACGGGAACCGCCGCTGGGCCAAGGCGGTGGGCGCCGACGCCGCGCACGGGCACCGTGCCGGGGCGGCGAACATCTCCCCGCTGCTCGAGTGGTGCGAGGAGGCCGGGGTCGAGGTGGTCACCTTGTGGCTGCTCTCGACCGCGAACCTGAACCGTCCCGCCGGTGAGGTCGCCGAGCTGCTCGGCATCATCGAGGACGCGGTGGCCGACCTGGCCGCCGAGCACCGGTGGCGGCTGCACCCGGTCGGAGCGCTCGACCTGCTGCCCGACGCGACCGCCCGCAGGCTCAAGGAGTCGGCGGACGCGACCCGCGACGTCGACGGCCTGATCGTGAACATCGCCGTCGGGTACGGCGGACGCCGCGAGATCGCCGACGCGGTCCGCTCGCTGCTGCACGAGCACGCGTCCAAGGGCACGTCGGTCGAGGAGCTCGCCGAGATCATCGACGTCGAGCACATCGCCCAGCACCTCTACACCAAGGGCCAGCCGGACCCGGACCTGGTGATCCGCACCTCGGGGGAGCAGCGGCTCGGCGGCTTCCTGCTGTGGCAGAGCGCGCAGAGCGAGTTCTACTTCTGTGAGGCCTACTGGCCCGACTTCCGGCGGGTCGACTTCCTGCGCGCGCTGCGGGCCTACGCCGAGCGTGAGCGCCGGTTCGGCGCCTGACCCTGCCCCCTACCCCAGGTTCGGGCGTGTCGGCGGAGATCTGTGTCACATCGACCTACTCTGGAGGGGACGGCAGGTGGGGAAGCCAGCCGTTTCGGGAGGCCCGTTCGTGAAGACTCACGACCAGCACCACGGCGCACTGGAGCACTCCAGCGTCGCCTCCGGGAGTCTGCACTCAGACTTTCGGGCCCGCTCCCGGTCCAACGGAAACGACTAGGGCCGGGGCGCTGAGTGCGTGCGTCGGTCCCGCGAGGGGACGAACCGTGGCTGCAACACCGAGCACCACTACTCGCCGCACGAGCGCCGAGGAGACCGACGCCGGGATCCGGACGTACGTTCTCGACACCAGCGTGCTACTGGCCGACCCGGGCGCGCTGGGCCGGTTCGAGGAGCACGAGGTGGTTCTTCCTGTCGTCGTGATCACCGAGCTCGAGGGCAAACGGCACCATCCCGAGCTCGGGTACTTCGCCCGCTCGGCGCTGCGCAGGCTCGACGAGCTCCGGGTCCTGCACGGACGGCTCGACGAGCCGGTCCCGGTCGGCGAGGGCGGCGGCAGCCTGCGGGTCGAGCTGAACCACACCGACCCGCAGTCACTGCCCTCGGGCTTCCGGCTCGGTGACAACGACTCGCGGATCCTTGCCGTCGCCTGCAACCTCGCCAACGAGGGACACCAGGTCACGCTGGTCTCCAAGGACCTGCCGATGCGGATCAAGGCCTCCGCGGTCGGGCTCGACGCCCAGGAGTACCGCGCCGAGCTCGCGCCCGAGTCCGGCTGGACGGGGATGACCGAGGTCGAGGTCAGCGGCGCCCAGGTCGACGAGCTGTACGACGACGCGGTGATCGACCTGGAGGAGGCCCGGGACCTGCCTTGTCACACCGGGCTCGTCCTGATCTCCGAGCGGGGCAGCGCCCTCGGAAGGGTGAAGGCCGACAAGCGGGTACACCTCGTCCGTGGCGACCGGGAGTCGTTCGGGATCCGCGGACGCTCGGCCGAGCAGCGGATCGCGCTCGAGATGCTGCTCGACCCCGAGGTCGGCATCGTGTCGCTGGGCGGTCGGGCGGGCACCGGAAAGTCTGCGATGGCGCTGTGCGCCGGGCTCGAGGCGGTGATGGAACGCCGCCAGCACAAGAAGGTCGTGGTGTTCCGACCGCTGTTCGCGGTCGGCGGCCAGGAGCTCGGCTACCTGCCCGGCAGCGAGTCGGAGAAGATGTCGCCGTGGGGCCAGGCCGTGTTCGACACACTCGGTGCGCTCACCTCGAGTGACGTGATCGACGAGGTGCTCGACCGCGGGATGCTCGAGGTGCTGCCGCTGACCCACATCCGCGGCCGCTCGCTGCACGACGCCTACGTGATCGTCGACGAGGCGCAGTCGCTGGAGCGCAACGTGCTGCTCACGGTGCTCTCCCGGATCGGCGCCAACTCCAAGGTGGTGCTCACCCACGACGTCGCCCAGCGCGACAACCTGCGCGTCGGCCGGCACGACGGTGTGGTGGCGGTCGTGGAGCGGCTGAAGGGGCATCCGCTGTTCGCCCACGTCACGCTGACCCGCTCCGAACGCTCACCGATCGCGGCCCTGGTGACCGAGATGCTGGAGAACGTCACATTGTGACGATCCAATAACGGTCTCCCGGGTGATGGACACCTCTGCCCAACCACGGTAGAAACAGGGTTGGGCAGAGTGTGTTCCCGGTCACACGGGCGCTTGTGTCCGACCAGCGGTCCCCGGTGACGAGGAGATTCCATGAAGCGCAGGAAGAACCGGGTGCTTGCACTCGGCGTGATGTGCACGACGGTCGCGATGCTCACGGCAGGCTGCCTGCAGGGCGGCGACGACGAGGGCGGCGGCGGTGGAGGCGGAGGGAACAGCAGCGTCGACGGTGGCACCAAGGACGGCGACGGCGTGGTGGAGATCATCGGCGCCTTCGGCGGCGCCGAGTCCGACTCGTTCGAGAAGGAGATCAAGGCCTTCGAGGAAGAGAACGACATCGACATCCAGTACACCGGAACCCAAGACTTCCAGACGATCATCAGCAGCAAGGTCCGGGCCGGCGACACCCCCGACATCGGCCTCTTCCCGCAGCCCGGCACGCTCGTGGACCTCGGGGACGACGGTGAGGTCGCCCCGATCGGCGACTACCTCGACCAGGATGCGCTCGAGGAGACCCTGATCCCCGGTCTCCTCGACGCGGGGACCTCGGAGGACGGCACGGCCTACGGCTCGCCGATGCGCGTCGCGGTGAAGAGCCTGGTCTTCGTCCCGCAGAAGGCATACACCGGCGGCGGCTACTCCACCGAGCCGGCCACCATCCAGGAGCTGGAGGGGATCGCCGACAAGATCAAGGCCTCCGGCACCGCACCGTGGTGCATCGGGTACGGCTCCGATGCCGCCACCGGATGGGTGGGCACGGACTGGATCGAGGAGTTCATGCTCCGGATGCACGGTCCGGAGGTCTACGACCAGTGGGTCCAGCACGAGATCCCGTTCGACGACCCGCAGGTCCAGGAGGCCTTTGACGCCTACGGCAAGATCGTGAAGACCGAGGGCAACGTCCGTGGCGGTGCGCGCGCCGTCATCAACACGGCGTTCGCCGAGGCGGCGAACCCGATGTTCGAGAACCCACCGAAGTGCATGCTGCATCGCCAGGGCAACTTCATCACGGGCTTCTTCCCCGATGACGTGCAGGCCAACCTCGACGACTCGGTCGACGTCTTCTACTTCCCGGCCTACGAGGGCGGCTACGACGGCAAGCCTGTGCTCGGTGGTGGTGACCTCGCCGCGGCGTTCAACCCTGATGACGACGAGACCGTCAAGGTGATGGAGTACCTCACCGGCGAGGACTTCGGAAAGTCCTGGGCGGCGGACGGCGGCTGGTTGTCGCCGCACACCACGTTCGACACCTCGCTCTACCCCGACGAGGTGACCCGCAGTGCCGGTGAGATCGCGGCGAACGCCGACGTGTTCCGGTTCGACGGGTCCGACCTGATGCCGACCGAGGTTGGCGGCGGAAGCTTCTGGACCGGCATGGTCGAGTGGACCAGCGGTGAGAAGACCACCGAAGAGGTGACCAAGGAGATCGAGGCCTCCTGGCCGTCCTGATCCGCAACGGTGGCGGGGCCGTGCCGCGGCCCCGCCACCGTCTCAGGTAGTCCAGGTCGCCGCCTCGTCCGAGGCGGCCGGGGAAGGAAAGGTCGTGAGCCAGGTGCCCTCCACGGAGCCGGACACGAACCGGGCGGACGAGCCCGAAGAGATTGGTGACCAACCAGGTCGGCGGGGAATGACCCTGGCCGAGAGGGACGCGGCCGACAAGAAGCAGGCCGGAGTGAAGCTGGTCGTCGGCGGGGTCGGCCTGATCGTCGCGCTGGCCGTGATCGGGACGATCTTCCAGGCGCTCGCGTTGTACAGCGACGACATTCCCCGCCTGCTCCAGGGCCTGATCGCGGTGGTCGCCGGCGTCGGCGGCGCCGGAGCACTGTTCTACTTCCTCAACATGTTCGTCGAGGGCCTGCCCAAACGGCTCTCGGGGGGAGTGATCCCCTACGCCTTCCTGCTTCCCGCGCTGCTGTTGATCGGCGTGATGCTGATCTACCCGACCGTGCAGACGATCAACTACAGCTTCGCCGACGCGGACAGCGAGGCCTATGTCGGCCTCCAGAACTACGTCGACATCTTCTCCGACCCTGACTTCCGTGAGTCCCTGTTCAACAACCTGCTCTGGCTGTTGGTGGTGCCGGCGATCACCGTGGTCATCGGCGTCATCGTCGCAGTGCTGGCCGACAAGCTGTCCGCGACGGGGGAGAAGGTCTCCAAGAGCTTCATCTTCGTCCCGATGGCCATCTCCTTCGTCGGCGCGGCCGCCATCTGGACACTGATCTGGCAGTACGACCCGCCCGGTGACAACCAGACCGGACTGCTGAACGGAATCTGGACCGGACTCGGCAACCTGTTCGGTGCGTCGCTCGAGCCGGTGGCCTGGCTCAGCGTCTCGACTTTCAGCCTCAACGACTTCCTCCTGATGGCGGTCGTGGTCTGGCTCCAGGCCGGGTTCGCGATGATCCTGCTTTCGTCGGCGATCAAGGGTGTTCCCGAGGACACCATCGAGGCCGCCCGCATCGACGGTGCGAACGAGTTCCAGATCTTCCGTCGGGTGGTGATCCCGCAGATCCGCGGCACGATGATCACCGTCTACATCACCGTGCTGATCCTCGTCCTCAAGATCTTCGACATCATCTACGTGACCACCAACGGCCGGGACGGCACCAACGTGATCGCGAACCTGTTCTTCCAGGAGATCTTCCGCAACGGCAACAACGGGGTCGCCTCGGCGATCGTGGTCATCCTCCTGATCGCGGTGACCCCGGTCCTCGTCTACCAGGTCCGGCACTTCCGTCGAGAGGAGGCCGAGCGATGAGCGCGCGTGCCGAGGGCAAGAGATCACGCAGCTGGTTCTCCATCACCATGATGGCGCTCCTCTGCATCCTGTGGAGCGTCCCGACCGTGGGGCTGCTGGTCAGCTCCCTGCGTCCGCGGATCGAGATCGAGCGGTCCGGCTGGTGGTCGGCGCTCGCCCACCTGTTCAGCTCCGACTGGACGTTCGGCAACTACACCACCGTGTTGTCGAAGGGTGAGATGGATGTCGCGTTCATCAACAGCATCGTGGTCGCGATCCCGGCAACGATCTTGCCGATCATGTTCGCCGCCTTCGCCGCCTACGCGTTCACGTTCATGAGCTTCCGCGGCAAGGACATCATCTTCGTGCTGATCGTGGCGCTGATGGTGGTGCCGATCCAGGCCGCGTTCGTGCCGCTGCTGACGCTGTTCGGTCCCAACGGACTGGGGATCAACGGCCAGTTCCTGGCGGTGTGGCTGCTGCACACCGGGTTCGGCATGCCGTTGGCGATCTACACGATCCGCAACTACATGAGCACCCTGCCACGGACGGTGATCGAGTCCGCCAAGATCGATGGAGCCACCCACTTCCAGACCTTCTGGCAGCTGATCGTCCCGATGTCGATCCCGGTGCTCGCCGCCTTCGCCATCCTGCAGTTCGTCTGGGTCTGGAACGACCTGCTGATCGCCCTGCTGTTCCTGGGCGCGGGCGACAACTCCACCGTGATCGTGAACCTTGCCAGCATGTTGGGCACGCAGGGACAGGGGGCGGAGCTGCTCACCGCCGGCGCGTTCATCTCGATGGTCGTCCCGCTGCTCGTCTTCTTCGGGCTCCAGCGGTACTTCGTCCGAGGACTCACCGCAGGAGCGGTCAAGGGGTGACCTCGGGTCCCTTCTACAAGCGAGCAGCAGGCACCAGCCTGCTGCTCGCTGCATGTGGTGACCCGGCCGTCCCGGTCCTGCTGCACTGGGGCGCCGACCTCGGTGACCTCTCCGACGACGACCTCGCCGGATTCGTGCGGGCACGCACGCCGACCGTGCCGCACAGCGCCCTCGACTCGCCTCGGTTCCTCGGCATCCTGCCCGACACGGCGAGCGGCTTCACCGGGACGCCGGCCGTCGAAGGCTTTCGGATGCGTACGACGGACGCGGCGGATGCCGTGGCCTGGGCGCCACGTTTCGTGGACTGGGCGATGGAGCAGGGACCGGCCGGTCTCGTGCTCCGCTCCAGCGATGCCGAGGCCGCGCTGGCCGTGACCTGTGTCCTCGACCTGCTCCCCGAGGGCCTCGTCCGGACCGAGACCCGGCTGGAGAACACCGGCGACACCGACTATGTCGTGGGTGCGGTCCGGTCGGCGCTTCCAGTGGCCGCAGATGCAACCGAGTTGCTCGACCTGACCGGCCGGTGGGCCCGGGAACGGTCGCCCCAGCGGCGTACCTGGGCGCAGGGAACCTGGCAGCGCACCGGCCGGCACGGACGCACCGGACACGATGCGACCCTGCTCCTGGTGGCCGGAACTCCCGGTTTCGGGTTCCGTAGCGGCACCGTCTGGGGAGTCCACGTCGCCTGGAGCGGCGACCACGTCAGCTATGCCGAACGCACGCCCGAAGGGGAGTCGCTGCTGGGTGGGCACGAGCTGCTCGGCCCCGGGGAGGTGATGCTCGCTCCCGGTGAGGCGTACTCGAGCCCGACCTTGTTCGGCTCCTGGTCCGAGCACGGCATGGACGGCATGAGTGAGCGGCTGCACCGGTGGGTCCGCCGCCATGCGGTCCGATCGCGCTCGCGGCGGCCGGTCACCCTGAACACCTGGGAGGCGGTCTACTTCGACCACGACCTCGACAGGCTGACGGCTCTGGCCGACGCCGGCGCCGAGGTCGGTGTGGAACGGTTCGTGCTCGACGACGGCTGGTTCCGCGGCCGGCGGCACGACCGTGCCGGCCTGGGCGACTGGACCGTGGACCGCGACGTGTGGCCGGAAGGGCTGCATCCGCTGGTCGAGCACGTGCGCCGCCTCGGGATGGAGTTCGGGCTCTGGGTGGAGCCGGAGATGGTCAACGCCGACTCCGACCTGGCCCGCGAGCATCCCGGCTGGATGCTGCGCGGGCGCGCCGCACCGCCGGGGGAGTGGCGGCACCAGCAGGTGCTCGACCTGCAGCGGCCGGACGCCTACGCCCACGTCCGGGACGCACTGGCTGCGCTGCTCGACGAGTACGACATCGGCTACCTCAAGTGGGACCACAACCGCGACCTGGTCGACGTCGCGCACGGCGGACGGCCGGCGGTGCACGGGCAGACGACGGCGCTCTACCGGCTGCTCGACGAGCTCCGGGAGGCACACCCGGCGCTGGCGATCGAGAGCTGCGCCTCCGGTGGGGGCCGGGTGGACCTCGGCATCCTGTGGCGCACCGACCGGATCTGGCCCAGTGACACCATCGACGCCCTGGAACGCCAGCACATCCAGCGGTGGACCACGCTGCTGGTACCTCCGGAAATGATGGGAACCCATGTCGGAGGTCCGGAGGCGCACACGACGGGCCGGCAGCACCGGCTCGGGTTCCGGGCGGCGACGGCGCTGATCGGCCACTTCGGCGTGGAGTGGGACATCATGCGTGCGTCCCCGGAAGAACGCGACGAGCTTGCGGCGTGGATCGCCCTGCACAAGGAGCTCCGGGGACTCATCGCCAGCGGGTCCGTCGTACACGGGGACCATCCGGACCCGGCGCTGCTGGTCACGGGCGTGGTCGCGCCGGACGCGTCCGAGGCGGTCTACGTGGTCGCCGCCGTGGCGTCGCTGAGCACCCAGACACCGACTCCACTGCGGCTCTGCGGTCTAGACCCGTCCCAACGGTACGAAATCGCGCGGATCGGTCCCGACACGGCGGGCCCGGATCCCTTGGTGCTGGCAGGCTCCACCCTCGTGCATGCCGGGGTGCGGCTGCCCGTGCTGGCACCTGAGTCGGCGCTCGTGCTGCACGCTCACGCGCGCTGACTGTGGGGAGGAACACGGCGAATCTGCCGCGGTCACGGCCCGCCGGATTTGCGTCGGATAGTTGAATCCGCCATGGTGGTTGTCTTCCCCGCGTGTTTCCACGCGCTGTGCAACGCCCCTGCAGTCGATCGTTTGCGAGTACCCCTGTGCCACGCCGCGACGCGTACGCTCCGAAACACCGGAACGCGCCCGCCGAGCCCGCCCTGAAGAAGAGCCTCCGCAAGTCGGTGATGTTCTCCGGTGTCGCCGTCGTCGCGACCGGGGTCGCGGTGACCAGCGGAGTGTTCATCAAGGACGGTGCGCCGGCCGACTCCGCCGACACCACCCTCGCCGCGCAGGCGCAGTCGCAGTCTCAGAGCCAGCGGGTCTCGGCCGACTTCAGCACCGACCGCGGGAACGAGGTGTCCCGCTCAGCCAGCCGCTCCGCCCTGGACGACTCCAAGAAGGAGCTGCTCGACCAGGAGTCGGGCGGTCAGGTGACCAAGACCGAGGACCTCACCGACGACGACCCGCGCACCATCGCCCGCGCGATGCTCGACGACTTCGGGTTCTCCGAGTCCGAGTTCTCCTGCCTGGACTCGCTCTACGTCAGCGAGAGCGACTGGGACATGCACGCGGACAACCCGAGCTCGTCGGCCTACGGCATCCCCCAGGCGCTCACCGGCGGCACCCACGACCTGCCGGCGGACTACAAGACGAACCCGGTCAGCCAGATCCGCTGGGGCCTGGAGTACATCGAGGACTCCTACGGGACACCGTGCTCGGCGTGGGAGTTCAAGCAGTCGCACAACTGGTACTAGGCCGCCGTAAACCGACAGGCAGATCGGCCCGGATGACCGGTGGTTCACGCTCGGCCGCTGGCCGCAGCGGGTCATTGGAGTTCAGCCCGTGGTCGTCCGGATCGGCGGGATTGAAGCCGACGCAGTGAAGGACAGGGAGCCGCGGGTAGCGATTCAGTCGGTCGTCCCAGCCGGCCCTCGTGCAGCGCAGGTACACGGTGCCGCGCCGGGTCTCGTTCAGCTTCGCGTGCACGCAGGCGGAACAGCACCCCGCTTCGGCGCCCAGCCGCCCTGCCACCGCCCGGAAGACCGAGGTGGCCCCGGCGTACTCCCGCGGACCCTGGTACGTCGGCAGCCGTTCCGCCAGGACCTCGTCGAAGGTCGCCAGATAGGCACGCGCCTCGGCGTGGGACTCGAACACGGCCCGCGTGGCCACGTCGTCGCGCCGCACCTCGTCGAAGTGCCGCGCGAGCACCTCGCCGCCGTTCTCGCTGCTGAACTGCGTGATCATCGGTCCACCGCCGGCCTCGGCCAGCAGCTGAGCCAGGTGGTCCTCGCCGTTGGTGACCGCGACGAAGACGCCGCCGGGACGCAGCACCCGGCGTACCTCATGCAGAGCCAGGTCCAGGTCCGGGACGTGGTAGAGCATCCACATCGCGACCACCACGTCGAGCTCCGCGTCCCCGAAGGGCAGGTGCTGCACGTCGGCCACCGCAGCGTCGACTCCGCGCTTCGCCGCCAGCTCCACGAGACGCGGCGACCGGTCGGTCGCGACCACCGCGGTTGCCGGGTTCTCCGCCGCCAGCCGTTGCGCGAACCCGCCGGTGCCGCAGCCGACCTCGAGGATGCGTCGGGGCCGGGTCGCGCGTACGGCGTCCGCCGCGAGGTCGTGCGGACCGGGTGTGCCCGCGTAGGGCTGCCAGACCGCCCGCCGGGTCTCCAGCCGGGTCTCGTCGCGGTACTGGCTCGCGACCGCCCCGGCGTCGTTCAGGGCCGCCACGGACCGCACAGCCTAGGGGTGTGTCATCGAGGCCACGTCGAGCGCCTCGTCGAGCTGCTGCTCGGTGAGGTCGCCGTTGTCCACGAACCCCAGCTCGAGCACGACCTGCTTGATCGTCTTCTCCTCCGCGAGCGCAGACTTGGCGACCTTCGCGGCGTTCTCGTAGCCGATGTAGCGGTTCAGCGGCGTGACCACCGACGGCGAGGACTCAGCGTACGTGCGCATCCGGTCCACGTTAGCGGTGATCCCGTCGACGCACCGGTCCGCGAGCAGCCGGCTGCTGGTGCTGAGCAACCGGATCGACTCGAGCAGGCTCCGGGCCAGGACCGGCATCATCACGTTCAGCTCGAAGTTCCCCGACGCCCCGGAGACGGTGACGGTGGTGTCGTTGCCGATCACCTGCGCGCAGACCATCAACGTGGCCTCGGGAAGCACCGGGTTGACCTTGCCCGGCATGATGCTCGAACCCGGCTGCAGGTCGGGCAGGTTGATCTCGGCGAGCCCGGTGCGGGGACCCGACGACATCCAACGCAGGTCGTTGCAGAGCTTGGTGACGCTGACCGCGATGGTCTTCAGCTGGCCGGACAGCTCGACCAGTGCGTCGCGGGCGCCCTGTGCCTCGAAGTGGTTCCGGGCCTCGGTGAACGGCAGCCCGGTCGACCCGGCGAGCTCGCCGATCACCTTGGCGGCGAACCCGGCGGGTGTGTTGATGCCGGTGCCGACCGCGGTGCCGCCCAGGGGCAGCTCGGCGACCCGCGGCAGGGACGCCTCCAGCCGCTCGATGCCGATCCGGATCGCGGCGGCGTACCCCCCGAACTCCTGGCCGAGCATCACCGGCGTCGCGTCCATCAGGTGCGTGCGGCCCGACTTCACCACGTCCTTGAACTCCTCGGCCTTGCGCTCGAGCGCGGTGGCGAGGTGGTCCAGCGCGGGAATCAGCTGGTTGGTGGTCGACGAGGCGGCCGCGACGTGGATCGAGGTGGGGAACGTGTCGTTGCTCGACTGGCTGGCGTTGACGTGGTCGTTGGGGTGCACGCCGGTCGGCGTCAGGTCCGGCTCCCGCGACGCCAGCGTCGCAAGCACCTCGTTCATGTTCATGTTCGACGAGGTGCCCGACCCGGTCTGGAACACGTCGATCGGGAACTGGTCGTCGTACTTGCCGGAGGCCACGTCGGCCGCCGCGTCGACGATCGCCTGTGCCATCTCCGCGTCCACCACACCGAGCTCGGCGTTCACCTTCGCGGCCGCGGCCTTGACCTGCGCCATCGCCTTGATGTGCTCCGGCTCCAGCGTGCTGCCACTGATCGGGAAGTTCTCCACCGCGCGCTGGGTCTGTGCCCGCCAGAGTGCGTCCGCGGGGACCTGGACCTCGCCCATGCTGTCGTGCTCGATGCGAAACTCAGCCATGCGCCGAGGTTACCCTGAGCGACTTTCGCTACGCGGGGCCGGTGGGGACACGCGAAAGGTAGAGCCAGTAGTGCTCCTGACGCGTCTGCAGCGTCACGTCGTAGGGCACCGTGACGACGTTCCCGAACACGGCGTTCAGCTCCTGGTGGAGGTCCGCGGACTCCGCGGCCGACCAGATCACCAGGGCGCCGCCGGGCCGCAGGCACACTCGCGTCTGCTCCAGGAAGTCGTGCTGGTAGACGGCCTCGTTCTCGGCGTGGACCAGGAAGCCGGGCCCGTTGTCGATGTCGAGCAGCACCAGGTCGTAGGCCGCGCGGGTCGCCTCGGCCATCGCCACCCGGATGTCGGCGGTCAGCACCGACACCCGTTCGTCGGCGAGGTACGACGGACCGTGCGGGACGGTCCCGGAGCGCATCCACTGCACCAACGCATCCTCGATCTCGACGACCACGAGCCGCTGCACCCGCTGGTCGGCAAGCACCTCGTGCATCGTGAAGCCGAGCCCGAGACCGCCGACGACGACGGCGCGCGGGTTCTCGACCTGCTTGAGGGCGGCGGAGGCGAGACCCCGCTCGCTGGCGGTCTCGAGGGTGTCCATCACGAACACGCCGTTGACGCGCAGCTCGAGCACGGCGGCGGCGTCTGGTCCCGCGTCGCGGTCACGACGCTCGCGCAGGACCACCTCGCCGCGCTCGGACTCGGCACGGGCGACCTCGGCGTACTGCACGGGCACAGCGTAAACGCACTAGGCTGTCCCACCATGGAGGGACGCCCCGACGGCCGCATGGAGCGGCACGAGCCGAACCAGCTGAGGATCTCCGACGAGGACCGGCACCGGGTCGCGGAGATACTCCGGCATGCCGCCGGCGAGGGCCGGATCGACTTCGACGAGCTCGACGAACGGCTCGAGGCGGCCTACTCCGCCAAGACCTACGCCGACCTGGTGCCGATCACCGCGGACCTGCCGGCGCATGCGTCTGCGCAGCCTGCTGTCCCGATGACGCGCCGGCCCACGTCGCCCGTGCCGGCGTCGAGCTTCGGCAGCTCGGTCGCGGTGATGTCGGAGACCAAGCGCAAGGGTGTCTGGCTGGTGCCGGACCAGCACACCGCCTTCGCCCTGATGGGCTCGGTGCAGCTCGACCTGCGCGAGGCGCAGTTCGCCGGCCGCGACGTGACCATCAACGCGAACGCGATCATGGGAGACGTGACGATCCTGGTGAACGCGCAGACCCAGGTGCTGGTGGACGGGATCGCGATCATGGCGGACTTCAGTGAGTCCCGGGCCAAGGTTCCGGCCGAGGTCACGCCGGACTCGCAGGTGGTGCGGATCAAGGGCTTCGCGCTGATGGCGAGCGTGTCCGTGCAGCGCAGGCCGTTGCCGGGGGAGACGCGCAAGCGTCTCGGCCTGCAACGCTGAGTTGCCCGGATCACGTCCCCGTGACATGAGCGGCGATGGCGACCAGACTGTCGGTCATGCGCCAGCTGACGTCGCTCGATGCCCAGTTCCTCAACGTCGAGTCCCCGACCACGGTCGGCCACGTCGGCAGCCTGATCGTGCTCGACCCGTCCACGGCGCCGGGCGGGGAGTGGTCGTTGGACACCGTCCGCGCGGTGCTGGAGCCCCGGCTGCACCTGGCCGAACCGTTCCGGCAGCGGCTGGTCCCGGTGCCGCTGGGGCTGGGGCGCCCGTACTGGATCGACGACCCGCACTTCGACATCGAGTTTCACCTGCGTGAGCTCGCGCTGCCACGCCCGGGCACCCGCGAGCAGCTCGGTGAGCAGGTCGCCCGAATCCACGCCCGCCCGCTGGACCGGACCCGGCCACTGTGGGAGATCTACGTGATCACCGGCCTCGAGGGCGGGAAGGCGGCCTTCTACTCCAAGGTGCACCATGCCGCGATCGACGGCGTCTCCGGTGCGGAGATCCTCGAGACCATCATGGACATCACGCCGGAGCCCCGGGTCGTGGAGCCGGAGCCGGAGCAGCTGCTGGCGCACAGGATGCCGTCCACGGTGAACCTGATCCGGCGCGGCCTCCACGCCGCCGCGGTCAACCCGCTCGAGGTGCTGCGGACCGTGCCGAAGTCGCTGGGCTACCTCGACGAGCTTCCCGGGGCCACGAACTTTCCGGGAGCGCATCTGCTCAGCGAGTCTGCGTCAGCGGTGGCCCGGCTGCTCGGGCAGGAGCAGCCTGACGTCGGGCAGCGGACGCTGCACGCACCACCGACCCCGTTGAACGGCCGGATCACGCCGCACCGCCGGTTCGCCTACGGGTCCTTGCCGCTCGAGGACGTCAAGCTGGTGAAGAACCACTTCGACATGACCGTCAACGACGTGGTGATGGCGCTGACCGCTTCGGCGCTTCGGCGCTGGCTGCTCGACCACGACGCGCTGCCCGGCACGCCTCTCGTCGTCGCGGTGCCGGTCTCGGTCCGCACCGACGACCAGCTGGGCTCGAACGGCAACCACGTCTCGGTGATGATGGCCGAGCTGCCCACCCACATCAAGGATCCCGAGGAGCGCATGCGGTTCATGCGCGACTCGATGCAGGACGCCAAGCGGCACTTCGAGGCGGTCCCGGCGACCCTGCTGCAGGACCTCGCCCAGGTGATCCCCACCGCGCTGTCCGGCCTCGCCGCCCGCGCCCTGTTCAAGCTCGCGACCGTCCCCGGCGTGCTGTTCAACCTCTTCGTGAGCAACGTGCCCGGCCCCCAGCTGCCGCTCTACATCGCCGGGGCCAAGGTGCAGGGCATCTACCCGGTCTCCGCCGTCACCGACATGAGCGGCGGTCTCAACATCACCCTGTTCTCCTACAACGGAGCACTCGACTTCGGGCTGATCGCGTGCCGCGAGATGGTCCCCGACGTGTGGAACCTGATCGGCTACCTGCAGGACGCGATGGACGAGATGGTCGCGCTGCTTCCGGCGCCGTCGTCGCGCAGTGCCGCCGCCGGAAGCAAGGCTGCCCGTAAGACCGTCGCGAAGAAGCCGGTCAGGAAGCGGCCCGCGAAACCGACCTGAGCCGCAGGCGAACCTCAGCGGCTGCACCAACTGCACACGTGTGCCACTTGCGCACGGGATCGGCCTCGGGGACGACATCAGCTGCACATGTGTGCGACTTGGGCTAACGGCGCGAAGCCACCCGCCGGATGGCGTCGACGAAGGTCTCGTGCAGGTCGATCGGCAGGTCGTGGCCCATGCCGGGCACGAGCAGCAGCTCCGAGCCCGGGATCGCGTGCGAGGTCGCCCGGCCCCCGGAGACATGCACCATCCGGTCGTTGAGGCCGTGGATGACCAGGGTCGGGATCCGCAGGCTGCGCAGGTGCCGCGACCGGTCGGGCTGGGCGAGGATCGCCAGCATCTGCCGCATCACGCCGTACGGGTCGACGCCGCGGTCATAGGTCTCAGCGGCGCGCTCACGAACCGTCTCGGTGGTGTCGGGGTAGAGCGGTGAACCGATCATCTTCCAGAGCCTGGCCGAGGCATCGAGGTACGCCTCGCGGCTCCGTTGCCGTCTCGCCAGCAGCATCGGCGCCAGGCGCGGGTCCTGCCAGCCCACCGAGCGCCGGCCGGTCGTGGACATGATCGAGGTGAGTGAGCGCACCCGCGAAGGGTTGTCGAGCGCCATCGTCTGCACGATCATGCCGCCCATCGAGATGCCGACCACGTGCGCGGAGCCGAGGCCGAGGTGGTCCAGCAGCGCGAACCCGTCGGCGGCCATGTCGGAGAGGGTGTACGGCGCACGCACCTTCAGGCCGCCGAACGCCCGCAGGATCATCCGCCGGGTCACCCGGTCACGCAGCTTGGTGGAGCGGCCCACGTCGCGGTTGTCGAAACGGATCACGTAGAAGCCGTTGTCGGCCAGCAACCGGCAGAAGTCGGGGTTCCACCACGTCATCGGGCCACCCAGGCCCATCACCAGCAGCAGCGGGTCCGCCGCCGGGTCGCCGAACGTCTGGTAGCAGATGTCGACACCGGTGGGGAGCGTGGCGATCTGCTCCCCGGAGGTGGCCACGCGGGACTCGGACGTGCTGGTCATCGGCTCCCCTTCGGACGCTCTTGTTACTGACGAGTTTACTGCCGCCTTCAACACGTCGCCGCTCTCGCGTGCAGGTAACGATCGTGCGAGGTTGCGCATGATTTGGCACGGATGTGGCTATCGTCACCACGTGGACTCGCCGCTGGGTGCATTTCTGTGCCCGCCGGGCTATGCCGGCCCGAGCGGGCTCCGCGCGATCGTCCGCGAGGGCAGCGCGGTGCTCGAGGCCGCCCGGTTCGTACGTCGGACAGCTGGCGAGCGCCTGCGGGGATCCACGTCCTACGCCTCGGCCCATCCCGTGCCCGCCTGTGACCCGGTGGTCCTCGTCCCGGGCTTCATGGCCGGTGACGCGACGCTGCTGGTGATGTCGCGGCACCTGCGCAGACGCGGCTACCGGACCTACCGCTCCACGATGCGCGCCAACGTCGGCTGCACGCAGGAGGCGTCCTGCGCCCTCGAGCGCCGGATCGAGGCGATCGCGATCCGGCGTGAGCGCAAGGTGACCATCGTCGGCCACAGCCTCGGTGGACTGCTCGCCCGTGGCGTGGCCACCCGCCGACCCGACCTGGTCGAGGGGATCATCACGATGGGCAGCCCCATGCTCGCGCCCGGGGCCGTGCACCCGGTTCTCGCGTTCGACCTGGCGGTGGTGATCGCGTTACGGCGGGCCGGGCTCGGCGCGCTGATGGGCGCGGACTGCACGTCCGGGGACTGCGCCCGGCTGAGCTGGGAACAGTCGCAGGAGCCGCTGCCGAAGGGCGTCGCGTTCACCTCGATCTTCTCCCGTCGCGACGGGGTCGTGGACTGGCGCAGCTGCCTGGACCCGGCCGCCGAGGCGGTCGAGGTGTGCACCAGCCACCTCGGCATGGCGATCGACCCTACGGTCCTCGACGTTGTCACCGACACTTTGAGCCGACACCGCGAGCAGCGCAGCGAACCGGTCAGGAAGCGGGCCAGGTTGGCGGTAGTTCCGAACGCGTCGGCGGGTTAGCTCCGCGCCTGGAGCAGGTCACGGCGGCGGCCGCCATCGCGCCGCCGAGCAGCGTGCGGACCCGGCGCTCGCCGATCGCCGCGAGCCGTCCCTGCCCGGGAAGCAGCAGGTCCCAGTCCGCCAGGATCGCCAGGGTCGCAGCCATGAACGAGTCGCCCGCACCGACCGTGTCGACCACGGTGACCGGCGGCGTCGCCCGCTCCACGGAGAACCCCTCACCGAACGCGGCGGCTCCGGCGTCACCGCGGGTGACCAGCACGAGCTCGGTCTCCGCGCCGGCCAGCAGTCGTGCCGCCACCGCCTCGAGCGGCTCGTCCGGACGGAGCAGGGCGAGGTCCTCGTCGCTCAGCTTGACCAGGCGGCACCGGGCGGCCAGAGCCACCACGTCGTCCCACATCGCCGCCGGGTCGGTCAGGAAGGCCGGCCGGACGTTGGGGTCGTAGCTGACGAACAGCTCGCGTGCGGTGGCCTGGTCGACCAGGTCGAGGACCGCGTCGCGTCCCGGCGCGAGCACCGTGCCCAGCGACCCGACGTGCAGGCCCAGGGCCTCCGGCAGCTGTTGCGCGGGCAGGCCCCAGACCAGGTCGAAGTCGTAGCCGGCCGCGTTGGCGTGGTCGAGTCGCGCGGTCGCCGTACTCGTCCTGGACCCCGCCACGACCGACGAGCCGGACAGGACCGCGCCGCTCTCAGCGACGTGCGAGGCCACCCAGCGGCCGTGCTCGTCGTCGCCGACCTGGGTGACCAGCAGCGACGGTACGTCGAGCCGGGCCAGACCCACGGCGACGTTCATCGGCGATCCACCGACGGCGTGCGTCTCGGTCGCGTCCTGGGCGACCACGATGTCGACCAGTGACTCTCCGACGACGACGAACGGGGCGGGCGGCGTCACCGCTCGAAGTCGACAGCGGAGTAGGACCTGAGCTTCTGCAGCTTGTGGTCGGAGGTGATCGAGCGGATCGTGCCACTGCGCGAACGCATCACAAGCGAGTGCGTGCTCGCGCCCCCGGCGCGGTAGCGGACGCCCTTCATCAGCTCACCGTCGGTGATGCCGGTGGCCACGAAGAACACGTCGTCCGCGCTGACCAGGTCGTCGGTGCGCAGCACCGCGTCGGGGTCCAGGTCGTGGCCGGCGTCGAGGGCGCGCTGCCGCTCCTCGTCGTCGTGCGGCCACAGGCGTCCCTGGATCACGCCGTCCAGACACTTCATCGCACAGGCGGCGATGATGCCCTCGGGGGTGCCGCCGACGCCGAGCAGCAGGTCGATGCCGGTGTCGGGCCGGGCCGCCATGATCGCGCCGGCGACGTCGCCGTCGGTGATGAACTTGATCCGTGCGCCGGTGGCGCGGATCTCCTCGACGATCTGGTCGTGACGGGGCCGGTCCAGCAGCACGACGGTGACGTCCTCGGCGGCGCTGCCCTTGGCCTTGGCGACCTGATGGATGTTTTCGGCGACCGGGTAGCGGATGTCCACCACGTCGGCCGCTTCCGGGCCGGTGACGAGCTTCTCCATGTAGAACACCGCCGACGGGTCGTACATCGAGCCGCGCGGGGCGACCGCCATCACCGAGATCGCGTTGGTCATCCCCTTCGCGGCCAGCGTGGTGCCGTCGATCGGGTCGACCGCCACGTCGCACTCCGGACCGGTGCCGTCGCCGACCTCCTCGCCGTTGAACAGCATCGGCGCGTTGTCCTTCTCGCCCTCGCCGATGACCACGACGCCCTTCATGCCGACCGTCGAGATCAGCGCCCGCATCGCGTTCACCGCGACCCCGTCCGCGCCGTTCTTGTCGCCACGGCCGACCCAGCGGCCGGCGGCCATCGCGGCCGCCTCGGTGACCCGGACCAGCTCGAGCGCCAGGTTGCGGTCAGGCGCTTCGTGCGCGGCGGACAGATCGGGCGGCAGCGGCGAGTCAGGCATAACGTGATGGTAACGGAGGCGCGGTGTCGGTATCGGAGACGCCGTAAATGCTTACCTCGGTCGCCTTGACCGCCGCCCACACCCGGCGGCCCGGCACCAGCCCGAGCCGGGCAGCTGAGCCCGGGGTCACGTCGGCGATCAACGCGACGCCCGCGTCGATGTGGACCCGCACGGCGGCGCCGTGCGGCACGACGGAGCGCACCGAGCCCGACCACCGGTTGCGGGCGCTGCCGACAGGCTCCTCGAGAGTCAGCGTGACCGCCGCGGGGGTGAAGCAGGCGTTCACCTCACCGTGGTAGGGCGTCGAGGACACCAGCGGTGTGCCGTCCGGGAGGTGTACGTCGGTCCCGGTGCTCGTCCCGCGCAGGACGTTGAGCCCCACCAGCCGGGCGACGTGTGAGGTTCGGGGGCGCCGGGCGACCTCCTGCGGTGTGCCGACCTGCGCGACCCTGCCGTCGTCGAGCACCACGACGCGGTTCGCGATGGTGAGGGTGTCGATCGCGTCGTGGGTGACCAGGACGCTCACGCCGCCGAAGTCGGCGAGGTGCCGGGCCAGCTCGAACCGCAGGCTCATCGCCACACCCACGTCGAGCGCGGCGAGCGGCTCGTCGAGCAGCAGCAGGGCGGGGTCGGTGGCCAGGGCACGGGCGATGGCGACGCGTTGTGCCTGCCCGCCGGAGAGCTGGTGCGGCTTGCGTGCGGCGAGGTCGCCGACCCCGAGCCGGTCCAGCCACCCGCGCGCGATCGTGTCGGCCGGGTCCCGGCGGGCTCCGCGGCTGCGTGGGCCGAACGCGACGTTGGCCGCCGCGCTCAGGTGCGGGAACAGGAGCTGTTGCTGGAACACCATCCCGACGTTGCGGTCCTGCACCCGTAGCGGTGTCCCGTTGCCGTCGTCCCACAGCCGGCCCCGGCAGGTGATCCGACCTTCGCTGATCGGCACCAGGCCGGCGAGCGCCCGGACCAGGGTCGACTTGCCCGCGCCGTTCGGGCCGATCACCGCGATCACGTCACCGGGTTCCGCGGTCAGGCTCACGTCGAGCGTGTGCGCGGGCCGGCGTACCGCGAAGGCGGCATCGAGGTAGGCGTTCATCGTGCGGCCTGCCCGAACCAGCGCTCGCGGAGCAGGGCGAGGACGGCGACCGAGACCAGCAGCATCATCAGGGACAGCACGACAGCGGCCTCCGGGTCGCTCTGCAGGGCGGCGTACACGGCGGTCGGCATGGTCTGCGTCGAGCCCGGGTAGTTTCCGGCGAACGTGATCGTCGCGCCGAACTCGCCCAGCGCCCGGGCCCAGCCGAGCACGAGGCCGGCGCCGATCCCGGGCAGCGCGAGCGGCACGGTTACCCGGGCGAAGACGGTCCATCGGTCCGCTCCGAGCACCGCGGCCACGTCGTCCAGATCCTGGTTCGTCCCCCGCAGGGCGCCCTCGACGCTGATCACGACGAACGGCAACGCGACGAAGGTCTGCGCGAGAACGACCGCCGTGCTCGTGTAGGGGATCGTCAGGCCGAACCCGTCGCGCAGCGGTCCACCGAGCACGCCGTTGCGGCCGAAGGCGGTGAGCAGCGCGACGCCGGCGACCACCGGCGGGAGCACCAGCGGCACCGTCACGAGTGCCCGCAGCAGCGACCGGCCGCGGAACGCGATCCGGGCCAGCACCCAGGCCAGAGGCAGCCCGAGGAGCAGACACAGCAGGGACGCGATCGTGGCGGTGACCAGGGAGAGCCGCAACGCCTGCAGGATGCCGGGGTCGGCCAGCCGTTGCGGAAGGGTGGCCCACGGGGTGCGCGCCACCAGCGCGAGCAGCGGTGCGAGGAGGACCACGAGCCCGAGCAGGGCGGGCAGGAGCAGCCGCAGCGGAGCCCGGCCCACGGACGGCCCCCCGGTCGCGCTCACGGTGTGCCGAACCCGTCGTGGCGCAGCACGGCACGGCCGCGGTCGGACAGAAGCAGGTCGACCCAGTCCCGGGCGAGCCGGGCGTGCTCGCTCTCCCGAAGCGGCGCGACCAGGTAGCTGTTCACCGCCCCGGAGGACTTCGGGATCTCGAGCACCTGGACGCGGTCGCCGGCCGCTGTGGCGTCGCTGGCGTAGACCAGGCCGGCGTCGGCCTCGTCGAGCACCACCTTGTTCAGGACCGCCTTCACGTCGACCTCGAGGCTCTTCGGTGGCGTCGCGACCTGGTTCGCCTCCAGCAGCGTCCGTGCCAGCGCGCCGCACGGTGCGGAGGTCACGCACGCGAGGTAGGTGCTGCCCTCGAGGTCCGCGAACCTCTCGATGCCGGCCGGGTTGCCGGCGGGCACGACCAGAACCATCGAGTTCTGCGCGAACAGTCGTGGCTCACCGGCGGTAGCGCCGGCCTCGGTGACGGTGCGCATGGTGCGGACATCGGCGGTGGCGAGCACGTCCGCCGGTGCGCCTTCGACGACCTGTCCGGCCAGAGTGGCGCTGGAGTCGAACGCGAGGCGTACGTCGACCGCCGGATGCTGCTCCTCGAAGGCGTCCCCGAGCTCGGTGAACGACTCGGTCAGCGACGCCGCCGCGAGCACGGTCAGCGTCTCCCGGCCCGCTCCATCGGCCCCGCCCGTCGTACCGCCGGCGCAGCCCGCCACCGCGGTCAGGATGATCATCAGGGCTGCCGCGGGAACCGCTCTCACGGCAGCTCCACGACCACGTTGGTCGACTTCACCGAGGCGATCGCCAGCACGCCCGGCTCCAGACCGAGCTCGTCGGCGGCCTCGGCGCTCATCAGGGACACCAGCCGGTAGGGGCCGCAGACCATCTCGACCTGCGCCATCACCGTGTCCTTGCGGACCGAGGTGACGATGCCGCGCATCCGGTTCCGCGCGCTGACCGAGGCCTTGCGGGCTGCCTGGGCCGGCCCGTCGGCGCCGGCCTCGGCAAGCGACTTCGCGAGCTGCGCGAGGTGCTCACCGGAGATCACCGTCCGTCCGTCCGCACCGGCGCCGGCCTGCAACCGGCCGGCTTCGATCCAGCGGCGCAGGGTGTCGTCGCTGACCCCGAGCACGTCGGCGGCTTCGGCAACTCGGTAGGTGCTCACGCTGCCAGTATGCCGCACACGCGGCGACTTCATCGAGATTAGCGACCGCAGGTGCGGATCTGGCGGTTCATCGTGGGGCGGCTGGGTACCCGCGCGAGATGACAAGTTTCGGCTACACGCTGATGACCGAACAGTCCGGCCCCCGAGACATCGTCCGCTACGCGCGGCAGGCGGAGGAGGCGGGCTTCGACTTCGAGGTGATGAGCGACCACTACTTCCCGTGGCTCGACGAACAGGGCCATGCGGGCTACGCGTGGAGCATGCTGGGGGCGGTCACGCAGGTGACGGACCGGGTGCGGCTGATGACCTATGTGACCTGCCCGACCCGGCGCTACCACCCCGCCGTGGTGGCGCAGAAGGCGGCGACGGTCCAAGTGCTCAGCGACGGCCGGTTCACGCTGGGCCTGGGCGCGGGCGAGAACCTCAACGAGCACGTCGTCGGTCAGGGCTGGCCGCCTGTGAACGTCCGGCACGAGATGCTCGCGGAGGCGGTCACCGTGATCCGGCAGCTGCTCGAGGGCGGCTACGTCAACTTCGTCGGTGAGCACTTCCGGGTGGACTCCGCCAAGATCTGGGACCTGCACGACGACCCGGTGCCGATCGGGGTCGCCGTCTCGGGCGACCAGTCGGTGGAGACGTTCGCGCCGCTGGCCGATGACCTGATCGCCGTGGAGCCGTCGTCGCACCTGGTGCGGCAGTGGGACGAGGCCGGCTCCCGTGGCTGGCGCAAGATCGGGCAGCTGCCGGTCTGCTGGGACACCGACGCCGATCGCGCTGTGGAGCGGGCGCACCGTGAGTTCCGCTGGTTCGGCGGAGGGTGGAAGGTCAACTCCGAGCTTCCCGGCCCGGCCGGGTTCGCCGGCGCGACCCAGTTCGTCCGGCCCGAGGACGTCGCCGCCTCCATCCCGTGCGGTCCCGACATCGACGCGATCGTGGCAGCTGTCGGCAAGTACGTCGATGCCGGCTTCACCGACGTGGCGCTGGTGCAGATCGGCGACCAGGGCCAGGAGGACTTTCTGCGGGTCGCGGAGCAGGAGATCCTTCCCGCCCTGCGCAGGCCTCAGCTCTGAGCGAGGTCCCGGATGCGAGCGAGCATAGAGACGCTCGGGAACTGCTCGCCGGCCACCTTGCTCAAGAGCACCTGCGCGTAGCGAGGCACGTCGTCAGGGGTCAACAGCTCCTCGATCATGTCGAGCATCGTGATCGAGGGGTAGGGGTCGCTGTCCACCCTGCCCAAGAGGCTGTTGAGCAACTCAGATCTCACGTCGAAACGGCGCTCGGCCACGTAAACCTCCAGCAGTAGGGAAGACCTCTTACGGGTACCACTCGGCGCCTCGCTTCAAACGCTCTCGGACTCGTCACCGTGGCACTGCGAGTGCCACACGTCACAGCGACGGGTTTGACCACCGTGGCCGGTGGGCACCTCTAGTCCAGGGAGAAACCAAAGGCATGTCGTCAGGCTGCTGAACGGATTGAGGGAGCGAATGAGTAGTGCGACAAAAATCGCCCTGGGCGTAGCAAGCGGCTATCTGCTCGGGCGTACCAAGAAGCTGAAGCTGGCCATCACGGTCGGCAGCATGCTGGCCGGTCAGCGGGTCGCGACCAGTCCCCAGGGCCTGCTGAAGCAGGGCAACGACCTTCTCGAGAAGAACCCAGAACTGCAGAAGCTTCAGGCGCAGATCACGGGCAAGCTCATGGAGGCGGCCAAGGCGGCCGCGATCACCACGGCCACGAGCCGGCTCGAGTCCTTGAGCAGATCCCTGTCCGACCGGGGCCCCGATGCCGGTTCGGTGAAGGGTGAGGTCGTCGATGAGGAGGAGCCCGAGGCCGAGTACGAGGAGGACGAGTACGAGGACGGCGAGGAGGACGAGGGCGAGGGCGAGGAAGAGCCTGAGGCCGAGTACGAAGAGGAAGGCGAGGAAGAGGGCGAGGAGCCCGCCGGCGAGTCCGAGGAGGGTGAGGAGCCCGAGGACGAGGGCGAAGCAGAGGACGAGGGCGAAGAGGAAGGCGAGGGCGAAGAGGAAGGCGAGGAAGAGGGCGAGGAGCCCGCCGACGAGTACGAGGAGGGTGAAGAGCCCGAAGAGCCAGAGGAGCCCGAGGAGCCGGAGGAGCCGGAGGAGCCCGAGGAGCCCGAGGACGAAGCCGAGGAAGAGCCCGAGGAAGAGCCCGAGGAGGAGCCCGCGCCACGCAGGACACGCAGCAAGCGCACGACGTCCGGGGCGCGATCGACCGCCAAGAAGGGCTCGAGCTCCACGGCGAAGAAGTCCACGGCGAAGAAGTCCACCACGAAGCAGGCACCGGCCAAGAAGAGTGCTGCGAAGAAGGCGCCGGCCAAGAAGTCCGCCGCCACGAAGAGCACCGCGAAGAAGACCGCACCAGCCAAGAAGACGGCCACGAAGAAGAGCGCCGCAAAGAAGGCGCCGGCCAAGAAGGCGACAACCAAGAAGGCGCCGGCCAAGAAGTCCAGCTCGCAGCGGTCTCGCTCGGGTTCCGCTCGGTCGGGGAGGTAGGCAGAGATGGCAAGCACGAGCAACCAACCGATGGACAAGCTGAAGGACGCTTCGCGGGGCGTCGTGAAGTCGCTCGGCGAGAAGGCGATGTCGACCGTCACCGATCGTGTCGGCGGACTCACCGACAAGCTGGAAGACATCGCGGACGGCGGGCCGATCGGCAAGGCAGTTGCCAAGGGCGGCGAGGCCGCAGCCGAGGGGAAGTCCCCCGTCGGTGGCGCGCTGAAAGGTGCGTTGTCGGGAGTCAAGGACAAGATCACCGGCGGAGGTGGCGGTGGCAACAAGAGCCCGAAGGCCACCAAGGCGATGAACATCATCGAAGAGATCGACGTGGGTGTGCCCATCACCGTCGCCTACAACCAGTGGACCCAGTACGACGAGTTCCCGAGCTTCATGAAGAAGGTCGAGAACGCCGACGAGATGGACGACGAGGACACCAAGATCTCATGGAAGGCGCAGGTCTTCTGGTCGCACCGGACCTGGGAGGCCACCGTCCTCGACCAGTATCCCGACGAGCGAATCGTCTGGAAGTCCACCGGCGAGAAGGGGCACGTCGACGGTGCGGTGACCTTCCACGAGATCACACCCAACCTGACCCGGATCCTGCTCGTTCTCGAGTACTACCCGCAGGGCTTCATGGAGCGCACGGGAAACCTCTGGCGGGCCCAGGGTCGTCGGGCACGGCTGGAGCTCAAGCACTTCCGCCGCCACGTGATGACCCGTACGATCCTGAACCCCGACGAGGTCGAGGGCTGGCGCGGGATCATCGAGGACGGCGAGGTCGTGAAGACCCACGACGAGGTCCTCGAGGAGGAGCAGCAGGAGCAGGAGGAGCCGGAGGAGCAGGAGGAGCCGGACGGGGACTACGAAGACGAGTACGAGGGCGAAGAGGGCGAAGAGTCCGAAGAGTCCGAGGAGCCGGAAGACGAGTACGAGGGCGAAGAGGAAGAGGAGCCCGAAGAGGGCGAGGAGCCGGAAGAGCCGGAGAACATCTCCCCTCGTCGCCGTCGAGCCAGCTAGCCAGTCCAGCCACTAAGGAGACGCGTCCATGTCCGTTCAAACCACCCAGCGCCGCGGCGGCGGCTACCTCGAGCGGCCCGCTCCCAGTGGGTTGGCCGACGTCATCGAGATCATTCTGGACAAGGGCATCGTCATCGATGCCTACGTCCGGGTGTCGCTCGTGGGCATCGAGCTGCTGACCATCGACGCGCGCATCGTGATTGCGAGCGTCGACACGTACCTGCGGTTCGCGGAGGCCACCAACCGGCTCGACCTGTACGAGAAGGGTGGCAAGGACCTCAGCGAGTTCGTCGGAGACCTGCAGGAGGGCGGCGCCGCGAAAAAGACCAGTGGAGCGGTCAAGGGTGTGAAGAAAGCGATCACCGGCGGCTCCGATGAAGATGACGACGACGAGGGTCGCCGGCCCGCCAAGAAGTCGTCGACGCGTCGACGGCGGACCGAGGACGCGTGAGCTCGGCCGCGATGGCAGCGGCCGACGACTCTGAGAGGGTGGAGCAGCCGGCGGAGACCGGCTTGTGGGTGTACGGCGTGGTGCGCGCCGCTGCCGACAGGGTGCCCGCCGACCTGGTGGGCATCGACGGGGCGGCGGTTCGTGCCGTCGAGCATGGGGAGATCGCCGCCGTCGTCGCGGAGATCGCGCTCGAGCGACCTCCGGGACGCCGGGCAGACCTGGTGGCCCACGGCGAGGTGCTCGATCGGCTGATGCGGACCGACGTCGTGGTGCCGGTCCGGTTCGGCTCCGTCCTGGCTGAGCCGGCGAGCGTCGTCGAGGACCTTCTCGAGCCCAACGCCGACTACTTTGCGTCGCTGCTCGACGAGCTGTCGGGAAGGACCCAGTACAACCTGCGTGCCACCTACCACGAGCCGGTCGTCCTGGCCGAAGTGGTCGAGGCCGATCCCGACATCGCCGAGCTCAGCGCGAGGACCCGGGATCTTCCCGAGGACTCGGCCTACGGCGACCGGGTGCGGCTCGGTGAGCTCGTCTCTCGGGCGATGGACGACAAGCGGGACCAGGACTCCGCCTCGCTGCTCGAGGCGATCCTTCCCTGGGTCGCGGCCCATGCCGTGCGCGCGGCCGGGGGTCTGGATCACCTGCTCGATGTCGCGCTGCTCGTAGACGACGACCGCCGAGGAGACTTCGAGGAGCAGCTCGAGAACCTGGCGGAGTCGGTCCACGAGCGGATCCGGCTGAGACTGGTGGGGCCGGTTGCTCCTTACGACTTCGTCGGCGATGCGTGATGGGGCTGCTCAATGGCCTGCTCGGCCTACCGCTGGCCCCGTTGCGCGGGACACTGGCTGCGGCCGAGCAGATCCGAAAGCAGGCGGAAGCTGAGTTCTACGACCCGGCGACCATCAGGCTCCAGCTCGAGGAAGTGGACCGGCAACGAGCCCAGGGACTGCTGACCGAGGAGGAGGCGACCCTCTGGGAAGATGAGCTCGTCGAACGGCTGATGGTCGGCCGAAGCCGACCTCTGGAGGAGTGAGCATGGCGACCGAGAAGAGCACCGGCCCACGGAAGGCGACCGAACGCGCGACGCCGCCCAAGAAGCGGGCGAGCGCGCCACGCGCCTCGGCCCCGCAGCGGTCGACAGCCATGCAGGTCGCTCAGGCCGCCGCCCAGCAGCTGCTCGAGCTGACCGGCCGCGAGTCCGAGGGCGTCACCGGTATCCAGCGCACGGACGACGGCTGGACCATCCAGGTCGAAGTGGTCGAGGTACGCCGCATCCCGAACACGACCGACGTGCTCGGGCTGTACGAGGTGACCACGGACCAGGCAGGCGACCTGGAGGGCTACCGGCGGTTGCGTCGCTACGCCCGGGGTGTGGGTAGGGAGGACTGAGATGACGGAGCCGTCGAGCTCGCCGCCGACGAGCCGACCGTACTCGGCGCCGGTCGGCCAGTCGTCGAGGCCACAACCGGCCAACCTCGCGGACATCCTGGAGCGCGTGCTCGACAAGGGCATCATCATTGCGGGTGACATCCGCGTGAACTTGTTGGACATCGAGCTGTTGACGATCAAGATCCGGCTGCTGATCGTCTCGGTCGACAAGGCACAGGAAATGGGCATCGACTGGTGGCGCAACGACCCGATGCTGACCACCAGTGAGCAGGGCCTCGCCGACGAGAACCGTAAGCTGCGTGAGCGGGTGGAGGAGCTCGAGTCCGGTCCCCGGGGGAAGTCGCGTGGCTGAGCGCGCCCGGTACCTGTACGCCATCACCCGCAACGTCGACCCGTCGCCGCTCGGCTCCACACCGGCGCTCTCCGGCGGGCGGCTCGACGTGGTGGAGCACCGCGGACTCACCGCGGTCGTCAGCGACGTCGACCTTCGCGAGTTCGGCCAGGAAGGACTTCGCGAGAACCTCGAACGGCTGGAGTGGCTGGAAAAGGTCGCACGCGGCCACGACACCGTGGTGCAGGCGGTGGCGTCGCTGGGACCGACGGCACCCTTGCGGCTGGCGACGATCTGCCTCGATGACGAGGGAGTCCGCCGTCGGCTCGACGAGTGGCACGACGCGTTGCACGTCGTCCTGGACCGGGTCGAAGGCCGGATGGAGTGGAGCGTCAAGGCGTTCGCCGATCCGGTCCAGGCTGGCGTCGACACGTCCGGCGTACCCGAGCCGGCGCAAGGCGGAGGGGCCGCCTACCTGCAGCGGAAGAAGTCCGAGCAGACCGCTCGCGAGCACCGGGAGGCGGACGCAGCACGCGTGGCTGGCGAAATCCACGACGCACTCGCTGCGTCCTCGTCGGCCAGCCGCCGACTTCCGGCACAAGATCCCCAGCTGACCGGCCACACCGGCACCATGACCCTGAACGGTGCCTACCTGGTCGACCTCGACGAGGTCGCGGAGTTCGAAGCGACGTTCCACCGGTTGCAGAAGGAGCACCCCGACGCCGCACTTGCCCTCCAGGGCCCGTGGCCGCCGTACTCCTTCGCCGTCTTGGAGCAGTGATGTCGGTTCAACCCACAGACGCTTCGCCGGTCGGTCAGATCGCGCTCGTCGACCTCCTCGACCGGCTGCTCGGCACGGGGGTTGTCCTGGCGGGCGACGTGGTGATCTCGCTGGCAGGCGTGGACCTGGTGCAGGTGCGCCTCCACGCGCTGATCACCACCATCCGAGCGGACATGGTGGAACCGCGATGACCGATCGGCGTCACGTGCTGCCGCAACGGCTCGAGACCGACGCGGAGTCGGTGGAGAAGGATCTGTTCAAGCTGGTCCTGACCATCATCGAGCTGGTGCGCCAGCTGATGGAGAAGCAGGCGCTGCGACGGGTCGATGAAGGTGACCTCACCGACGAGCAGATCGAGGGCCTGGGCAACGGCCTGATGCACCTCGAGGCGGCCATGGACGACCTCAAAGACCGGTACGGACTCACCACGGCCGATCTCAACATCGACCTGGGGCCCCTCGGAACGCTCTTGGCGGAGTAGGCGCCGGGTCACGACATCGCGGAGTCCTTGTGCTCGCTGGGGATCCAGAGCCAGTCGGTGATCTCGGGCATGTCGGCGCCGTGCTCGACGACGTAGGCGCGGTGCTTGGTGCGCAGGTCGACCATCTGCTGCCGGACGACGGCCGCCTTCCGGGCGAGCCCGGGCACGCGGTCGATCACGTCCATCACCAGGTGGAAGCGGTCGATGTCGTTGCGTACCACCATGTCGAACGGTGTGGTGGTGGTGCCTTCCTCCTTGTAGCCGCGCACGTGCAGGTGCTCGTGGTTCGCGCGGCGATAGGTCAGCCGGTGGATCAGCCACGGGTAGCCGTGGTACGCGAAGATCGTCGGCCGGTCGGTCGTGAACAGTGCGTCGTACTCGTGGTCGGAAAGGCCGTGCGGGTGCTCGGTGTCGGGCTGCAGCCGCATCAGGTCCATCACGTTGACGACCCGCACCTTGAGGTCCGGCAGGTGCTCGTGGAGCAGGTTGACCGCGGCCATCGTCTCGAGCGTCGGCACGTCGCCCGCGCAGGCCATCACCACGTCGGGGTCACCGTCGTCGTTGCTGGCCCAGTCCCAGATGCCGATCCCACGACGTGCGTGCAGTCCCGCCTGCTCCATGTCCAGCCAGGAGGGCTCCGGCTGCTTGCCGGCCACGATCACGTTGACGTAGTTGCGGCTCTGCAGGCAGTGGTCGACGGTCCACAGCAACGTGTTGGTGTCCGGCGGCAGATAGACCCGGATCACCTCGGCCTTCTTGTTCACCACGTGGTCGATGAATCCCGGGTCCTGGTGGCTGAACCCGTTGTGGTCCTGGCGCCAGACGTGTGAGCTGAGCAGGTAGTTCAACGACGGCACCGAGCGGCGCCATTCGAGCTCGCGGATCGTCTTGAGCCACTTGGCGTGCTGGTTGAACATCGAGTCGATGATGTGGATGAACGCCTCGTAGGAGGTGAACAGACCGTGCCGGCCGGTGAGGTTGTAGCCCTCGAGCCACCCCTGGCAGGTGTGCTCCGAGAGGATCTCCATCACCCGACCGTCCCGGCTCAGGTTGATGTCGCTGGGGTACTGGTCGAGCTGCCACACCTTGGCCGTCACGTCGTAGACCGCGCCGAGCCGGTTCGACTCGACCTCGTCCGGGCCGAACAGCCGCATGTTGGTCGGGTTGGCGGCGATCACGTCCCGCAGGTAAGCGCCCGCGGTGCGCGTCGCCTCATGCTGCTCTGCCCCGTGCTCCTTGACCTCCACGCCGTAGTCCCGCGGGTCGGGCAGCACCAGCGGTCGGGTCACCAGACCACCGTTGGTGTGCGGGTTCGAGCCCATCCGGCGCTGTCCCTGTGGCGCCCACTCCAGCACCGACGCCACCGGTGTGCCGTTCTCGTCGAACAGCTCCTCGGGCCGGTAGGAACGCATCCAGTCCTCGAGCTGCTGGCGGTGCGCGGAGTTGTCGCGCACCTGCGACAGCGGCACCTGGTGCGCGCGCCAGGTGTCCTCGACCGGGACGCCGTCGACCTCCTTCGGGCCGGTCCATCCCTTCGGGGTGCGCATCACGACCATCGGCCAACGGATCTCGACGCCCTCCACGGGGCCCTCGCCGCTGCGCGCCGCCTGCTGGATGTCCCGGATCCGGTCCAGGCACTCGTCCAGGGCCCCCGCCATCTGCTGGTGCACGTCCTGGGGGTCGTCGCCGGCGACGAGCACCGGGTCCCACCCGTGGCCGCGCAGCAGCGACTCGAGGTCGTCCTCGGGGATCCGGGCGAGCAGCGTGGGGTTGGCGATCTTGTAGCCGTTGAGGTGCAGGATCGGGAGTACGGCGCCGTCGGTGGCCGCGTTCACGAAGCGGCAGCCGCTCCACGACGTGGCCAACGCCCCGGTCTCCGCCTCTCCGTCGCCGACCACCGCCGTGACCACCAGGTCGGGGTTGTCGAATGCCGCGCCGAACGCGTGCGAGAGGGAGTAGCCGAGCTCGCCGCCCTCATGGATCGAGCCGGGCACCTCGGGGGCCACATGGCTCGGGATGCCGCCGGGGAAGCTGAACTGCTTGAACAGCCGCTGCATCCCGCGTTCGTCCATGGTGGTGCCGGGGTAGGTGTCTGTCCACGAGCCCTCGAGCCAGGTCTGGGCGACGATCGCCGGCCCGCCGTGACCGGGTCCGATCACGTACATCATGTCCAGGTCGTGCTTGCGGATCACCCGGTCGCAGTGGGTGTAGACCAGGTTCAGCCCGGGCGTCGTACCCCAGTGACCGAGCAGTCGCGGCTTGATGTGCTCGGGTGCGAGCGGCTCCCGCAGCAGCGGGTTGTCGAGGAGGTAGATCTGACCGACCGCGAGGTAGTTGGCGGCGCGCCAGTGCGCGTCGGCGTCGGCGAGCTCCTCGGCGGACAGGGGTCGTGTCTCGACGGTTCGCATGGGTCATGCGTACCCCGGACGTGTACCCGCATGCCAGGGCCGGACGGCCCCTGCCCGAGAATGGCCGGGTGAGTGAGCAGCCGGGCCGGTACCAACGTTCAGCGGCGGGGATGATCGGCGCGATGCTGATCCTGCTCGCCGTGGTCGTGGGTTTCGTGCTCTTCCGTGACGCGATCCGGGAGGACCCGCAGAGCCCGGTGAAGACTGTCGACTACCACCGGACGCTCGGGTTCGCGCGCGAGCAGGCGACGTTCGACGTGCTGGCTCCCGAGCGGCTTCCCGACGGGTGGCGCGCGACCAGCGTCGAGTTCATCCCGGAGCCGTTCCGGTGGCACCTCGGCGTGCTCACCGACGGCGGCGAGTACGTCGGTCTGGAGCAGGCGCACGGCTCGGAACGCTCCATGGTGAGCACGTACGTCGACCGCGAGGCTGCCGCGGGCGCGGACGTCGTCATCGACGGCCGGCACTGGAGCAGCTGGTCCGATCAAGGCGGCGACCGGGCGCTCGTGCGTGCGAACGCCGGTGTGGTCACGCTCGTGGTCGGCAGCGTGCCGCAGGACGTGCTCGTCGACTACGTCGAGAGTCTGCGCTGAGTCGGTCAGAGACCGAGCTTGCCGGTGATGTCGCCGCCTGCGCCTCCGAGCAGGTCCTGGACGTTGATGCCGAGCTTGTCGAGCAGCCCGGAGTCCTGCTCCGTGTCGACCTGCTGCGGCAGCTCCTGGCTCGCCTGCTCAGCCTTGGCGTCCTCGCCACGCGACTTCAGGAACTCGATGATCTGATCTTTGTCGATCTGCATGGCTGTCCCTTCGTTGCCGATGTTTCCCCGGGGATACCCACTCCGGCCTTCCTCAAGCTAGGAGTTCTCCTCACCCGCCGCGATCGCGGCGTCCAGCCGCTTCTTCGCCCCGTCGAGCCAGCCCTGACAGACCTGGGCGAGCTTCTCGCCACGCTCCCACAACGCCAGCGAGTCCTCGAGGCTGGTGCCGCCGGTCTCGAGCCGACGGACGACCTCGACCAGCTCCTCGCGTGCCTGCTCGTAGCTGAGCTGGTCCTGCTGCTCGCTCATGGTTGGTTCCCCTCTTCGGTGTTGTTCACGATCACGTGGATGCGGCCGTCGCTGACCCGCACCTGCAGGTCCTGCCCGGCCTCGGTCTGGGCGGTGCTGGTGACCACGTGGCCGTCGCGGTCCTGGAGGACGGCGTAGCCCCGCTCCAGGGTGGCCAGCGGCGACAGGCTGCGCACCCGTGCGAGCTGGTGGCTCAGGTCGTTGCGCGCCCGGTCGAGCTGGTGGCCGAAACAGCGCCGGCCGCGGGCACACAGCTCCTCGACCTCGAGCGACCGCTCCCGCAGGCCGTGCCGGGGATCGGAGAGGCTGGGCCGGGCCCGGACCGACTCCAGCTGTTGCCGCTGCTGCCCGAGCCAGCTGGTCAGCACGGCGCGGCCGCGGTCGCGCATCCGGACGATGCGGTCCGTCTCCTCCGCGACATCCGGGACCACCAGCTTGGCGGCGTCGGTCGGCGTGGAGGCACGGACGTCTGCCACCAGGTCCAGGATGGGGGAGTCGGGCTCGTGACCGATCGCGCTGACCACCGGCGTTCGCGCCTGGTGCACCGCGCGGACCAGCGTCTCGTCGGAGAACGGAAGCAGGTCCTCCACGGCGCCGCCGCCACGCGCGATCACGATCACGTCGACGTCGGGGTCCCGGTCGAGCACCCCGAGCGCCTCGATCACCTCGCGGGCCGCGTTCGTGCCTTGGACCGCGGTGTTCACGACGCGGAACGCCACGGCCGGCCACCGGCGGCGGGCGTTCTCCAGCACGTCACGCTCGGCGGCGGACTGGGAGCCGGTGATCAGCCCGACCGTGCGCGGCAGGAACGGCAACGGCCGCTTGAGCTCGCGAGCGAACAGTCCCTCGGCGGCCAACAGCTGTCGGCGGCGCTCGAGGCGGGCGAGCAGCTCACCGAGGCCCACCATCCGGATGTCGGTCGCGTAGAGGCTCAGCGTGCCGCGGTTGGCGTAGTACGACGGCCGGGCGAACACCACCACGCTCGCGCCCTCGACCACCGGCGGGTTCAGCGAGTCGAAGACCTGACGCGAGCAGGTGACGGTCACCGAGATGTCGGCCACCGCGTCGCGCAGGGTGAGGAACACGGTGTTCATCCCCTGCCGCCGGCTCAGCTGCGCGATCTGTCCCTCGACCCACACGGCGCCGAGCCGGTCGATCCACCCGGAGATAGCGTTGGCGATCTGCCGGACGGGTGCCGGTGACTCGGGGGAGGTCTGAAGTGCCACGCCAGAACCCTAGGGCAGACCACCTACCATGGAGCACATGAGCAATACCCGTGCGGAGGACTCCGCGGTCTTCCTCGGCACCCCGGACCTGGCCGACACCGACAGTCGTAGCGTGCTGCTGGCCGCGCCCCGGGGCTACTGCGCCGGCGTGGACCGGGCGGTGATCACCGTCGAGAAGGCGCTGGACCTGTACGGCGCGCCCGTCTACGTGCGCAAGCAGATCGTGCACAACAAGCACGTGGTCTCCGACCTCGAGTCGCGCGGCGCGATCTTCGTCGAGGAGCTCGCCGAGGTGCCCCAGGGCGCCACGGTCGTGTTCTCCGCGCACGGCGTCTCCCCGGACGTGCACCGTCAGGCGGAGCAGCGGGGGCTGAAGACGATCGACGCGACCTGCCCGCTGGTGACCAAGGTGCACCACGAGGCACGCCGGTTCGCCACCGAGGACTACGACATCCTGCTGATCGGCCACGAGGGCCACGAGGAGGTCGAGGGGACCGCCGGTGAGGCGCCCGGAAACATCCAGCTGGTGCAGAGCCCTGACGACGTGGCCGGCATCGAGGTCCGCGACCCGTCCCGGGTTGCCTGGCTCTCCCAGACCACGCTGTCGGTGGACGAGACCCTCGAGACCGTCGCTGCCATCCGCGAGCGGTTCCCAGAGCTGCTCGACCCGCCCTCGGACGACATCTGCTACGCGACCCAGAACCGGCAGATGGCGATCAAGGAGATCTCCCGCGACGCCGACCTGGTGATCGTGGTGGGCTCGGGAAACTCCTCGAACTCGGTACGCCTGGTGGAGGTGGCCCTCGAGGCCGGCGCCAAGGCGTCCTACCGGGTCGATGACGCCACCGAGATCGACGAGGCCTGGCTGGAGGGCGTGCGGACCGTCAGTGTCACGTCGGGTGCCTCGGTGCCGGAGGACCTGGTCGAGGGCGTGCTGGACTTCCTGGCCGA
>DASSBE010000027.1:0-4826 GCA_035699065.1 Nocardioidaceae bacterium
AGGTACGACGCGCCGTTCACGTCGATGATCGTGCCGCTCGCGAAGCGTGCCTGCTCCGACGCCAGCCAGAACACCGCCGAGGCGACCTCCTCGGGCCGCGCCACACGCCCGAAGGGCGACTGCGCGCGCACCGCATCGCCGCCCGGACCGTCGAGGACCTCGCGCGCCATCTCTGTCTGCACGAACCCGGGTGCGACGCTGCCGACCCGGATGTCGTGCGGCGCGAGCGCGAGTGCCATCGACTGGCCGAACGCGTTCAGCGCCGCCTTCGAGGCGCCGTAGGCCGGGTTGTCCGGTTCACCGCGGAAGGCGCCCCGGCTGGTGACGTTGACGACGGCGCCACCGCCCATCCTGAGCAGGTGCGGCACCGCGCAGAACGTCGCGTTCGCGGCACCGGTGAGGTTGGTGGCCAACGTCCGTGACCAGGCGGCCTGCCACTCCTCGTAGGAGGTGGACAAGGGCGGATGCGCGAGGAAGACGCCGGCGTTGTTGACCAGTACGTCGAGCCGGCCGAGCTGATCCGCGGCGGAGTCGACCGCTCTCCGCACGGCGTCCGGATCCGCCATGTCGGCCTGCACGAGCGCATGCCCGTCACCCGGCAACGTGGCGACGACCTCCGACGCGGCCTCCGCCGACCGACCGTAATGCACCGCCACCCGGTCACCGGCCTCGGCGAACATCAGCGCGATCGCCCGGCCGATGCCGCGGGAGGCACCGGTCACGAGCACGCCACGGTTCATCGGGCGAGCCCTTCGACACCGGCCACCAGGCGCCGTACGTCCTCCTCATCCGTGTACGGCGCGAGACCCGCCCGGACAGCCCCGTCGTCACCGAGACCCATCCAGCGGGCTGCCTCGATCGCGTAGAAGCTGCTCGCCGGTGCGTTCACACCCAGACCCGCGAGGTGCTCATAGACCTCGCGCGGGGAGTGGCCGGCCACCGAGAACAGGGCCGTGGGGGTGCGCCGCTTCGGTGCCCCGTGGATCGTCACCGCGTCCACCGAGGACAACCCGTCGAGCAGCGACGCGAACAACCGGTCCTCGTGCTCCTCGACCGCCGTCATCGACTCCAGCACCCGAGTCCGGCGGTCCGGAGCGGTCGAGGCGAGCCCGGCGATGAAGTCGACCGCCGCCGTGGTGCCCGCGAGCACCTCGTAGGGCAGCGTGCCCAGCTCGAACCGCTCCGGGACGGTGTTGGACGACGGCAGGAGCTTGTCGGCCTGGAGCTGCTCGAGCAACACCGGATCGGCGACGGCCAGGCCGTGGTGCGGGCCGAGGAACTTGTAGGGCGAGCAGGCGTAGAGGTCGGCGCCCAGGTCGGCCAAGGAGATCGGTGCGTGCGGGGTCAGGTGCACCCCGTCGACGTACAGGAGCGCGCCGGCGGCATGCACCGCCGATGCGATCGCCGCGATGTCGGGTCGCGTCCCGAGCAGGTTCGACGCGCCGGTGACCGCGACCAGCCTGGTGCGCGTGGACAGCTGCGCCTCGACGTCGGCGACGGTCAGCTCGGCGGTCACCTTGTCGAAGTCCACCCAGCGCACCGTGGCACCGGCCGACGCGGCGGCGATGACCCACGGCCGGATGTTCGCGTCGTGGTCGAGCCGGCTCACGACGATCTCGTCACCCGGACCCCAGCGCTTCGCGAGCGCACGTGAGAGGTCGAAGGTCACCTGGGTCATCGATCGTGCGAACACCACGCCGTCCGGCGTACAGCCGAGCAGGTCCGCGACCGCCGACCGGGCGCCCGCCACCACGGCCTCCGCGCGCTGCTCCGCTGCGGTGACCGTGCCGCGATTGGAGACGCCGGCGGTCATCGTGTCCGCCATCGCCCGCGCCACCGCATCCGGCACCTGGGTGCCGCCGGGTCCGTCGAAGTACGCGACGCCTTCGGTGAGTGCGGGGAAGTGGCTGCGGACCTGTGCGACGTCGAGACTCATGCACCCATCCTGCAAGATGGTGGCCTGATGACTCTCGCCGACCTCCTCCCGACGCCGACCGACGAGGGCACGATCGATCCTGACCAGCTCTACGACGCGTTCGAGACCTGGGTCGGCGAGCAGGGCCTCACGCTCTACCCGGCGCAGGAGGAAGCGCTGATCGAGGTGATGACCGGGGCGAACCTCATCCTGTCCACCCCGACCGGGTCGGGGAAGAGCCTGGTGGCCACGGGGGCACACTTCGCGGCCATGGCGCAGGGCACTCGCACGTTCTACACCGCACCGATCAAGGCGCTGGTGAGCGAGAAGTTCTTCAACCTCTGCGCGGTCTTCGGTCCCGAGAACGTGGGCATGCTCACCGGCGACGCGGCGGTGAACAGCAACGCTCCGGTCGTGTGCTGCACCGCGGAGGTGCTGGCCAACATCGCCCTGCGCGAGGGGGAGAAGGCCGACATCGGCCAGGTCGTGATGGACGAGTTCCACTTCTACGCCGAGCCGGACCGCGGCTGGGCCTGGCAGGTGCCGCTGCTCGAGCTGTCCCGCGCCCAGTTCATCCTGATGTCGGCGACCCTCGGCGACGTCACCCGGTTCCAGAAGGACCTGACCGAGCGCACCGGCCGGGAGACCGCGGTGGTGACCTCGGTGCAACGTCCGGTGCCACTGTCGTACAGCTGGGCGCTGACCCCGCTGCACGAGACGCTTGAGGAGCTGCTGAGCACCCATCAGGCACCGATCTACGTCGTGCACTTCACGCAGGCCGCCGCGCTGGAACGCGCACAGGCGTTGACCAGCATCAACGTCTGCACGCGTGAGGAGAAGGACAAGATCGTCGAGCAGATCGGCGGGTTCCGCTTCAGCCCCGGCTTCGGGAAGACCCTGTCCCGGCTGGTGAAGCACGGGATCGGCGTGCACCACGCGGGGATGCTGCCCAAGTACCGCCGGCTCATCGAACAGCTGGCGCAGGTCGGTCTCCTGAAGGTCATCTGCGGCACCGACACCCTCGGCGTCGGCATCAACGTGCCGATCCGGACCGTGGTGCTCACCGGGCTGACCAAGTTCGACGGGTCCCGGCAACGGGTGCTGAAGGCGCGTGAGTTCCACCAGATCGCCGGCCGGGCCGGTCGTGCAGGCTACGACACCTCCGGCGCGGTCGTGGTTCAGGCGCCGGACCACGTGGTGGAGAACCACAAGGCGCTGGCGAAGGCCGGTGACGATCCGAAGAAGCAACGCAAGGTGCAGCGCAAGAAGCCGCCCGAGGGGTTCGTCAACTACACCGAGGAGACGTTCCACCGGCTGGTCGAGGCGGAGCCGGAGCCACTGGTCTCCCGGATGCGGGTCAGCCACTCGATGCTGCTCAACGTGATCGCCCGTGAAGGTGACGCGTTCGAGGCGATGCGGCGACTGCTGCGGGAGAACCACGAGGACTCCCGCAAGCAGGTCCGGCTGGTACGGCGGGCGATCGCGATCTACCGAAGCCTGCTCACCGCCGGTGTCGTGGAACGTGTCGAGCCGCCCGAGGAGTCGGGGCGCATGGTGCGGCTCGTGGAGGACCTGCAGCTCGACTTCGCGTTGAACCAGCCGCTGTCGACGTACGCCCTCGCCACCTTCGACACCCTCGACCCGGAGGCGCCGACGTACGCCCTCGACGTCGTCTCGGTGCTCGAGGCCACCTTGGAGGACCCGCGGCCGGTGCTGTCCGCACAGCTGTTCAAGGCCAAGGGTGAGGCGGTCGGCGAGATGAAGGCCGACGGCATCGAGTACGACGAGCGGATGGAGCTGCTGGAGGACATCAGCTGGCCCAAACCGCTGCTGGAGCTGCTGGAGGCGACCTACGAGATCTACCGGCAGAGCCACCCGTGGGTCTCGGAGGCCGCGCTGTCCCCGAAGTCGGTGGTGCGCGACATGTACGAGCGGGCGATGACGTTCGGGGAGTACGTCGCCTTCTACGGCCTGACCCGGTCCGAGGGCCTGGTGCTGCGCTACCTGACCGACGCGTACCGCGCACTGCGGCAGACCGTGCCGGAAAGCGTGAAGACCGACGAGCTGGTCGACCTCATCGAGTGGCTCGGTGAAGTGGTTCGGCAGACCGACTCGAGCCTGCTCGACGAGTGGGAGCAGCTCACCGACCCCTCCCGGCCGGACGACGTCCCGCTGGAGGTCGTTCCCGCGCAGCCGAAGGCGATCACCGCCAACGAGCGGTCGTTCCGGGTGCTGGTGCGCAACGCGATGTTCCGCCGCGTGGAGCTGGCCGCACGCCGGCGCTGGGACGAGCTGGGCGACCTCGACGAGGGCGACGTGATGGACGCCGGGGCTTGGCGTGCGGCCGGCGAGACCTACTTCGAGCAGCACGACGACATCGGGACCGGGCCCGACGCACGTGGACCGCGGATGCTGCTGATCGAGAAGGACCCGGACCGGTGGCTCGTGCAGCAGATCGTCGACGACCCCGTCGGAGACCACGACTGGCGGATCCTCGCGGAGGTCGACCTGCCCGCCTCCGACGCCGCCGGTGAGCTGGTGCTGACCGTTTCGGGCTTCCGCCCGCTGTAGCCGCTGCCCGAACGGTGCCGCAGCGTCCTAGCCGTACATGCGCTCACGCGCGGCCGCGTAGGTCGCGCGCACCTGGTCGGCCCACTCAGGATGCTCGGCCGGGACCGAGGCGACGACCCGACGACCCCAGCGGGGTGGCTCGTCGTCACCGCTCAGCACCCACGCCGCCTGGCGAGCCGCGCCACGGGCGACGTACTCCCCGGGCTCCGGCACGTCGACTGTCATTCCGAAGACCGCGGGAGCCAGCGCACGCACCGCCGGGGACCTGGCGGCGCCACCGATCAGGATCACCGAGTCGGCGTGCACGCCGTTGGCCCGAAGGGCGTCCAGGGCGTCGGCG
>DASSBE010000028.1:0-4128 GCA_035699065.1 Nocardioidaceae bacterium
AGCTCGGCGATCCACCAGTGGTCCCAGCGGTGCCCGGGATCCTCGCGCAGCCGGAAGACGAACTCGTCGAAGGTCTCCGCATGGGAGTTGAAGTGGTCGGCGAACGAAGCTTCGAGGATGTCGTGCACCGCGCGAAGATCGTTCTCCTCCGGCATGCCCGATCCCTCACGCGCGACCTGACGGATCACGACGCCAGGCTTCAGCCGCTTGTCCAGACGCGCTTCCTCCGGGCTGACCGGTCGCTTCATCTGCCACCACGTTCGGACCTTGGTGTACCCGGCTCGCGACAGCCAGCGCTGTTGGCGCTCGTCGTCGGCGAAGGCTCCGGTGTCGATCTGCTGCACCTCGAGGTCACGTTCGCGACCCACCTTGGTGGCTGCCTCGTCGGCCCACTCGAAAAGCACCTCCGCGGCACGGTCACCGAGTGAGTCGTCCAGACGCGGGTCGACGACGACGGTCAACAACATCCGCCCCGCGGCACGGTCGTGGGCGCTGCCCCAGCCTCGCAGCGCACCCGACTCGTCGCGCAGCACGATGTTGTCGCGGACCATCGCGCCCTTGGCGGAGATCTCCACCAGGACGTCGTCCTCGGACGCGATCGCCCATCCACGAGCCCGTTTCTCATGCCTTCGCAGGAGCTCGGCGAGGTCACCGGAGTCGCGTTCGTCGGGAGTCGCGACCGACCATCCGGCGGGAAGGTCACAGGTGAAAGTGGGCTCGTCGGCGGTCTGATCGGTGGAAATCACCCACCAAGTGTTCCGTATCCAGCCAAGCCCGAGCGACCCGGGGGGTCAGGCGTGCTTCTGCTGCTGCCCCTCGTCGCCGGGCAGTCCGGCGTTGACCTTCTCGTCCCAGGCGAGCAGATCGACCACGGTGTCGGCCTCCAGGGCGCCCTGCCAGCCGTCCCAGCTCGCGAGCTCGTCCGCCTCCTCAGCCTTGCGGATCTCGAGCGCGTGCTGAAGCTCCGCAACCCGCTCCTGAGCCTCGTTGACGCGCCTGGACTCACGCTGAACCCGGGACTCCGCCTCCATCGCGCGCTTCTCGGCCAGCACGATCGTGTTCTCCAGCTCGCGGATGTCGCGGTCCCTGTTCGCGAGCCGCTCGGTCATCGCGGTCGTGAACACGGCGTGCTCCTCGGCGCGCTCCGAGAACATGCTGCGGTAGGCCTGCGCCTGCGCGGCTCGGTCGATTGCTGCCTCGCGGCGGCTCTGCAGCAGCTCGTTGTAGATGATTCGTGCGGCGGTGAACCCGCACAGCAGCGCCACGACGGAGGAGGCGCTGAGCCAACCGGGGGACTGGGTGGGCAGCGCGAGAACGACGGCGACGGTGGCGAGGGACAGGAGCGCAACGGCGACGGTGACGCGGACACTGCGCTGACGGCGACGGTTCGGGGAAGAAGTGGCCATACGCTCAGCGTAGGTCTCGGTCATCTTCCCCGCGGACACGACACGCTCTCTCGAGAAGCAACGATCCGACCACGATCAGCACGCTCGCCAGGCCGGCCAGGAGCGACTGGACCAGGCGGTCCTGAGCCATGTCCGACTCGGTGATTCCGACCCAGCTGAGCGCGTAGCCGAGATAGCCACCGGCGACCATGGCCCCGGCCAGCGCACACGACTTCGCCAGCACCAGCCGGTTCACCGCCCGGTGCGGCTCGATGCGCTCGTGCTGCTTGTGGAACGAGCGGTACGTCGACCACGCGACCGACCCCACGATCAGCGCCACGAAGAACAGAGCGAGCACCGGGAGCCATCCGACGGTCGGGGCGGCGCCACGCAGCGCGATGCTGACCGAGCGCAACAGCCACCCGAGCACCAGACCGGTCAGCCCGAAGCCGGTGATGGGGCCGGCGCCCGTCGTACGGATATGTCCGCTCGGATCGGGTGGCTCGCGGTCCTCGTGGTCCTGGTCAGGCTCGAACTGCCTGCTCACTGCAGGTCGAGACTCACATCATCACGCCGGATGACGCCCTCGCTGCCGGTCTTCTCCAGGAGCTCGGCGACCAGGCCGAAGTCCGGGATCTCGGCGTCCGGCTCGACGTCGTGCCAGGGCGCGAGGACGAACGCACGCTGGTGGGCCTTCGGGTGCGGCAGCACCAGCGCCTCGTCGTTGGAGCGGCGGTCGCCGACCACGATCAGGTCGACGTCGAGCGTGCGCGGCGCGCCGGGCTCCGAACGCTCGCGGCCGAACGCGTCCTCGATGGCCAGCGCGCGGTCGAGCAGGGTGCGCGCCGACAACGTCGTGTCGATCAGAACGACGGCGTTAAGGAAGTCCTTGGAACCCTCGGGCGCATCCACCGGCCGCGTCTCGTAGACCGGTGAGACGGCAGTCAGCCAGACCTCCGGGGTGTCGGCGAGGGAGTCGACCGCGCCTTGCAGGCTGGCCAGGCGTTCCCCCAGGTTGGAGCCCAGCGCGAGCACCGATCGGCGGATCGGGTGCATCTCACCGGTCAAGGTGTCGGTGTCCACGATGTTGGGGTTCGGGGTCTCAGTCACGATCGGCTCCGAAATATCGTCAGTGCGACGTCCGAGAACGTCGCCTCGATGGGGGCATCCGGCTTGTGCACGGTCACTTCCGTCCACTGCACCCGGTTGTCTGTCAGGCAGATGTCTGCAATGCGCTGCGCCAGCGTCTCGATAAGATCCACCGGGTCGGCCTCAACTGCCTTCTTCACCGCCTCTACGAGACTTCCGTAGTTGACGGTGTCCTGCAAGTTGTCGCTTCGTGCCGCGGGCGAGGTGTCCAGCCCGAGCACGAGGTCGACCTTGAAGATCTGACCGTCACGCCGTTCGAAGCCGAAGACACCGTGGTGGCCCTCGGCCTCGATGCCGTACACGGCGAGCCGGTCTGTCTCAGTCCTCATGGTTTCCCCCCGACAGTACCGGGGACGCATGATGGATCCACAACCGCCAGTCCTCACCGGTGCGGACGAACACGTTCGTGGCGACCGCCTTGGCGCCGTTGAACGACTCGGCCTCGGTCATCTCGTCCGCTGTGAGGACGTTCTCCGTGCAGGTCACCGAGGCGACGTCACCAAGCACGCTGACCTGCACGTCGGTGAGGAAGAACTGGATGTATGGGGTGTTGGCCATGATAAGTGCCCAGGACCGGTTGATCGCCGGGGTGCCGCGCACCGGAAGGGCGCCCGGATGAACGCACAGCGTCTCCTCGTCGTCGACCCACAAACCGGTCATCGTGTCGAGATCGGCGGACTCGAAGGCGACGTAGAACGCCGCGTTCACCGCCTCCACCTCCGCGGCTGCCGCAGCGCGGTCGGGGGGCGGTTCAGCCATCGAGACCCGCCTCCGGGTGCCGCAGCCCGCTTGCCCACTGTGCGGCGACCTTCACCGCGTCGACGTTGCCGCGGACCTGGTGGACTCGCACACACCAGGCGCCGGCCGCAGCGGTCAACGTGGTCAATGCGGTGGTGGCGTCCTCACGGTCGAGCACCGGCCGTGGTTGCCCGTCGGCGTCAGCCAGCAGGCGGCCCAAGAAGGTCTTGCGGCTCGAGCCGACCAGCAGCGGATAACCGAGCTCGTGCAGCCGCGCCATGCCGGCCAGCAGCGCCCAGTTGTGCATCGCCGTCTTGGCGAACCCGAGTCCGGGGTCCAGCGCCAACCGGTCGCCGTCGATCCCGGCCGCTAGCGCCGCCTCGATCCGCGCCGACAGTTCCTTGGTCACCTCGGCGACCACGTCGTCGTAGTCAGCGTGCTTCTGCATCGTGTCGGCGTGCGCCCGCCAGTGCATGGCTGCGTACGCCGCGCCGCGAGCTGCGGCCACGTCGAGGATCTCCGGATCAGCCAGCCCGCCGGAGACATCGTTGACCAGCACCGCGCCGGCCCGCAACGCTGCATCGGCGACCTCGGCGCGCATCGTGTCCACCGAAACGACCGCGCCCTCCCCGGCAAGCGCGCTGATCACCGGGATGACCCGGTCCAGCTCCTCGGCAACCACCGGCCGGGTGGCCCCCGGACGCGTCGACTCGCCACCCACGTCGAGCAGGTCGGCACCCTCGGCGAGCAGGTCCCGCGCGTGCGCGATGGCGCGCTCGGGCTCGTGCCAGCGACCACCGTCGGAGAACGAGTCGGGGGTCACGTTGACCACGCCCATCACCAGGCAGCGCCCGGG
>DASSBE010000029.1:0-4376 GCA_035699065.1 Nocardioidaceae bacterium
CGTCGGCCACGGTGTCGAAGGCCTCGTCGCCGGCGGCGCGGACCAGCCGCGGTGGCCCGGCGTAGCGGGCCAGGTCCTCCCCGCCGAGCGGGATCTGGTGCAGCACCGAGACGGCGTTGTAGAGGTCGGTGAGCCGGTTCACCCTCGGCAGCCCGGACGCCGCACGGCGCAGCAGCGCCTCCAGGCTGTTGCGGGTGCGTTGCGGCTTGGCTCCGAACGCCCGGTAGGCCTCGCGCCACGATGCCACGTGCGGGAGCTCCTCCACGGCTCGACCACGGAGCGCCTCACCGGCCGTAGCCTCAGCCGCCTGGAGCAGCGCGTCGCCGGCCGCGTCGGTCGCGCCCGGGACGATCCCGTCGACTGCGAGCAGCAGGGCGCGATAGTCGGGCCGAATCTCTAACACGGCTCCGTCGACCTCGCCGCCGGCCAGGAACTCCTCGAGCAGGTCCGGATCAGGCATCGGCCGCCTCCGACCGGGAGGGCGACCCCACTCCGGGCTCGAACACGGCCAGCGAGAAGCGAGCCGGTTCGGTGTGCGGATTGGAGTAGGAGTGCTCCACGTCGCCTGGGAAGGCAACGGCGTCCCCTGTCCCGAGGGGGATCGACTGGTCGGCGACTTCGAGTGTGAGGCTGCCCTGCTGGACCTGCAGGAGCTCCTTGGTGCCCGACGTGTGTGCCTCGCTCACGTGATGCTCTCCCGGGGCCAGGCTCCAGTCCCACAGCTCGAGCACGTCCGGAGGCTCGGTGCCAGCGACCAACACTCCGCTCCCACCCGACTCGCCGGTCCACAGGGCGGCGCCCTCGCCACGTCGGACGACCCTCACCTGCTTGGGCTCCGGCGGCTCGACCAACGCAGGCAGCCCGACACCGAGCGCGTCGCTGATCCGCAACAGGGTTCCGACGCTGGGGTTGACCGCGCCCTGCTCGACGCTGACCACCATTCGCCGGCTCACCCCGGCAGCCTCCGCAAGCTGATCCAGAGTCCACCGCCGGGCTTGTCGCTCCTGCCGGATCCGGGCTCCGATCGCCGACGCGAGGGTAGAGATGACTGCATCCATGAGTGCATGATAGTGCACTAGTAGTGCACGCAATACACCCGGTGGTTACTCGTACGGACAGGCAGGTCGGCCGTCAGCCGTGGGCCATGTCGACGAAGCGCGAGTAGTGGCCCTGGAACGCCACCACGACATCGCGGGTCGGCCCGTTGCGGTGCTTGGCGACGATCAGGTCGGCCTCCCCCGGACGGGCGGACTCCTTCTCGTACACGTCCTCGCGGTGCAGCAGGATCACCATGTCGGCGTCCTGCTCGATCGACCCGGACTCGCGCAGGTCCGACATCATCGGCCGCTTGTCCGAGCGCTGCTCGGGACCACGGTTGAGCTGCGACAAGGCGATCACCGGGATGTCGAGCTCCTTGGCGAGCAGCTTGATCTGGCGGGAGAACTCCGAGACCTCGAGCTGGCGCGACTCGACCTTCTTGCCCGACGACATCAGCTGGAGGTAGTCGATCACGATCAGCTTCAGGTCGTGGCGCTGCTTGAGGCGGCGCGCCTTCGCCCGGATCTCCATCATCGTCATGTTCGGCGAGTCGTCGATGAAGAAAGGAGCCGAGGAAACCTCGCCCATCTTGCGCGCGAGCTTCGCCCAGTCCTCGTCGTTCATGTGCCCGTTGCGCATGTGGTTCAGCGGGATCTTGGCCTCCGCCGACAGCAGCCGCATCGTGATCTCGTTCCGCGTCATCTCCAGCGAGAAGATCACGCTCGCGAGGTTGTGGTGGATCGACGCCGAACGGCAGATGTCGAGTCCCAGGGTCGACTTGCCCACCGCCGGCCTGGCCGCGACGATGACCATCTGACCGCCGTGCAGGCCGTTGGTCAGCTCGTCGAGGTCCGCGAAACCGGTGGGTACGCCGACCATCTCACCGTCGCGGTTCGAGATCGCCTCGATCTCGTCAAGGGTCGACTCCATGATGTCGCTCAGGGGCGCGTAGTCCTCCGACGTCCGCTTGTCGGTGACGCCGTACACCTCGGCCTGTGCGCGGTCCACGACCTCGTCGACCTGGCCCTCGCCGGAGTACCCCCACTGCGCGATGCGGGTGCCGGCGTCGACGAGCCGACGGAGGATCGCCTTCTCCCGGACGATCTCGGCGTAGTAGCCCGCGTTGGCGGCGATCGGCACGCTGGCGGACAACGTGTGGAGGTACGGCGCGCCACCGATCCGGGCCAGGTCACCACGTCGCTGCAGCTCGGCGGCCACGGTGACCGGGTCGGCCGGCTCACCACGGCCGTAGAGGTCGACGACTGCGTCGAAGATGGTTTCGTGGGCCGGGCGGTAGAAGTCCGTCCCGCGCACGGCCTCGATCACGTCGGCGATCGCGTCCTTGGAAAGCAGCATCGACCCGAGCACGCTCTGCTCGGCGTTGTTGTCCTGCGGCGGAGTCCGGTCGCCGCCGTGGCCACCGCCGTCGTACGACGACGACCAGCCACCAGCATCCAGCGCCGGGCCGCTCGCAAACTCCGTGATGCTCACTCGATGTCCTTCCGTCGGATGCTGATGACGCTACGGACAACCACCCCCACAACCGGCCAGGCGGCACCGACGGACTGTGGGCCTTGCTGCACTCGATGGACGGATGCTCACGCATGCGCGAAGGGTGACGCTACGGGCAGCACTCCACATCCGGGTAGCCCGTCATCCACAGCCCCCTGGGGATAACTGCCGATGTCGTGTGGAACACGCTTTGATGCATGTGCACAGCCTGTTCACACACCTGTGGAGAACCTTCCTCTTGGAGCACTCATACCGCCTCTGACCTGCAGAAACGTCGTTCACGGCATGTGGACCGAAGAAAGATGAAAAGTTCTTTGTCCGCGGGAATGTCCGATTGTGGACGCAAGTCTCCATGTCGACAATTCCGGCCCATAGCACGGATACTCACAGTTTGGGCATAGTTACACACAACCATTCGACACTAGTCCGGTCAGGTGCACTAGACGCCTTTGGCCATTACGGCCCGGTACTCTGGGGCGCATGTCCGCTCAGCCCACCGGCCCGGTAGCCGCCGGCCCGCGCCAACAGGATCGGGAGATCCTCCGGCTCGCGGTCCCGGCTTTCCTGGCCCTGGTCGCGGAACCGATGTTCCTGCTGGCCGACGCGGCGATCATCGGCCACCTCGGAACCCCGGAGCTGGCCGGCCTCGGTATCGCCGGCGCGATCATCCAGACAGCGGTCGGACTGTGCGTGTTCCTCGCCTACGGCACCACCGCCTCGGTCGCTCGCCGGATCGGTGCCGGGGACATGCGTGGTGCGTTGGCGCAGGGCATCGACGGCGTCTGGCTCGCGGTCTTCATCGGCGCGATCACCACGGCGCTCGGGATCACGCTGACCGGTCCGCTCGTGGGCATCTTCCAGCCCGGCGAGGAGGTGGGCGGGTACGCCGCGACGTACCTGCGCTGGGCATTCGCGGGAAGCATCCCGCTGCTCGTCATGCTCGCCGCCACCGGGATCCTGCGTGGCCTGCAGGACACCCGGACACCGCTGTACGTCGCGGTCGCGGGCAACCTGCTCAACATCGCGCTCAACTATCTACTCGTCTACGGCGTCGGCCTCGGGATCGCCGGCGCCGCCATCGGCACCGACCTCGCCCAGCTCGCGTCAGCCGCGGTGATGGTGTTCGTAGTGGTCCGGGCCGCCCGGTCCCAGGGCGCCCCGCTGACACCGGACCTGCCCGGGGTACGACGGGCCGCGCACGCCGGCGTCGCCCTGGTGATCCGGACGCTGACCCTGCGCGCGTCGCTGCTCGTGACGACCTACGGAGCGGCGGTGCTCGGCGCGACCTCGATCGCCACCCACCAGCTGGCCCTGACCCTGTGGACGTTCCTGGCCTTCGCCCTGGACGCGATCGCGATCGCGGCTCAGGCGATCACCGGTAGGTATCTGGGAGCCGGCGACGTCACCGGGACCCGGGCCGTCACCCAGCGGATGATCTGGTGGGGCGTGATCAGCGGCGTGGTGACCGGGCTGCTCCTCGCGGCGTCCTCGACGTTTCTCGGTGCGCTCTTCACCAACGACCCGGCCGTGCGGGACATGCTCTGGCCGGTGTTGCTGGTGGCGGCCGTGTTCCAACCGATCGCGGGCGTCGTGTTCGTTCTCGATGGTGTCCTGATCGGTGCCGGCGACGGCCGGTACCTCGCCTGGGGAGGTGTGGTCGTGCTCGGCGTCTTCGCACCGATGGCGCTCCTGGTCGCCCGGTTCGGCCCGGAGTCGGGTGCCGGGCTGGTGTGGCTGTGGGTCACGTTCGGCGTCGGGTTCATGGGCAGCCGCGCCCTGGTGCTCCTCCACCGTGCCCGTGGCCGGCGCTGGATGGTGACCGGGCT
>DASSBE010000030.1:0-21536 GCA_035699065.1 Nocardioidaceae bacterium
GGTGGGCTCCTCCGACGGTGTCTCGGTCGGCTCCGGCTCCTCGGTGGTCGGCTCCTTCGACGGCGTCTGGGTCGGGGTCGGCGGCGGAGGCGTGTACGTCGGGGCGGGCTCGTGTCCGCTGGTGGGCGCCTCGCCGTCCAGGAACACCGGCTCGGGGAAGTCGAGCACCTCGGTCCCCTCGAGCGCGTGCTGCATCGTCGCCGTCCAGGTGCGGGTCGGATAGTCCGCGCCGAAGTAGCTCGGCATGTACCCGTTCAACGCGTCGTTACCGTCGCCGCGGACGTACATCACCGCGGTCGACAGTTGCGGCGTGTACCCGACGAACCAGGACGAGGAGACATCGCCGTTGCCGTTCGTTGCGGTGCCGGTCTTGCCGGCGGCCGGGCGGCCCAGCGCGAGCGCGTTCGTCCCGGTGCCGTGCTGGACCACCTGCTGCAACGCGTAGCTGGTGTCGGCCGCGATGTCCGCGGAGATCGCCCGCTTCGGCTTCTTCGGCTCCTTGTACAGCTCGTCGCCCTGGGCGGAGGTCACCCTCGAGAGGACGTACCAGTCGTTGGACCGGCCACCGTTGGCGATCGAGCCATAGGAGTTCGCCATGTCGATCGGGCTGATCGTCGCCGATCCCAGGGAGATCCCGCTGTTCGGCTTCAGCCCGGGCGCCTCGCGGGGGATCCCGAGCTTCACGGCGGTGTCCAGGATCTTCTGCGGCCCGTTGTCCATGCTCACCGTCATGTCGATGTAGGCGGTGTTGATCGACTCCTCGGTCGCCGTCAGCAGGCTCACCGAGCTGCCGTAGTCGTTGCCGTCACCCGGGCCCTCGTTGACCACCGTGTCGCCGTTCGGGAAGTAGTACGGGGAGTTCCCCTCGAAGGTGTCCCTGAGGCTGAACCCGTCCTTGATACCGGCCGCGAGCGCGAACGGCTTGAACGCCGAGCCCGGTGACCCGCCTGCGGTGGCCCAGTTGATCTGGCTCTTGAGGTAGTCCTGTCCGGCGAACATGCCACGCAGCGCACCGTTCGACGGATCGACCGACGCGACCGCGACGTGCAGCTTCCGGAGGCCGCCCGGACGCTCCTCCCTGACCGCCTTCTTCGCGGCCCGCATCGCCTTCTTGGTGAACGTGGTGGTCACCCGCAGGCCACCGCCCTCGATCTCGGCGTCGTTGAAGCCCTCGGCGCGCAGCTGCCGTTTCACCATGGTGAGCATGTGGCCGCGCTGGCCGCCGTACGTGTCCTTCTGCTCGATCTCGGGGAACTCCGGCAGCCGCCGGGCGGCCTTCTCCGCGGCGGCCTGGTCGAGCGTCCCCATCTCGGCCATCCCGTTGAGCACGTACTGGTAGCGGCCGAGCAGCCGCTGCCGGGACTCCTTGCCCTCGGCCGGGTCGAAGTTGCCCGGCGAGTTCAGCACGGAGGCGAGCACCGCGCCCTCCCGGACGGTCAGGTCCTTGGCGTCCTTGTCGAAGTAGGCCTGGGCCGCGGCCTGGATGCCGTAGGCGCCACGTCCGAAGTAGATGGTGTTCAGGTAGCCCTCGAGGATCTCGTTCTTCGACATCTGGTTCTGGATCTTCAGGGACAGGAACGCCTCCTTGGCCTTCCGCGTGAAGGTGCGCTCCTGCGAGAGGTAGAGGACCTTGACGTACTGCTGGGTGATCGTCGACGCGCCCTGCGTCGACTCGCTGGTCGCGTTGCTGAACGCGGCGCGGACGATGCCCTTCGGGTCGATCCCCCGGTTGGTGTAGAAGGTGCGGTCCTCCGCGGCGATCACGGCGTCCTGGACGTGCTCGGGCACGTCCGCGAGCGGGATGCTGACCCGGTTCTGGGTGGCGAACCGGCCGAGCTCGGTCTTCCCGTCGGCGTAGTAGACGAACGTGGTCTGCGTCTGGAAGTCCTGGTTCGGGTCCGGCACGTCGGTCGACGCGTAGCCGTAGGCGAACGCGGCCGCGCCGAGCAGGAAGCAGGCAAGCACCGCGAGCAGAAACCATTTCAGGATCCGCCGCCCCAGGCCCGGGCGGGACTTCGCGTTCTTGCGTTTTGCGCCGGTGGCCTTGCGCGCGGGCGCGCTCTTGGGCGCGCTCGACGCTCTGCGCTTTGCACTCACGAGACTCTCCGGGACGGGGAAGCGGGGAAAACTACTCCTCAGCAGACTACGGGTGGCCACCGAATCCCCCACAATTCCGGCAGCGGTCCTCGGTCGCGGTGTGACCGGCGCAACGCGCGGAGCGCCGAGTATGGACGACGGGCGATATATCGCTACGATAGGTTCGACCGATAGAGAACCTCCAACACTCAGCAGGTGAGACCCCGTGGCCCGTCGTGGCGAGACCCTCGAGCTCGCAGTCCTCGGACTGCTGCACGAGTCGCCCATGCACGGGTACGAGCTGCGCAAACAGCTCAACGCGGTGCTCGGCTGGGGCCGGGTGCTGTCCTACGGCTCGCTCTACCCGGCCCTGAAGAAGATGCTCCGGGCAGGTTGGATCGCCGAGCACGTGGAGGGTACGGCGGCGGGGGTGGCCGTCTCTCGGCGCCAGCGCATCGTCTACGAGCTGACCGATACAGGCAACGCGCGCTTCACGTCACTGATGTCGGAGTCCGGTCCGGCCTCGTGGGAGGACGACAACTTCGACGTGCGGTTCGCGTTCTTCAGCCGCACCGACATGGAGATCCGGCTGCGCATCCTCGAGGGCCGGCGGGCTCGTCTCGAGGAACGACTCGAACGCGTGCAGTCGCAGCTCTCGCGCACCCAGAAGCGGATGGACCGCTACGCGATGGAGCTCCAGCGCCACGGCGTGGAGTCCGTCGAGCGCGAGGTCAGATGGCTCTCGGACCTGATCAACGCCGAGCGCACCGGCGACCTCAAGCACAAGCCCGCAGACCATGCACCGCACACGGGGGGCTCCGCCCCCGTGGACCCCCGATAGAGAAGCGAAGTAAGGAGAGCCCGATGGGTTCGGTACGTGTAGCAATCGTAGGAGTCGGCAACTGCGCCACCTCCCTGATCCAAGGCGTGGAGTACTACAAGGACGCCGACCCCGCGGGCTCGGTGCCTGGTCTCATGCACGTCAAGTTCGGTGACTACCACGTCAACGACGTCGAGTTCGTCGCCGCGTTCGACGTCGACGCGAAGAAGGTCGGCTTCGACCTGTCCGAGGCGATCAACAACTCGGAGAACAACACGATCAAGATCACCGACGTACCGCCGACCGGTGTCATCGTGCAGCGTGGCCACACCCTCGACGGGCTCGGCAAGTACTACCGCGAGACCATCGACGAGGCCGACGCGGACCCGGTCGACGTGGTCGCCACCCTCAAGGAGACCAAGGCCGACGTACTCGTCTCCTACCTCCCGGTGGGCTCCGAGAAGGCCGACAAGTTCTACGCGCAGTGCGCGATCGACGCCGGGGTGGCGTTCGTGAACGCGCTACCGGTCTTCATCGCCTCCGACCCGGTCTGGGCCAAGAAGTTCGAGGACGCCGGTGTCCCGATCGTCGGTGACGACATCAAGTCCCAGGTCGGCGCCACCATCACCCACCGGGTGATGGCCAAGCTCTTCGAGGACCGCGGCGTGGTGCTGGACCGCACCTACCAGCTCAACGTCGGCGGCAACATGGACTTCAAGAACATGCTCGAGCGGGACCGCCTCGAGTCGAAGAAGATCTCCAAGACCCAGTCGGTGACCTCGAACCTGAAGCACGACCTGGGCGCCCGCAACGTGCACATCGGCCCGTCCGACTACGTGCAGTGGCTCGACGACCGCAAGTGGGCCTACGTCCGCCTCGAGGGCCGTGCGTTCGGTGACGTCCCGCTGAACATGGAGTACAAGCTCGAGGTCTGGGACTCCCCGAACAGCGCCGGCATCATCATCGACGCGATCCGGGCCGCGAAGATCGCGCTCGACCGCGGCATCGGCGGCCCGATCCTCTCGGCGTCGACGTACCTGATGAAGTCCCCGCCGGTGCAGATGGCCGACGACCTCGGTCGCGAGCAGGTCGAGGCCTTCATCCGCGGCGACGTCGACCGCTGACCCACCGGCCCCTCCGGCCCCGGCTTCACCAAGGTATGCACGGAAAGCGCCACTTCCCACGATGACCTCGTCGCGGGGAGTGGCGCTTCGTCATGGGCAGTACGACGGGTGCCGCGCGGCCCGGAACCGCCGCAGCAGGTCGACCAGCCGCTCCACGTCGTCGTCGGTGTTGTACCAGGCGGCACTCAGCCGCAGGTGCGCGTGACCTCCGGGCCGTCCCAGCCAGGTCCACACCCCCCGCTCGCGCAGGAACGTCGCGAGCTCGGTCTCGTCGACCCGCGGCAGTCGCCACGTGCACATCCGCCGTACCCGTGGGTCGCTGACCGGCACCGCCTCCGGCCACGCCTCTTCGACCCGCTTCCGGGCGTGGTCGGCGACGGCTTCGGCGGCCTCGCTCCAGCCGGACTTCGCCGCCGTCGCGTGCACGTCCAGCACCTGGCGGGCCACCAGCACCCCGCTGTGGTCGGCGGTGCCGGACCAGGCGAACCGCTCGGTCATCACCGCTGAGCCGGCGAACAACGCGTCGACCAGCGGCCGTGCCCGTTCCCGATGCGACGCCGGGACGTACAGCCCGCCGGTCCCCCGCGGGAAGCACGCCCACTTGTGCAGGGTGGTGCAGAAGAACGCGGTGTCCATCGCGGCCAGGTCCACCTCGACCAGTCCGGGCACGTGCGCACCGTCGACGACGAGCACGGCGCGTACGTCGGACAGCGCATCGTGCAGGGCGCGGACCGGCAGCAACGTGGCCCACGGCGACGTCACCGCGCTGACCACGACCGCAGCGGTGGCCGGGCTGACGCTGGCGAGGATCCGGTCGACCAGGGCCGCGTCGTCCAGGCCCTCCACGTCGACCACCACCAGCTCGGTACCGGTCTCGCGGCACCGGCGGCGCAGGTTGGCGTAGGTCGACGGGTACTCGACGCTCGTGGTGACCACCTCGTCGCCGGGGCCGAGATCGAGGCAGCTCAGCGCCGTGGCCAGCGCCGTCGTGGCGTTGGGGCTGAACACGAAGCCTTCACGTGCCACACCGAGCCAGTCGGCCACCGCGAGCCGGGACTCCTCGAGCAACCCGAACAGCGCCCGGTCGTAGAACTCGTGAAAGTTGCGCCGCTGCTCGCGGACGATCTCGTCCTGGCGGGCGGTCACGTGCATGGGCACTGCGCCGAAGGACCCGTGGTTGAGGTGCACCTGCCCGGTGGCGAGGTCGAAGGCGTCGCGAGGGTCGGCGTACCGTTCCATCAGTTCTCCCCATCGTCGTCGGCCCCCGATAGTGTCGTACACGTCCCCGAGCAGCAGAGAGACCGACCATGCGAGCCGCCCGCCAGCTGAGGTACCTGTTGCGCGGCCAGTGGTTCCGCCGGCTGTTCGCGGTGCGGCTCTCGAGCCAGTTCGCCGACGGCGTGTTCCAGGTGGCGCTCGCGTCGTACCTCATCTTCTCTCCCGAGCAGCAGCCCTCCCCCGGGGCGATCGCCGCGGCGCTCGCGACGGTGCTGCTGCCGTTCAGCGTGCTGGGCCCGTTCGTGGGTGTGCTGCTGGACCGGTGGTCGCGGCGACAGGTGCTCGCGCTCGCCAACTTCGTCCGGGTGGGGCTGCTCGTGCTGCTCGCGCTCGGGTTCTCCGCTGACCTGCGCGGCCCGTGGCTGTTCGGACTGATCCTGGTCTGCCTGTCGGTGAACCGGTTCCTGCTGGCGGGACTGTCCGCCGCGCTGCCGCACGTGGTGCGCCGCGAGGACCTGATCGTCGCGAACGCGCTCACGCCCACCGGTGGCACGCTCGCGTTCATCACCGGCCTCGCCGCCGGTACGGGCCTGCGGATCCTGTGGGAAACGGCCGGGGTCGACGGTGACGTCGGGGTGCTGGCGGCGGCGTCGGTGCTCTACGCGGTCGCCGGCACGCTCGCGCTACGGATCCCGCGCACCATGCTTGGGCCGGACTTCGACCCTGCGCGGCCGGCGGTGCGCGAGGCGGTCCGCAACGTCGCGCGCGGCATGGTCGACGGCCTGCGCCACCTCCGGCAGCACGGGCCCGCCGCGCACGGGCTGATGGCCATCGGGGCGCACCGGTTCTTCTACGGCATCTCGACGGTGTCGCTGATCCTGCTCTACCGCAACTACTTCCACCCCGATGACGTGGACGCGGCGTTCAACGGGCTGTCGGTGGCGGTCCTGGTCAGCGGCGTCGGCTACCTGGTCGCGGCCGTCATCACCCCGGTGGTCACCGACCGGGTCAGCTCACGTGCCTGGATCCTGCTGCTTCTGGGCGTTGCCGCGGTGACCCAGCTGTTCCCCGGCGCCCTCTACACCGTCCCCGCGTTGCTGGTCGCGTCGTTCGTGCTCGGTGTCGCCTCGCAGGGGATCAAGATCTGCGTGGACACGCTGGTCCAGGCCTACATCGACGACGCGTTCCGCGGCCGGGTGTTCGCGTTGTACGACGTGATCTTCAACGTGGCGTTCGTGGCCGCGGCCGCGGTGGCGTCCGTCGTACTCCCGGAGAACGGAAAGTCCTACCCGGTGCTCGCCGCGGTCGCCGTGGGCTACCTGGTGACCGCCGTGGTCTATGCGGTGCTCAGCCACACGCCGGTCGAGGAGACCCCCGGACTGCCCGAGGACGAGCGGTCCACCCTGCGCTGAGCTCAGCCGCCGAACAGGTCCCCGACGATCGACCCGCCCTTGCCCCCGCCGCCGGACTGCTGGGCCTGCACCGACCACTCGCTGGGCTGCACGACCACGAAGCCGGGGCCGTGGAAGGAGTACTGGAACGCCTCACCGGAGCCGCCGCGAAGCATCGACTTCATGTTCATGCTGGAGACCACCTGCGGCACCAGGTTGGCCGACCAGGCGACCGCGGCCTGGACATCGACGAAGGTGGGCTGCTCGGCGCAGTCGAGTACGACGGGGTGGCCGACCGTGCACAGCGCGACGGTTCCTGTTCCGGAGACGGTGGTGTTGAACAGGCCGCCGGACATCACCCCCGCTCCCTTGACCCGGTTGATGTCCCACTGCAGCGCCGCGTCGAAGGCGAGCAGGTTGCGGCCGTTGACGCTGATCCCGTCACCGCCGAGCTCGAGCAGGTAGACGTAGCCGGCCTCGTTGGCGAAGAACACCTCGCCCTGGCCGCTGACCCGCATCAACGGCATGTCCTCGCTGGTCAGCACCTTCTTGAGCAGCTTGCCCATCCCACCGGCCTTCTCGTGGTGGAACGCGATCTGACCCTGGTAGGCGACCATCGCACCCTTGACGGCGAGCACGTCGTCACCGAACGCCACCCGAAGCAGCTGGCTGTTCTGCAGGGCGAACCGGGACTGTCCCTCGACCTCGAGGTTGGACTGCGCGAAGAGCTCTGACTTCATGGTGCCCACCGTAGTGCGGTCTCGCCCCACCGGTCACAGCTTCCCCAAGGTCTGTACGGAAGCCGTCACTTCCCATGGTGCACAGGTCGTGGGACGTGACAGTTCGTCGTGGGAAGTGGTCGGATCAGGCGGTCCCAGTCCGATCAGGCGGCCCGCGCCATCAGCCGACGGATCCGCGCCGCGGTCTTCGCCGGGTAGAAGAGGTCGGCCCAGACCAGGCGGATCATCGCCCACCGGGTCACCTCACGGAGCAGGTCCTCGCGGCGCTTCTCACCGAACACCGCGTCGCCGGGCTCCTCACCCTCCTTGAGCAGTCGGCCGTACTTGACCTTGCCGTCGAACTCACCGAGCAGCCCATGCTCCGGCCAGGCGAAGTCGGTGATGCCGATCAGAGCCCCCTGTTCGTCGTACACGTAGAACTGCAGCTCCGGGGCGGGAAGGCCCTGCCGCCAAAAGAGGTGGCGGGACCGTGACTCGGCGACGGACTCGGATCGACCGTCCGCGAACCTCAGCACCACGTGGACCTTCTGCATGTAGGGCCACCGCCCCATCGCGTGGAGCCGGGCGTCCAGCTCGTCGGGGTCGACCAGGCCGAGGTGTAGCGCGGAGTCGGTGGAGACGATCCCTGCCTCGGCGGTCGCCAAGGAGGAAGCCTCGATGACCGCCCGACCGGGCGCCATCAACCGCAGCCCGTCCCGCTCCATCACGTCACCGGCCAGGCAGAGGCCCTCGTGGTGGACCAGGTCCTTCTCGGTGCGGCCGGCACCTCCCTCGAGCCGGGTCACGTGCACCCGACTGAGGTCCATGCCCCAGATCGCGATGCCGTGCTCGGCGAGGGCGCTGACATGGCTCAACGCGACCGCTCCGCCGAGGGACCGCATCACCGCACGGGCGAGGATCCGATGTCGCCCGACGTCGTCCGTGCTCTCCCAGACGTCGCGGAACGTGTAGGCGCCACGACGGACCCGGACCCATTCACGGGCCCGGATCGCGGCTTTGACCGCCCGGTCGTCGTAGCCGAAGTCGCGTGCCTCGCTGCGCAGAAACACCCCGTAGGTCCGCGCGATGACTCTGAGTGCATCCATGCCGCGATGGTCCCTGGGCGTCCGGGCGGCCGCGACCACTTCATGTCCGACTGTGGGCAGGGGCGCGGGCACGATGGCTGTGGACCGAAACGGGTCTGCGCCCGTCGTACTCACCGCCGACCTCGCCACTTCCCACGACGGAGCCGCACTTCCCACGGGACGTGCACCGTGGGAAGTGGCGGCTTCCCTGCATACCTTGATGAAACTGGGGCCCGCGAGACGCGCGTCAGGGGCGGGCCGCCCACCACGCCAGCAGCCCGTCCCGCGCCTGCTCGTAGGACAGGGGGCCGTGCTCCATCCGCAGCTCGAGCAGGTGCTGGTAGGCCTGGCCGACCTCCCGGCCCGGGCCGATGCCGAGCAGCTCCATGATCTGGTTCCCGTCCAGGTCCGGGCGGATCGAGGCGAGCTCCTCCTCCTCCGCGAGCCGGGCGATCCGGGTCTCGAGGTCGTCGTAGGTACGCCGCAGCCGGTCCGCCTTCCTCCGGTTCCGGGTGGTGCAGTCGGCCCGGGTCAGGATGTGCAGCCGTTCGAGCTGGTCCCCGGCGTCGCGGACATAGCGACGCACCGCGGAGTCGGTCCACTCCCCCGTCCCGTAGCCGTGGAAGCGCAGGTGCAGCCCGACGAGCTCGGAGACCGCGGCGATGTCGTCGTTGGAGAACCGCAGTGCCTTCATCCGCTTTCGGGTGATCTTCGCGCCCACCACGTCGTGGTGGTGGAAGGTGACCGTGCCGTCCTCCGCGAAGCGACGCGTGCGGGGCTTGCCGACGTCGTGCATCAGCGCAGCGAACCGCGAGACGAAGTCCGGGCCGCCGCCGGGCAGCCGGGACTCGAGGGCGATCGCCTGCTCGAGGACGGTCAGCGTGTGCTCGTAGACGTCCTTGTGCCGGTGGTGCTCGTCGCGCTCCAGTGCCAGCGCCGGCAGCTCGGGCAGCACCTGGTCGGCGAGGCCGGTGGACACCAGCAGCTCCAGGCCCCTGCGCGGCCAGGGTGCGACGACCAGCTTCACGAGCTCGTCGCGTACCCGTTCGGCGGAGACGATCGCGATCCGTGCGGCCATGTCGGTCATCGCCGCCTTCACGGCCGGGTCGACGGTGAACCCGAGCTGCGCGGCGAACCGGGCGGCGCGCATCATCCGCAGCGGGTCGTCGGAGAACGAGTCCTGCGGCGTCCCCGGCGTGCGCAGCACCTGGTGCGCGAGGTCCACCAGCCCGCCGAACGGGTCCACGAAGTCCCGGCCGGGCAGGGTCACCGCCATCGCGTTCACCGAGAAGTCTCGTCGGCCGAGGTCGCCGGACAACGAGTCCCCGAAGTCGACGGCGGGCTTGCGCGACGAGGCGTCGTACCTGTCCGAACGATAGGTGGTGATCTCCACCTGCCACTGGTCCTTGCGGCAGCCGATGGTGCCGAAGCTGCGGCCCATGTCCCAGATCGCGTCGGCCCAGCCCTTGAGCAACCGCTCGGTGACCTCCGGCCGCGCGGAGGTGGTGAAGTCGAGGTCGTTCTGCAGCCGGCCGAGCATCGCGTCGCGGACCGGGCCGCCGACCAGGGCGATCTGTTCGCCCGCCGCCTCGAAACGGGCACCGAGCTCGTCGATCACCGGTGCGATGCGCAACAGCTCCCGGACGGCGGTGCGTTGCACGTCGCTCATCCGCAGATCGGACTCGGGCTCGTCGGACACGAGAGACAACTCTAGTTGCGGGTGCTGCCGCGCCGCCGACGCGCCCGCCCGGCCGTTAGCATCGTCGGCGTGAACCGTCCCCGACTCGCGCGCCTCGCCGCATGCCTCGGGACGGCACTGATGGCGGTCGGACTGGTCCCGGTGACCGCCGGCAGCTCCGCCGCGGCCGCCGTAACCGCACGGGCCGCTCCGGCCACGCCGCTCGCGGTGTCGGTCGAGTCGATGTCGCCCTCGGTGATCCCCCGCAAGGGCACGATCACGGTCACCGGCGAGGTGACCAACCGCTCCGAGAGCACCTGGACCGACCTCAAGGTCTACCTGCTGACCTCCTCGGAGCCGTTCACGAGCACCGACGAGCTGGAGGAGGCGAGCGCGAGCGACCCGGTCACCGAGATCGGGAGCCGGCTCTACCTGGACGGCCAGTACGACGAGGTCGGCGACCTCGCACCCGGCGACAGCACCGGCTTCACCCTCACCCTGCCCCGCGACGAGCTGAAGGTCAGCGGTGCACCCGGCGTCTACTGGCTCGGAGTGCACGTGCTGGGTGCGCTCGACGGCGTCCGCGACAACGTCGCCGACGGACGTGCGCGCACGTTCGTCCCGCTGATGGACCCGCGAGGACCGCGTACGGCGCTGTCGCTGGTCGTCCCGGTGAAGGCCACCGTCAAGCGTCAGCCCGACGGCACCCTGGCGAACCTGAAGACCTGGCACAAGCTGCTCGACGACGACGGGCGGCTCGGGCGGCTCCTGCAGCTGAGCGGGACCTCGCCCGGCCTGGCGATCACCTGGGTGCTCGATCCGGCCGTGCTCGACGCGGTCCGCTCGGTCGCCCGGGACAACCCGCCGATGGACAGCGGTCCCACCGACACCGACGACGAGGCGAACACCCCGCCCTCGACCGGCGGCAGCCCGAGCGCCGGGCCTTCCGCGGACGAGGAGTCCACAGACCCCTCGGACACGGCGTCCGACGACACGACCGGCGACACCACCGGGGACGCGTCCGAGGAGCCCCCGACGCTCTCCGAGGAGGCCGGTGTCGCCGCCGACTGGCTGAGCACGTTCCGCAGTCAGTCCGCCCAGCACACCGTGCTCAGCACGCCGTACGGGGACGTCGATGCCGCCGCGATGCTGCGCGGTGACTTCGCCGAGAGCTACGAGCAGGCCACCGAGCTGAGCGCGACGACGATGGAGGACCTGGGTATCCAGGCCGGTCCCGTGCTGGCACCTCCGCCAGGTTTCCTGCCCAGTGCGGCACTGTCCCAGGTCGACCCGGAGACCCCGGTCATCCTCGCGGACCAGGCCGCACCCGAGGCCGAAGCCCCGGTGGTGCGCACGGAGCTGGGGCACCGGGTGGTGCTCACCGACACCTCCGCCGGCGAGGGCGGCCCGGGGCCCACCTCACGGCTACGGGCACTCGCACTGCGCCAACGCATCCTCAGTGAGGCGGCGGTCCACGCCCTGTCCGCTGAGCGTGACCAGCCGCTCGTCGTCTCCACGCCGCAGAGCTGGAACCCGGGCAGCGACTGGCAGACCGCCGACTTCTTCGCCGGTCTCGACGTCCCGTGGCTGCGCGCGGTGGACGTTCCGACCGCGGCACTCAGCTCCTCCGACGAGACGTTCGACGGCCAGCTGTCCTACCCGGCGCGGCAGCGGCGCGCGGAGCTGCCGGTCGCCAACCTGCTCGCGACGCAGGAACTGGCCCGGATCGGCAACACCTACGCCGACCTGCTGACCCGCAACGACACCGTCGACGAGCAGCTCGCCAAGTCGGCGATGCTCGGCTCGTCGTACCGGGTGCGGAGGCGCCCGCAGCCGGCGGCGGCGCGGGTCCGCGAGACCACGCAGACGATCCGCTCCAGGATGGGACAGATCACCATCGACGGGCCCTCGTTCGTCACCATGTCCAGCGAGGATGGGCCGATCGGGGTGACGATCGTGAACGGCCTGTCGGAGCCGGTCACCGTCGGTGTGCGCGCGAGTGTCTCGGACAACGGCAGCGACGAGCTCGTGATCCACCCGGCGGAACCGGTCTCGATCGGTCCCGGGCAGCGGGCGTCGGTGCGGCTCCGGGCCACCGCCAAGGACATCGGCGTGCACTCGGTGACGCTGGTCCCCACGAGCCCGAACGGTGACCCGCTCGGCAGCACCACGAAGTTCAACGTACGCAGCAGCCAGGTCGGCCTGGTGATCTGGGTGATCATGGGCATCGGCGCCGCGGTCCTGCTGATCGCCTCCGGCGTCCGGATCGTGCGCAGCATCCGCACCCGCAAGGCCACTCACGGACCGCGGCTCGAGGACGCCGACCGATGAGTAGCCGGAACGGTACGACGGGCGACTCGACGTCCGACGGGACGGCCGAGAGCACCAGCCTCCTCAGCTCGAGCGCGGTGATGGCCGCAGGCACCGTGGTGTCCCGGCTCAGCGGGTTCGTCCGCGGCACCCTGCTCGCCGCCTCGCTCGGCGCCTACCTGCACGCCGACCTGTTCAACATCGCGAACACGATCCCGAACATGCTCTACATCCTGCTCGCCGGCGGCGTCTTCAACGCGGTGCTGGTGCCGCAGCTGGTCCGCGCGATGAAGAACGACGCCGACGGCGGCGAGGCCTACACCAACCGGATCATCACGCTCGCGGGACTGTTCCTGGCCGGCGTGACCGCGGTGCTGGTGCTCGCCGCACCCTGGCTGATGCGGGTCTTCCTGTCCGGGGACTTCTTCACCCCCGAGCTGGCGGCACAGCGCGAGTCCGTGATCGACTTCGCCCGCTACTGCCTGCCGCAGGTGTTCTTCTACGGCATGTTCGTGCTGGTCGGCCAGGTGCTCAACGCCCGCGGCCGGTTCGGTCCGATGATGTGGGCGCCGATCGCGAACAACGTGATCTCGGTCGCCGTACTCGTCGTCTACCTGTTCGTGTTCGGCCCGGCGGGCAGGAACGACACCAGCGCCTACGGCTCCGGGCAGGAGGCACTGCTGGGCCTCGGCTCGACCCTCGGCATCGTGCTCCAGCTCGTGGTGCTGGTGCCCTACCTGAAGGCGGCCGGCTTCACGTTCCGGCCCCGGTTCGACTTCCGCGGCACCGGCCTCGGGCACACCCTGCGCCTGGGCGTGTGGACGGTGCTGTTCGTGGTCGTGAACCAGATCGCGTACACGGTCGTCGTACGCCTCGCCTCCAACGGTGCCGCGTCCGGGCTCGGCGGCGAGGATCCCGGCACCGGCTACACCATCTACTCCCAGACGTTCCTGCTGGTGATGGTGCCGCACGCGATCGCCACGGTTTCGCTGGCGACCGCGGTGCTCCCGCGGCTGTCCGCGCACGCCGCCGAGCACGACCTCGCCGGTGTCGCCCGCGGGGTCTCCTCCACGCTGCGTACGACGCTGGCCCTGATCATCCCGTTCGCGCTGCTGCTGCCGCTGATCGCCTACGACCTGTCCAACGTGGTCTTCGGCTGGGCCGCGGCCTCGGAGGCGTTCGCGGACTATGCCCTGCCGCTCTCGCTGTTCGCGATCGGGCTGGTGTTCTTCACCGTGCACTACCTGATGCTGCGCGGCTACTACGCCCTCGAGCGGACCCGCACCGTGTTCTGGGTGCAGTGCGTGGTCGCCGCGGCCAACATCGTGCTCGCCGTCGCGCTGACCCGTGCGCTGACCGCCCAGTACACGGCGACCGCTCTCGTCCTGGCCTACGGCGGCGCCTACGCCGTCGGCGCCACCGTGTCCTACCTGCTGCTGCGGCAGCTGCTCGGCGGGCTGGAGACCCGGGTGCTGGCCCGGTTCCTCGTGCGGCTGCTGGTCGCCGCCGGCGTGGCCACGGCCGTGACCTGGGTGCTGAGGCAGGGCGTGCACCAGGTCTGGCCCCCGGACGACTCCAAGGCCCAGGCGGTCGCGCTGCTCGTGGCGTGCACCGGCGTCGACGTGGTGCTGTTCCTGGTGCTGGCGAAGGTGCTGCGGATCCGCGAGGTCACCGCCGTCATGGAGCTGGTGACCGACCGGCTCCCGGGACGGCTGGGCCGCCGCAACGCCTAGCATGTAACTTCGAGTCGAGAGGCGCGCCGCAAGCCGACGAGGAGGGACGTGGCCGACAAGTCGATCGGACCCGGGACCGTCCTCGCCGGACGATTCCGGCTCGAGGACCTGGTCCAGGAGACCGCGGGCGCCAAGTTCTGGCGGGCCACCGACCAGACCCTCGCCCGCAACGTCGCGGTCAACGTCGTGGACGCCGCGGACGAACGGGCGCAGGCTCTCCTGCAGGCCGCGCGCACGTCCGCCACCGTCACCGACGGCCACTTCCTGCGGGTGCTCGACGCCGCGCAGGAGGACGGCTTCGTCTACGTCGTCAACGAGTGGGGCTCGGGCATCTCGCTGGACAAGATGCTCGGCGACGGCCCGCTCCCGGCCCGTCGGGCGGCCTGGCTCGTCAAGGAGGTCGCCGATGCCATCACGACCGCCCACCGGCAGGGCATCGCGCACGGACGGCTGCTGCCCGAGAACGTGATGGTCACCGAGGCGGGCTCGGTGAAGCTGATCGGCTTCGTCGTCGACGCGGTGCTCAACGGCCGGCCCGGATCCCGCGACGAGGGCGCGCCGCCGCTCGGCGAGCACGAGTCGGACGTCGTGAACCTGGCCGGCCTGCTCTACGCGACACTGGTCGGCCGCTGGCCCGGCTCGGACGGGTCGAGCCTTCCCGACGCGCCCCGTGAGCACGGCCGGGCGCTGCGTCCCCGGCAGGTGCGGGCAGGTGTCCCGCGACCACTGGACACCATCTGCGACCGGGTGCTCAACGCCGAGGCGCACGCGCAGACGATGCCGATCGAGACCGCGCACGAGATCTGCGCGGCGCTCAGCGACTTCATCGGCGACCCCGCCGGCATGCAGGTCGGCCCCGAGGCCACCACCGTCCTGGACCGGGACGAGCTCACGACCGAGCCCACCGAGACCGGCGGTCAGCACAAGGCCACCCCGGCGGTCCCGGCGACGCCGGACCCCGAGGCGACGCAGGCCGGCGCACCCCTGTTCTTCGACGACGACACCGGAGTCGGCTGGGTCTCCCCGGCCCGCAGCCGCGGCCTGCGCAGCGACGAGGACCAGCGCTACCGCCCCGCACCGCCACCCCCGTTCCCCGAGCCGGAGCCGAGACCCCTGTTCGCGCCCGACCCACCCGGCGGGCACCGCCGGCGGTTGCCGGAGGACACGCAGGCCCCCCGGCCGGCCGAGTACCCCACCGACTACCACACCGGCGGCCACTCCGGCCCGGGCACCGGCTCCCTTCCGCCCGTCTGGGGACCCGACGCCGACCGACCCGAGGACCCCGAGCAGACCGACGGGCGGGAGAGCCGCGACGCCGGGAAGAACTGGCTCCGGCTGGCCGCGATCGTCGCCGGCTGCCTGGTGCTGCTGTTCGCGGTGATCGTCGCCTTCAAGCTCGGCCGCGACACCGACCAGCCCCCTGCCGACACGACCGGGCCTTCGCCCAGCCAGGCCACGAACGCGCCGTCCGGACCGGTGCGGATCGCCGGCGTCAGCGACTTCGACCCGCAGGGTGACGCACCGCAGGAGGAGAACCCGGACCAGGCCCCCCTCGCGGTCGACGGAGACCCAGCCACGGCGTGGGGGACGTTGACCTACGAGGGGAACCCCGAGCTCGGCCTGCTCAAGGACGGGGTCGGCCTGGTGGTCGACCTCGGCAAGCCGGTCGAGGTCTCCACGGTGGACCTCACCCTGGTCGGCCGCCCGACCAGCCTGGACATCCTGGCGGCGGACAAGGGTGCGAGCGCCCCGACCAGCACCGACGGCCTGACCCGGGTGGCCTCCGCGCAGGACGCCGGCCCGAAGGTGAACCTGAAGCTCGAGGAGCCGGTGACCACCCGCTACCTCGTGGTCTGGCTCACCTCGCTGCCACCGGTCCCTGGCGGCTTCAAGGGACAGATAGCCGAGATCGCCGTCCGGTCATGAGCACCGGCCCGGGCGCCGACGACCGGGCGTTGCTCAGCGCCCACCTCGCCGGGGACCCGGACGCGTTCGGCACCCTGTTCGCCCGGCACCGGGACCGGCTCTGGGCGGTCGCCCTGCGCACGACCGGCGACCCGGAGGAGGCCGCCGACGCGCTGCAGGACGCGATGATCTCGGCGTTCCGCCGCGCCGGCTCCTTCCGGGGCGAGGCCGCGGTCACCACCTGGCTGCACCGGATCGTGGTCAACGCGTGCCTGGACCGGCTACGTCGCCGGCGGGTTCGGTCCGCGGACGCGCTGCCCGACGAGCCGGACCACGACGCCGGACATGGCTCGCGAGACTCGCCGGCGCGGGACTCGGACCCCGTACGCGCCGTCCTCGACGGGGAGCAGCGGGCCGCCGTGCTCGCCGCGCTGGACTCGTTGCCCGCCGACCAGAAGGCGGCCCTCGTGCTGGTGGACATGGAGGGCTACCCGGTCGAGGAGGCGGCGCGGATCCTGGACTGCGCCGCCGGGACCGTGAAGAGCCGGTGCTCACGCGGCCGCGCCCGGCTGCTGCCGTTGCTGCGCGACCTTCGGGAGGGGAACCCGCCCGGGCCCGACCGCGTCCAAGCGAACGAGCCCGCCCGACCACCGTCCACCGAGGAGGAGGTGACGAACAGTGACGCCTGACCACCGGGACCAGGACCGTTCCGAGGACGAGCTCGGCCCGGACGACGAGCGCGCGGTCCAGCGCCTGCTCGCCGCCTCGGGCGGTCCCGTCACGATGCCGGACCACGTCGCCAGCCGCCTTGACGAGGTGCTCGCCGGCCTGCAGGCCGACCGCGCGGACGACGCCCCGCAGTCAGCCGACGCCCCGGCGACAGGGTCCGGGCGCCGCCGGCGCTGGCCCGCCGTGCTCGTCGCGGCCGCGACGGTCGCCGTGGTGGCGGCCGGGCTCGGCAACGTCCTCGGCGGCGGCGGGGACTCGATGTCCGCCAGCACGGCCGACAAGGCGGTCTCCGGCGGCGGCGCCGAGCTCGCCCCGCAGGACAACGCAGCAGGCGGAGACGCGGCAGGCGCGCGCCAGGCACCCGACCTGCCGGAGATGCACACCGGTTCCGCGACGCTCGACGCCCAACGGATCTACGCGCTCCGGCCCGGACCCGCCGCCGCGGCGGAGAACGGTACGTGTGAGCTGCCCGCTGTCTCCCACGGCGAGCGGCTGGTCGCCGTACGCTTCGACGGCGAGCGGGCGACGCTGCTGTTCGGGCCGGAGCGGCGCGGCCACCGTGAGGCGCAGGTCTACTCCTGTGACGACAGCACGTCACCGGTGCTGGTGACCGCAGTACGGTCGCCGTAGTCGCGGCGCGCCCGGTGTTGTCCGGGAATGTCGCGTGCCTAGGATCGGTTGTGCCGGGCAGACCCACCCCCACCGACCCAGGAGCACCACATCACCATGGCGGACCAGGACGTACGCAACGTCATCATCATCGGCTCCGGCCCAGCGGGCTACACCGCCGCCGTCTACGCCGCCCGCGCGAACCTCGCGCCCCTGGTGTTCGAGGGCTCGGTCACCGCGGGCGGTGCGCTGATGAACACCACCGAGGTCGAGAACTTTCCCGGCTTCCGGGACGGGATCATGGGCCCGCAGCTGATGGACGAGATGCGCGCCCAGTCCGAGCGCTTCGGGGCCGAGCTGGTCTCCGACGACGTGACCGCGGTCGACCTGACCGGGCCGGTGAAGGTCGTCAGCACTGTCACCGACACCTACTCAGCGCACGCGGTGATCCTCGCGATGGGCTCCGGCTACCGCAAGCTCGGTGTCGAGCACGAGGACCGGCTCTCCGGTCACGGCGTGAGCTGGTGCGCGACCTGCGACGGCTTCTTCTTCCGGGACCAGCACATCGCGGTCGTCGGCGGCGGCGACTCCGCGGTCGAGGAGGCCACCTTCTTGTCCCGGTTCGCGTCCAAGGTCACCCTGGTGCACCGTCGCGACGAGCTGCGCGCCTCCAAGATCATGCAGGACCGGGCGTTCGCGGACCCGAAGATCGAGTTCGCCTGGAACTCCGCGGTGGAGACGATCCACGGCGACGACAAGCTCACCGGGCTGACTCTTGTCGACACCGTCACCGGAGCGAAGCGCGAGCTCGACGCCACCGGCCTGTTCATCGCGATCGGGCACGACCCGCGCTCGGAGCTGCTGCACGACCAGGTCCGGCTCGACCAGGAGGGTTACGTCCTGGTCGACGCGCCGTCGACGCGCACCAACCTCAAAGGTGTCTTCGCCTGCGGTGACCTCGTCGACCACACCTACCGCCAGGCGATCACCGCCGCCGGCACCGGATGCGCCGCGGCCCTGGACGCCGAGCGGTTCCTCGCCGACCTCGAGCATGCGGGGATCACCGGCTCCGACGAGGTGGCCAACGAGCTGCTCACCGAGCAGGTCCAGGTCGCCGGCGCCTGACCCCCGCGAACCGGGGAAGAAATGTCCCCGGACCGGTGTTGAATACACATAGCCGCCAGAACCCGATCCCCGAAGGAGCACCACGTGGCCGAGATGCCCGCAGTAACCGACGCCGACTTCGACACCGAGGTGTTGAAGTCCGACAAGCCCGTCCTCGTCGACTTCTGGGCCGAGTGGTGTGGCCCGTGCCGCCAGGTCTCCCCGGTCCTCGAGGAGATCAACCAGGCGCACGGCGACAAGATCACGTTCGTGAAGATGAACGTCGACGAGAACCCGGTCACCCCCGCGGCCTACCGCGTGACCGGCATCCCGACGCTGAACGTGTACCAGAACGGCGAGGTCGTGAAGCAGATCGTCGGCGCCAAGCCGAAGGCAGCGCTGCTCAACGAGCTCAGCGAGTTCATCGCCTGACGTTCGCGCATCGACGCGCGAAGGGCGGTCTCCCACCCGGGAGGCCGCCCTTCGCCATGTCGTCAGGTGCGTCTGGTTGAGTAGGGCGGGTGCGCACGGGGTAAGACTGTGCACACCGACCCGTCCGGCCCAGGGAGGCTGAGTGTCCGACGTACGTACCGGGGTGCCGACGTTCCGCCTCGGCGACTCCGGGGACGCGGTCGTGGAGATCCGCAGTCGGTTGACCGGTCTGGGCCTGCTCGGCCCCGGCGACGCCACGTACCGATCCCAGGGAGCGCACGCCCGCACCGGTGCGGACGCTTTCGACGAGTACGTCGACCAGGCGGTCCGTGCCTTCCAGCAGCGGCGGGGGCTGACCGCGGACGGCGTGGTCGGACCGGCCACCTACCGGGTGCTGGACGAGGCCCGTTGGGGGCTCGGCGACCGCCTGCTGACGCACGTGCCGGGCAGCGTGATCTCCGGTGACGACGTGGTGACGTTGCAGCAGCGACTGCTCGACCTGGGTTTCAAGGTGGGCCGCGTCGACGGGATGTTCGGGCACCGCACGGAGCAGGCCGTGCGGGACTTCCAGCGCAACATCGGCATCCCGCCCGACGGCACCTGCGGCCCCGCGACGCTGAAGGCACTGCACCGGCTCGCACCGCGGGTCAAGGGTGGACGGCCCAACGCGATGCGCGCCGAGGAACGGATCCGCCGGGCCGGTCCGCAGCTGACCGGGAAGATCGTCGTGATCGACCCGGCCGCCACCCGCGCCGAGGATCCGGCACTGAACCAGCGGGCGGCCGCGGTCACCCATGACCTCGCCCGCCGTGTCGAGGGCCGGCTGATGGCCACAGGCGTGCAGGCGTTCCTGACCCAGCAGCACGCCGACGACGCCCGGACCGAGACGGAGCGGGCCGAGTTCGCGAACCGCACGGACGCGCACCTCTCGGTGTCCCTGCACGTCGACGCCTCCGACAACCCCGGAGCGTGCGGAGTGTCGACGTACTTCTACGGGTCCGACGCGCACGACGTCCGCTCCTCGGTTGGGGAACGGTTCGCCAGTCTGGTCCAGCGCGAGATCGTCGCGCGCACCGACCTGGCCGACCTGCGGATCCACACCAAGACCTGGGACTTCCTGCGCCGGACCCGGATGCCGGCGGTCCGCATCGACGTCGGGTACATCACCAATCCCGGCGACGCCAGCAGGCTCGAGGACCCGGGCTTCCGGGACGTGGTCGCGGAGGCCGTCGTGGTGGCCGTGCAACGGGTGTACCTCTCCCCCGAGACGGACCCGAAGACCGGGGTGCTGCGGCTCGGTGAGCTGCGGGAGGCGCTGCGCCGCGAGGAACGCCGGCGCGACAGCTGACCCGGCTTTCAGGGCAGCACTCAGGGCTGACGGGGAGCCCGGCTCGGACCCCGCTCGGCGGCCGGGCGGACCGGACGTGGCCGGACCGCACCCATCAGCTTCTCCAGGGCGTTCTCGACCTCCTCGCGCCAGGTGAGCACCGACTTCAGCTCAAGCCGCATCCGCGGGTAGCGCAGGTGTGAGCGCTGGGTCTTGAACCCGACCCGCAGCAAGAAGTCGGCCGGCAGCACACAGCCGCCGTACCCCTCCCGGGGCGCCGCCGCGTCACCGAACGCCTCGATCGCCCGGATCCCGCCCCGTTTCAGCAGGTCCTTGGCGACCGCCTGCAGCAGCACCCGGCCGAGGCCGCCTCCGGCGTACTCGGGGAACACCATCGCGGTCATCAGCTGCACCGCGTCCTCGCTGACCGGTGCGGTCGGGAAGGAGTCCGCTCCCGGGACGAAGTGCGGCGGCGCGTAGAGCACGTAGCCGGCAGGGTCACCGTCGACGTACACCACCCGGCCGCACGACCCCCACTCGAGCAGCACCCGGGAGACCCATGCCTCCTTCTCGCACCCACTTTCCTCCGCGGCGTCGGCCCGGCGGCGCCGCACCGGGTCGAGCTCCCAGAACGTGCAGCCCCGGCAGGCGACCGGCAGGTCACACAGGTTGTCGAGGGTGAGTCGGGCCACGCGCCGCGCCATCGTCAGCCGCCCGCGGGAGGTGCGTGGTCGTCGCGCACGTAGTCGGAGGGGGTACGCCGGCGCAGCAAACCGCCCAGGAAGCCACCGACCGCTCCGAGCACGCCGAGGACCAGCCCGGTGCCGATCCGGCGAAGCCGTCCCATGTCGTGACCCCAATACTGACGTCGCTGCTCTGATGATCCATCCTAGTAGTGCGACGGCCCGGCACCGAGGGCCTCGCCAGACCGGCGCAGGAGCAGCGCAATGACCCGAGAAGTGCGACCCGGCAACACCACGCGGCTCGACAGCTACGTCGACCGCTACGCCGCACGCACCAAAGGCATGACCGCGTCGGAGATCCGTGCCCTGTTCTCGGTGGCCAGCCGGCCCGAGGTGGTCTCGCTGGCCGGTGGGATGCCGAACATCTCCGGGCTGCCCCTCGACGTGGTCGGCGGCGCCATCCACGACCTGGTGCGGAACAACGGCGCGACAGCTATGCAGTACGGCTCCGGCCAGGGCGACCCGGTGCTCCGCGACCAGATCTGTGACGTGATGCGGCTCGAGGGCATCGAGGCGCATCCCGACGACGTCGT
>DASSBE010000031.1:0-56726 GCA_035699065.1 Nocardioidaceae bacterium
CCGGACCGCGCCCGATGAACACACCGTCATCACGCTCTGCGGCTCCATGCGATTTCGCGAGGAGTTCGAGCGCCTGGATGCGGAGTTGACGCTCGCGGGACACGTGGTCCTGACTCCGACCGCCCTTGCTCCCTCCACGGAGCTCAACGCGGAGGAACGAGCACGGCTCGGTCGGATCCACCTTCAGAAGATCGCGATGGCAGACGAGATCCTCGTCGTCAACGTGGGCGACTACGTCGGTGAGAGCACCCGTCGCGAGATCGGGCATGCACGATCGTGTGGGGTCGAAGTGAACTTTCTCGAGCCACACGCCAACGATTACTACGCCGACAACTGACAGCAGTACCTCGCGAAGAACCCGAACGGCTACCGGCTCAGCTCATGTTGTCGACGTCGCCACCCGGCAGGGCGACGTCTTGGCTTCCACTCGCCGCTGCCTCACAGCGCCCGAACACAACCGAACACCTCAGAACCGTGAGCAGGTCTGCCGTGCCCTCGTTCGCGGTGACCGGCACCAGCAGCTGAACATTCGACTCCCAGCTCGGATCGCCGGCGATCTGTACGTCGGTCGGCAGCTGGATCTCGACCTCGGTGCGACCGTAATTCGTCTGCTCGACCACCGTGAGGGAGGAGAGGGCGAGATACCGACTTCTGTCCGGCGCCCAGACCACCGACTGCACCTCGGCGGCGCGCCCCAGAACGAAGTCACCGTGTCGGGTCACCCTTCCCCATACGGCGACACCCGAGAGCGGGGGTTCCTCGGGCCATGCAGCGTCTCCACCACCTTCCAGGGTCTTCAGAACGGCCAGGCCATCGGGCGTCACGTCGGCCACGGTCACGAAGTCACCGAGCCCGACGACCCTGAGGAATCCGCCGTCCTCGCTGCTCGGCCAGACCCAGACACGGTCGGCGATGGCCCGGTTCGGGTCCCCCACCGACGTGAGATAGACCCGGCCCGAGGCATCGATGCCCTCCAGATTCAGCACGTCCGGGGTGGGCGCCTGCACGCGTTTCCACTCGATCCCCTCAGTGGCGTCCCAGAGCACGATGTCCTGACGGCCGTCGACGCGGGCAGCCGACACCCATCCGACGATGCCGCCATCGGTGCTCATGACCACCGCCGACGATTCGCTGTCCACCCGCACGGGCAGCTGATGGCTCTGGTCGCCGACGAACAGCGTGAGCGTGGACGCTGCCGAGTCCAGCGCGATCGCGGTGTCACCCGACTGGGCGAACCGGTCCGGCCAGGCACAGTCGCCGTCCACCATGGTCAGCTCCTGGCTGCCCAGTCTCACCACCCCGTCCAGGCAGTAGAGCGACGCAGGAGGAGCGCCGACCGGCAGCGCCTCGAGCCGCCATCCGAGGGCCGACGCCGTGACCGGGGCGTCCTCCCGGGGCTGATCCGGCCGCCCGGTGGTCAGCAGCGCGCCCACCGTGGCGGCCGCGAGCACGGAGCCGGTCACCGCGCCGAGCATCAGCCTTCGAGCTCGCCGAAGGCGGAGTGCAGCTGTTCCGCCGACGAGCAGAGCCTGCAGCGGCGGGGGCCACGGGGTCTCGACCGCCTCTGCCGCACGGTCGAGGACAGCCCCGAGGCTGTCGTCGAGGCTCATGGCTCACCCGACTCTCCTGGGTTGGCGCGTGCCGACGGAGGCAAGACCACGCCTGAGCGCTCCGATGGCTTTTGCGGCGTGCGACTCGACGGTCCCGCGTGCACAGCCCAGAAGCGTCGCGATCTCCGCATCACTGGCATGCTCGTAGTAGCGGAGCACCACGACCGCGCGCTGCGGAGCGGGCAGCGCGCAGACGAGCGGCCACAGCAGCTCGTCGTCCAGCATCGGGGAGCCGATGCGGTCCACCGGCATCTCGAGAGGGCCGCCGGGCGGCTCGCTGTCCCACCCCTCGGGTCGACGCTGGGAGACCACCGCGTTCACGAGCACCTTGCGCACATAGGCGTCGGGGTCGGCGAGCCCTCTGACTCGCGGCCAGCTGAGATAGGTCCTCGTCAACACCCTCTCGAGCAGCTCCTGTGCGGTCGAGCGGGATGCGGTGAGGAGGTACGCGAGGCGGTACAGCGCGCTCCAGCGGGCGTCAACGAACTCGACGTACCCTGCTTCCTCCAGCATGGTCGCCTCCGATCACGGCCGGCGTCCGGATGTGTCGGTACGGCTACGTTCCCTCGGTCATCACGACGTCGAGGTTCCGGAACGTCACCGGCCCGTCGCAGAGCTCCTCCATCTTGGCCGCGAACTCCGCGGTGCGGGGGTCGGCCGAGTTCTTCATCGCCACGTCGTAGCTCTCGAAGTGCACGATGGCGACGTACTTGCCTGGGTTGTCGCGGTCCTGCCCCAAGATCGACCAGTCGAGCATCCGGTCGGGATTGCTCTCCCGCCACTGCTCGTTGTACTTCTGCATCTCGTCGAAGCGCGAGGTGCTCATCTCTACCATCTGCACGAATGCGGTCATCGGACTCCTCCAAAGAATGGCAACGGTCCTCGCAGGTGCGCTGTGGACGACGCTACGCTCAGCCGGTCGCCGCGGCCATAGCCCGTTCGCAGTGGCCTGGTCGCGCCTCCGTCGATGAGTTCTCCGCATCCCGGTGGTCTACGTTGCAGACCAGACCGAACCGGACTTCGAGGGAACTCACTCATGGGCAAGATCGTCAGCAACTTCTTCATCTCACTCGACGGCGTCGTTGAGGCGCCGGACCAGTGGCACTTCCCCTACTTCAACGACGAGATGGGCGAGGTCGTCGGATCCGGCATGGCGAAGGCGGGCGCCTGGCTGATGGGCCGCAAGCTCTACAGCGAGTGGTCGGAGTATTGGCCGCCGAACGTCGACGACCAGCAGTTCGGCACGTTCATCAACGAGATCCCGAAGTACGTCGTCTCCGACTCACTGGCCGACGCCGCATGGAACAACACCACGCTGGTCCGCGGCAACGAGGCGGTCGAGCGGCTGCGCCAGGTGAAGGCTGAGACGGACGGCGAGATCGGGATGTCCGGCTGCGCCACGACGGTCCGCTGGCTGCTGGCCAACGGGCTGCTCGACGAGCTGCGCCTGCTGGTCCATCCGATCGCGGTCGGAAACGGCCAACGACTCTTCGACGGCACGCCGACACAGCCGTTGCGGCTGCTGGACTCCCAGACGTTGAGCACCGGGGTGCTGAACCTGACCTACGCGCCGGAGCCGGCGACCTGACCGGCTCGGGCCCGAGACCATACCTGGTTGGGCCACAATCCGATCGGACCCGCGGCACGTATCACCTGGCATGCTGACTCGAATCCTGACGGCCCTCGGCGTACTCGTCTCCGGGGGCGTCCACCTCTGGCTCTGGTTCGACGGTTTCCGCGACGTCGACGTGATCGGGCCCTCCTTCATGTTCAACGCAGTCGCGGGCCTGGTGATCGCGGTCGCGGTGATCGTCTGGCGGCACTGGCTCCCGCTCCTGCTCGCCGTCGGCTTCGGTACCGCCACCCTCCTCGCCTTCCTGATCTCGACGACCGTCGGCCTGTTCGGCCTGCACGAGGTGTTCTGGGGCACCTGGCAGATGCTCGCCGCGGCCTCGGAGCTGCTCGCGATCGTGGCCGGCTGCGTGGCGCTCTGGCGGGAGAACCACACGATGCTCACGAAGGCGCTGGCCACCCGGCGCTCCGAGGGCGGCCTGCACGCACATCCGCGCTGAGCCCGCCCGACGTCCTCCTCGGCCGGGCGCCCTCACAGCCACGTGCCGAGCACGTCGGACCCGATCTTGAGGATGAACGCACCGACCACCACGATGAAGATCACCCGGACGAAGCCGACGCCCTTGGCGACCGCGGCCCGCGCGCCGAGGTAGCCGCCGAGCAGGTTGCACCCGCCCATCACGAGGCCGATCTTCCACATCACGGCCCCCTGTGGGATGAACACGCAGAGCGCGGCGACGTTCGTGGCCCAGTTGGCCATCCTGGCCTTCGCCGACGCCTCCAGGAAGTTGTAGCCGATCACCCCGACCAGCGCGAACACCAGGAACGACCCGGTGCCCGGGCCCAGCGCTCCGTCGTAGAAGCCGATCGTGACCCCGGCGATCAGCGCGGCGAGCAGGTGATGGTGTCCCGCGAAGCGCAGGTCGGTGACCCGCCCGATCCTCGGCTTCGCGACCACGTAGGCGCCGACGAGGACGAGCACCACCAGAATGATCGGGTTGAACGCGGACTTCGGGATGTTCGATGCGACGAAGGCGCCCCCGACCGAACCGGTGAACGCCGCCCCCATCAACGGGAGGGCCGTGCGCAGGTCGGGTCGCACCCGCCGGTAGTAGGTGATCGAGCTGACCGACGTACCGCACACCGACGCGATCTTGTTCGTCGCCAGGATCTGCACCGGCGAGACGCCCGGGAGCCCTACCACCAGCGCGGGCAGCTGGACCAGCCCGCCACCGCCGACGACCGCGTCGATCCAGCCCGCACCGAGACCCGCCAGGGCGAGCAGCACGAACGTCCACAGCGACGGGTCCTCCACAGCCGAACCCTAACGGCCAGTGGTGAGCAGCTGTTCACGCCTTTCGTCCAGCGCGGTCAACCGGGCGCCGATGTCGCGGCCGGTCTGCTCGAGCCGGCCAAGCGCCTGGCGGACGGCCTGGTCCGCCCCGGCCGCCCGGCGCGCCGCGTCCTGGATCCGGGAGCGGACCGCCATGTCGGTGAAGATGTTGTCGAAGAACATGTCGAAGGTCCGCGTCATCGTGTCGACCTGGACACCGCCGACCGCCGTCATGCCGACGTCGGCGAGCTCGCGGGAGAACCGGCCGAGTGCCAGGTCCGCGCGGCGCAGCAGCTCGGTGGCACGGTCCATCTTGTCGTACTTGGCCATGTCGGAGAGCATCCCTCCCCCGGCGAACGTGTCCCAGGTCGACCACGACTCCGCGCTGCCGAGGTGCCGGCGGGCCTCGTCGAGCAGACCGAGGACCTCGCGGCCCGCGGCATGCGCCTCCGCGGCCTCCTTGTCGCGGGCCTCGAGCACCCCGCGCTCGTGCGCGATCCCGGCAAGGGAGGACGCGAGCGCCGGGTCGTGCTCAGCTGCCCACGCCTCCTTCGCGGCCAGCGCCCGGGCGTGCACCACGTCCACGTCACCGAGCGCGTCGAGCTGTGCCTGGAGGGCCTCCGCGTCCCGTCCTGCGGCGTCGCGGCGTGCCTCGGCTCCTGCGACGGCGTACCGCGCGGCATCGTGCTCGGCCCGCTCCCTGTCGAGGTCACCCGCGCGCGAGCCGGTGAGCGCGGCCCAGATCCGGGTCGGGGAGAACGACTCGAGCCGATCGACGTCCGCCGCCTCGGTGGTGAGGCGTGCGCGCAGCTCGTTCACCCGATTCTCGGCGGACTCCAGGTAGCCACGCGCCCCGCTGAGGCGGGTGGTCAGGTCGGCCTGTTCGGCGCGGAGCCGGGAGGCGTGGGCGAGGTCGGCTTCGACCAGGTTCGCGTCGCGGCTAATCGAGGAACCCCTCGTCGGTCAGCCAGTCGAGGGCGACGTCCGCGGGCCGTTCACCGTCGACGTCGATCCGTGCGTTGAGCGTGATCAGCGTCTCGTCGTCCAGCTTCGCCGCGACCGGGTTGAACAGCTTCTCCAGGTCGGGGTAGGCCTCCATCGTCTCCTGCCGGATCACCGGGCACACGTTGTAGGCCGGGAAGAAGTCGCGGTCGTCCTCGAGCACCTGCAGGTCGAGGGCCTTGATCCGCCCGTCGGTGGTGAAGATCTCGCCGAAGTTGCAGACACCCTGGTCGGTCGCGGCGTAGATGGCCCCGGTGCTCAGCGTCTTCAGGTTGTCCCTGGGGACCCCCGCTCCGAGCGGGATGTCGTAGGTCTTCAACATCGGCTGGAGGCCGTCGTTGCGGTTCGCGAACTCCGACTCCACGCAGAACGTGCGCTGCTCGACTGGGATCTTGGCGAGGTCGGAGAGCTTGCTGACCCCCAGCTTCTTCGCGGTCTCCTTGGGGGTGGCGAACCCGTAGGTGTTGTTCATCGGCGCCGGTGGCAGCCAGACGAGGTCGTTCTTCTTGAGGTCCTCGTCACGCACGGCTTGATACTGCTTCTCCTCGTCGGGGATGCCGTTCTCGTGGCCCAGGTAGGAGATCCACGCGGTGCCGGTGTACTCCCACTGCATGTCGACCTGCCCCTCGAGCTGGGCCGCCCGCGCGCTGGCGCTGCCGGGGATGTTGGTGAGGTCCTCGACGTCCGCGCCGGCCGACTTGAGCAGGATCACCGCGATCTTGCCGAGCAGCAGCTGCTCGGTGAAGTTCTTCGAGCCGACGGCGAGGCTGGCGTCCTCCAGCTCGATGTCCTCGAGCGGACCGGCGAGCGTGCCGGTCGGCGCATAGCCGCCGGCGGTGCCCAGACCACACCCGGCCAGGGCCAGCACGCTGACCACGGCGGCGAGCACAGCGGTGCCGCGTCGTTGCAGGTGGCGCCTCACGAGTCAGATTCCCTTCGGCCGGGCGTACATCTCGAGGACACGTCCGGCCCAGTCGATGAGCAGGGCGAGCAGCGCGACGAGCAGGGCGCCGCTGACGACGATCGGGTAGCGGAACAGGTTGATCCCGGTGATGATCAGGCTGCCGAGGCCGCCGGCGTTGATGAACGTGGCCAGCGTGGCGGTGCCCACCAGCAGGACCAGCGCGGTGCGGACCCCGGACATGATGACCGGCACGGCCAACGGCAGCTCGATTCGCAGCAGCACAGCCGCGGCGGACATGCCCACGCCCCGCCCGGCCTCGACGAGCGTCGGGTCCACGCCCTCCAGCCCGACGATGGTGTTGCGCAGAACCGGGAGGATCGCGTAGAGGGTCAGCGAGAGGATCGCCGTCCAGAAGCCGAACGACAGCCATATCGCCAGCAGCACGATCAGGCCGATCGACGGTGCCGCCTGTCCGGCGTTCGCGATCCCGATCGCGACCGGTGCGGCCTTCTTGAACCGCGGCCGGGTGAGGGCGACTCCGAGCGGGATCGCCACGATCAGCACGAAGAACGTCGAGACCAGGGTCAGCTGGATGTGCTCCCAGCTGAGCCGACCGATCACGACCCAGGCCAGCTGCCGCTCCTCGATCGAGTCGAGGTTGGCCGTCTGTCGCCAGATCACCCACCCGATGAACACCAGGACGACGACGGCGGGCAGCACGAACAGCATCAGCCGCGACTCGCCGCCCGAGGTGCGCTCGTCCCGGGCGACGGCGGCCGGGTCCTCGGCTGCACTCATGCCGACTCGCCGTTCGCGGCATCGGCGGCGGCGGTGGCGGCGTGCTGCTCCTCGGTGGCCTGGATGAAGTCGGTGACCGCGTTGAAGTTCACCACGCCGACGTACTCGTCACGCCGGCCGGTCACCACGGCCGCACCGTGGCTGGAGGACAGCATGGTGTCCAGCGCGTCGTTCAGGGTTGCGCGCCGGTCGAGGGTGACGAACTCCTCGGCGTTGAACTCGGGGACGGTGCCGTGTCCCTGGAGCTCGCGCAGCCACAGCCACTCGCACGGGCGGTTGCGGGAGTCGAGCACCACCACCGACGTGTCGTTGCGGGCTCGCGCCCGGTCGAGCACCTCGGGGACCGACTCGCCGCTGCGGGCCGTCGTGGTCTCGGCGAGCTCCACGTCGCTGACCCGGCTGAGCGAGAGCTGTTTCAGCGTCGACCCCGCTCCGACGAAGTCCTCGACGAACGGGTTCGCCGGCGTGACCAGGACCGCCTCCGGGGTGTCGTACTGCGCGACCTGGGCGCCCTCCTCCAGGATCAGGATCCGGTCACCGAGCTTGACCGCCTCGTCGATGTCGTGGGTGACGCAGACGATGGTCTTGTGCAGCTCGTCCTGGATGCTGAGCAGCTCGTCCTGCAGCCGCTGCCGGGTGATCGGGTCCACGGCTCCGAACGGCTCGTCCATCAGGATCACCGGCGGGTCCGCGGCGAGACCGCGCGCGACACCGACCCGCTGCTGCTGGCCGCCGGAGAGCTCGCGCGGATAACGGTCGCGGTACCTCGCCGGGTCGAGGCCGACCAGCTCGAGCAGCTCGTCGACCCTGTCCGACGTACGGCTCTTTCCCCACTTGAGCAGACCGGGGACGAGACCGATGTTCTGCGCGACCGACATGTGCGGGAACAGGCTGCCGCCCTGGATCACGTAGCCGACGTTGCGGCGGAGGTTGTCGACGTCCTTGCCGCGGACGTCCTCGCCGTCGATCTTGATGGTGCCCGAGGTCGGTTCGATCAGCCGGTTGATCATCTTCAGCGACGTGGTCTTGCCGCAGCCGGAGGGCCCGACGAACATCACGATCTCCCCGGCGGGGATGTGCAGGGACAGCGAGTCGACGGCGGGATTCTTCTGGCCCGGATACCGCTTGACGACATCGATCAGCTCGATGTCGGCGCCGCTGGGCGTGGTGGTCGTGGACATGTCAGACACGGATCCCCTTCGAGGTCGTGAGGCGGCCGAGCAGCAGGAGCAGTGCGTCGAGGGCGAGGGCGAGGATCACCACGCCGATGGTGCCGAGCAGCGCCTGGTTCAGTGCGTTGGCGCCACCGATCTGGGACAGCCCGGTGTAGATGTAGCCACCGAGGCCGGGGCCGAGCACGATCGCCGCGATCGCCGCGATCCCCATCGACATCTGGGTGGAGACCCGTACGCCGGCGAGGATCACCGGCCAGGCGAGCGGGAGCTGGACCCGCATCATGCTGCGGACCGGGCTCATCCCCATCCCCCGCGCGGACTCGAGCAACGTCGCGTCCACGCCCTGCAGCCCGACGACCGCGTTGCGCAGGATCGGCAGCGTGGCGTAGAACGCGACGGCAGGGAAGGCGGTCGAGGGGCCGATCCCGAAGAGTGGGAGCAGCAGGCCGAGCAGTGCCAGGGACGGGATCGTGAGGCCCATCGCGCTCACGCTGTTGGCGAGCGACTGCAACGCGGGCACGCGGGTGACCAGGATCGCGAGGAGGACCGCGACGACGAACGCCAGCAGGACGGCCTGCACGACGAGGTTGACGTGCTGGAACGCGTTGTAGGCGATGTCTTCGCGCCGTTCGACGATGAAGTCCCACACGTGCGGCAACACCTCTTCCCGGTTTCGAGGGCCTGAACCAACGCCCCACCTTAGCCACGTTTTACTTTCCGATGCGAAGATGCGGCCATGCGCATCGTCTCCCTGCTGCCCTCGACGACGGAGATCCTGTTCGACATCGGGGCGGGTGCGGAGGTCGTCGGGGTCACCTTCGAGTGCGATCATCCGGCCGAGGCGCGGACCCGCACGATCGTGTCCACCAGCGCGATGCCGGAGGGCCTGAGCCCGACCGAGATCGACGAGTTCGTGGTGAACGCCATGCATTCCGGCGAGGACCTGTACCACCTCGACGCGGGGGCGCTGTCCGGCCTCGACGCCGACCTGGTGGTCACCCAGGACCTATGCGCGGTGTGCGCCGTGGACGTGTCGGTGGTCGACGACGCGTTGCGCCACCTCGGGTGCACGGCCGAGGTGCTCACGATCGACCCGCACACGCTGGACGAGGTGCTGGAGTCGGTGACCACTTTGGGACGCGCGACGTCACGTGAGGCGGCCGCTTCCGCATTGGTCGCGTCCCTGCGCGGGCGGCTGGACTCGGTCGTACGACGGACAGCGGGCCGTCCTGCGCCCCGCACCATGGTCCTGGAGTGGACCGACCCGCCGTTCGCGCCGGGCCACTGGGTCCCGGAGATGGTCGTGTCCGCGGGCGGCGAGCCGGTGCTGGGCCGCGCCGGCGAGAAGTCGTTCCGGATCGGCTGGGACGACGTGCTCGCCGCCTCGCCTGAGGTGGTCGTGTGCGCGCCGTGCGGCTACGGCCTGGACCAGTCGGTGTCCCTGGCGAAGGACGTGCTGGAGTCGGGCGTACTCCCGGCCGACGTCGCCCTCTGGGCGGTGGACGCGAACGCCTCCTTCGCCCGGCCGGGTCCTCGGCTGGTGGACGGCGTCGAGGCCCTCGCCGGAATCCTGCACCCGAACGCCGCACCAGTTCCGGTGGAGACGATGGCGCAGCGGATCCGTTGACGCGTCCGGGGGGTCAGCCCTTGGCCGCTGCGCCTGTGGCCGTCTTCTTCGCCGCCCTCTTGGCTGTCGCGCTCTTGGCCTGCTTCTTCGCTGCGTGCCCGGTCGTGGCCTGGTCAACGGGACGATGACCCTTCAGCCGCACCCACAGCCGCCCGCCGGCGCTGTTTCCGGTGATCGTCCTGGTCTCGACGAACGGCTGTGCCTTCACCAGGTCGCTGAGCTTGCCGAACCCGTAGTTGCGCGAGTCGAACGACGGGTCGGTGCGGTTCAGGTGGTTGCCGAGGGCGCTGAGCGAGGCCCAGTCCTCGTCGTCGGTGTCGACTCTGTTGAGCGCCTTGGTCAGCACGCTCTGGATCGGGCGCGGCTGGTCGTCCTTCGCCGGTTCCGTCGCCGGCTCCGTGATCTGGGCGGTCGCGCCGCTGTCGCCGGCGAGGACCTCGAGGAACACGAACTTCTCACACGCCTCCACGAATGCCTTCGGGGTCTTGCGTTGCCCCACGCCGATGACCCGCTTGCCCGACTCGCGGAGTCGCGTGGCCAAGGGAGTGAAGTCGCTGTCGCTGGAGACGATGGCGAAGCCGTCGACGTTGCCGGAGTAGAGCAGGTCCATGGCATCGATGATCAGCGCCGAGTCGGTGGCGTTCTTGCCGTAGGTGTAGGCGAACTGCTGCTGCGGGGAGATGGCGTTTCCGAGCAGAACGTCGCGCCAGCTGTTGAGGTGCGGGTTCGTCCAGTCGCCGTAGGCTCGTTTGACCGTGAGGGTCCCGTAGCCGGCAAGCTCGTCGAACATCTCCTTGATCAGCTTCGCGGATGTGTTGTCGGCGTCGATCAGGACGGCGAGGCGGGTGCTGGTATCGGTCATGCGTTGGGTCCTCCGTTGCCGTCCATCAGGTCAGCCCCTGGCGAGGAACGACAGCAGGTCCTGCCGGGTCACCACGCCGACCGGCCTGCCGTCCTCCTGGACGAGCAGCGCGTCCGCGTTCTCCAGCGCAGCGACCGCGTCGGACACGGGCTCGTTCGACCCGATCGTCGGCAACGGCCCGCTCATGTGCTGCTCGACCGGGTCCGCCATCCGCGCCTTGCCGGCGTAGAGGGCCTCGAGCAGCTCACGTTCACCGACCGAGCCGGCGACCTCGGCTGCCATGATCGGCGGCTCCGCGCGCACGACGGGCATCTGGGAGACGCCGTACTCCTGGAGGATGTGCACGGCCTCGGCGATGGTCTCGTTCGGGTGCGTGTGCACGAGGTCGGGCAGCAGTCCGCTCTTGCCGCGCAGGACCTCACCGATCGTCTGCTCCTCGCCGGCCGGCAGGAAGCCGTACTGGCCGAGCCACTCGTCGTTGAAGACCTTGGTCAGGTAGCCACGGCCGGAGTCGGGCAGCAGGACGACGATGACGGCCTCGGGATCGTCGAGCTCGTGGGCCAGCCGGATCGCAGCGGCGGCGGCCATCCCGGAGGAGCCACCGACGAGCAAGGACTCCTCGCGGGCGAGCCGACGCGTCATCGCGAACGAGTCACCGTCGGAGATCTCGATGATCCGGTCGGCGATGTCGCGGTCATAGGTCTCGGGCCAGAAGTCCTCACCCACGCCCTCGACGAGGTACGGGCGACCGGAGCCACCGGAGTACACCGAGCCGTGCGGGTCGGCGCCGACGATCTGCACGTCGGGGTTCTTCTCCTTGAGGTACCGGCCGATGCCGCTGATCGTGCCGCCGGTGCCGACACCGGCCACGAAGTGCGTGATCCTGCCGTCCGTCTGCTCCCAGATCTCGGGGCCGGTGGTCTCGTAGTGGGAGAGCGGGTTGTTCGGGTTGGAGTACTGGTCCGGCTTCCAGGCCCCGTCGATCTCGTGCACCAGCCGGTCGGAGACGTTGTAGTAGGAGCTCGGGTGCTCCGGGGCGACGGCGGTCGGGCAGACGACCACCTCGGCGCCGTACGCCTTGAGAACGTTGCGCTTGTCCTCACTGACCTTGTCCGGGCAGACGAACACGCACTTGTAGCCCTTGGCCTGCGCGACCATGGCGAGCCCGACGCCGGTGTTGCCGGAGGTGGGTTCCACGATGGTGCCGCCGGGCTTCAGGGAGCCGTCGGCCTCGGCCGCCTCGACCATCCGCAGCGCGATCCGGTCCTTCACCGACCCGCCCGGGTTGAGGTACTCCACCTTGGCCAGCACGACGGGTCGTGCACCGTCGGTCGTCTTGCTCAGCCGCAGCAGTGGAGTGTTGCCGACCAGGTCCAGGAGTGAGTTCACGTATTGCACGCCGCCAGTCTATGAGTGGTCCGTAAGGTGGGAGACGTGGGGAAGGTTGCAGCGGCCAGGAAGCTCGCCGCCGCCGCCGCATTCGGTGGTGGGGGCCTGTCCGTGCTGGGCGCTTCGCTGTACGGCGTGCTGAGGACCGAGGCGCTGCTGGCCCGCAAGACGATCGGCAATGCCGACGGTGAGGCTCCCGACTGCAGCGGGTGGTACGGCAGGGGACGACCCGGCCCGCCGATCAAGATCGCACTGGTCGGTGACTCGAGCGCCGCCGGCTACGGCGTCGAAACGGTCGAGCAGACGCCGGGCGTCCATCTCGCTTCGGGGGTCGCCGAGGGAGCGGACCGCCGCGTCTACCTGCGGTCGTTCGCGTTCGTCGGGGCGCAGAGCCGGGACCTGGAGGCACAGCTCGACCGGGCGCTCGCAATGAATCCCGACGTCGCGGTGATCCTGATCGGCGTCAACGACGTGACCCACACAGTGCGGCCGTCCGAGTCCGTGCGGCTGCTCGAGCATGCGGTACGGCGACTCCGCGAGGCTCGTGTCGAGGTCGTGGTCGGAACGTGTCCCGACCTCGGCACCATCGAACCCATCGCCCCGCCACTGCGTCAGGTCGCCCGTTCCTGGAGCCGGCGACTCGCCGCTGCGCAGACGATCGCCGTGGTCGAGGCCGGAGGGCGCACCGTCTCGCTCGGATCGATCCTCGGCCCCGAGTTCGCGGCCTCCCCCGCGCTGTTCTTCGGCCCGGACCAGTTCCATCCCTCGGCCGCCGGCTACTCCAGCCTTGCGTCGGTGCTGCTGCCCTCGGTCCTCGCCGCAGTGGGCGCACTGCCCGAGACAGACATCGAACCGGAAACGCTGCGCGGCGAGGGTGTGCTGCCGATCTCCTACGCGGCGGTCGAGGCGGCACGGACTCCCGGCACCGAGATCGACGGGACCGAGGTGGGTGGTTCGAAACGGGGCGCCCGTGGACGCTGGGTGCTGCTGCGGCACCGCCGACGCCAACCGAAGGCCGAGACCCAGGCGCCGGACGAGGCCGAGACCCACCAGCCCGACGAGTCCGCTGAACCGGCCGACGTCGGTCGCTGAGCCCAACGAAAATTTCTCCGCACTTCTTTGTGAGTAACGGCTCTGGGGGCCGAAAGTGTCGGAGCGCTCTCATAGGGTCGTGTTCATGTTCGAGATGTGCGGGATCGATGAGCTGGACCAGGCGGGGGTCCTGGCTGCGCTCGCGTCGAACCGGGTGGCCCGGCTGGAGGCGGAGGCGCGGGAGCTGGTGTTGGCGGTCGCGTGGGCCGACCTGCACAACCCGGACGCCGATCTGGCTGGCCGTGGTTTGGAGGGTGTGGTGTTGCCGGGCACCGAGGGGGTGGTCCGGCACGGTGCGCACGGGACACCGCCGGTGTTGGAGTTCGCGGCCGCGGAGTTCGCGAGTGTGAATGGGATGCATCCGGCGGCCGGGGAGAACCTGATTGGTGACGGCCTGGACCTGCGCCACCGACACCCCGGCTCGTGGGCGACGCCGCCTGACCGGGCCCGGGAGGGCCGCAAGCATGAGAAAGCCCCCGGCCACCGGCCGGGGGCTTTCCTTCACGAGCTTGTCGGGTCAGTCGCTCCCGCGCAGGATCGCCAGGATCCGCAGGATCTCGATGTAGATCCAGATGATCGTCACGGTCAGGCCGAAGGCCGCACGCCATGACTCGACCTCGGGGAGGCCTGCGGCGACACCGCGCTCGACGAAGTCGAAGTCCAGGATCAGCATCAGCACACCGATCCCGAGACCGACCACGCTCATGATCAGGCCGAGGGTGCCGAAGTTGTTGAACCCGATCTCGGCCCCGAAGAAGCTCAGCACGAAGTCCAGGAGCACGATCGCGACGAAGCCGAACATGGCCGCCACCACGAACTTCCGGAACTTCGGTGTCACCTGGATGTTGAAGAACTTGTACGCCGCCAGGGTTCCTGCGACAGCGGCCACGGTGCCCATGACAGCGCCGACCACGACCCCGTCGTACAGCGACTCGAAGGTCTTGCTCATCGCACCGACGAAGAGTCCCTCCGCCACGGCGTAGGCAAGCACCAGTCCCGGGCTGATCACCTTCTTGAACGACAGCACGAGCGCGAGACCGAGGCCGGCGAATGCGCCGCCCATCCACGCCATGCTGAGCAGGCGCTCGGGCATCAGGACCCAGGTCAGTGCCGCTGTCAGTACGACAAGACCGATCGTGATGCCGGTCTTCTGCACGACCGAGTCGATCGTCATCCGGCCCTGGTCGACGGAGGTCGGAGCCCCCGGCGATCCGGTGCCCCACGTCGACGGGTCACTTTGCGGGGTGCCGTAGCCGGGATAGGTCGTGCCGTTGCCGGCGTACGTCTGGTTGCCGTACGCATTGGTCGATCCGCGGCCGTTGAACCCCTCGGATCGCGCGAAAACTGGGTTACTGCTCTGCATCGTTGGTCTCCTCCTTGGAGGCCGTCGTGACTTCCTACCTGGAAGCCGCTGGAACCGCGTGTCCCATCCTACGGTCCGGCTACCGCATTCAACGGACCTGTGGGTCTCGTTGTTCCCTCAGGCGAGGGCGCCTGCCACGATCTTCGCGGCGCCCGCCAGGTCGGGAACCGGTCCGTCGAACCTGCGGGCATTCGCCTCGTCGAGCATCACGGCGACGTACGTGTGTGCCGCCTGGCGCCTCAGCACGGGGTCCAGCACGTGGTCGACCGCGGCGTCGAGCACCGACTCCGTGAGCTCGAGCAGGCCCTCACGCAGCGCCCGAACATGGTCGCGCACCTCCGGATGCGTGGCCACCTCCCGGAAGATGATCGTGCGCAGCACCACCGACTCGTGCTCGCCGATCCCCAGCTTCCGCGCGAGTCGCAGCAGCGAGCCGGCAGGGTCCCCGGGGCGTACGGCGTCGGAGACCCGGCACAACGGCGCGGTCGGCAGCCGCTCGTCGAGCAGAGCACGGAGGATGTCGATCTTGCGGGGGAAGTAGTAGAAGACCAGCCCCTTGGGGACCTCGGCCGCGATCGCGATGGACGCGGTAGGCGTGGCGTCGAACCCGTCGGCGGCGAACTTCAGCTCGGCCGCGTCGAGGATCCGTGCACGCTTGTCGTCCTTGGTGATCGTCGCGGGAGCCACGACCGTCGCCCTTCGCTTCACTGCGCGTGGCACATGGCCTCCCGAAAAGAGCTGTAGATCTGCTCGCGTAGGTGGCCGGCCGACCTCCGCCGCCCGGCCACCCACGGGGTCACCTCTAGTGTGTCGCGGCGACCTGGTGATGCACCTTGTTGCTCTCCGGCAGTGCCCAGAGGCCGACGACGAACGTCACGATACCGACGACCCACGCGGTGACTGCCATCGCGGTGAGGTCCTGGAACCCCATCACCCAGGGGGAGATGAAGAACAGGATCCCGAGCACCACGTGGGCGCCTTCGGAGATCACATCGCCGGGCATGGCCAGCGAGTAGAGCGAGACCAACGCCGTGATGACACCGAGGACGACCATCGTCCAGGTCGCCTCCGACGTGGTGTCGGTCCAGAGGGGAGACAGGAAGCCGTAGACGCCCGCGACGAGCGCCACCCAGTCCTGCCAGCGTGTCCACTTTCGCATGGTGATCCTCACCTTCGAATCGGACCCGTCGTTCCTGAGGCGGATCGAACGCCTCCACGATACGTTTGACTGACCACCCGGTCAAGATGCGCGCTACCCGCCGAAACGTCCGTGCCCCCGGTGGGACTCGAACCCACACTGAAAGGTTTTTAAGACCTCTTCCTCTGCCATTGGGATACGGGGGCGGAGCACGGTCAAAGATAGGTGTTGCCCTCGCCGAGCCGGGCGGCACGTGCCAGCACGGCGTCGATCATCGGCTCGGTGAGCTTCCCCGTGAACGTGTTCTGCTGCGAGGGGTGGTAGCAGCCCAGCACGGTCAGCCGCTCCCCCGCCGGGGAGACGATCACCGCCTCGGCCGCGTGGCCGAACTTCGGCTTGGGCCGCGGCACGTCGTAACCCAGCGCCCGGAAGGTGCGCAGCGTCGCGTCCCAGCCGTACAGCCCCAGGCAGACCACCGCGCGCACCGACTTCGCCGTGAGCGAGACCTCTTTGAGCAGCCACGGCGCGCAGGTGTCACGCTCCACGACTGTCGGCTTGTTGTCCGGCGGCGCGCAGCGGACCGTCGCCACCATCCGAGCGCCGACCAGCCGCTGCCCGTCGCCCGCGTGCACGGACGTGTCCTGCACCGCGAGTCCGACCCGGTGCAACGAGGCGAACAGCCAGTCCCCCGACCGGTCGCCGGTGAAGATCCGGCCGGTCCGGTTTCCGCCGTTGGCCGCCGGCGCAAGCCCGATGATGAGCACGCCAGGGTCCTCGTCGCCCCAGCCCGCGACCGGCCGGCCCCAGTACGGCTGGTCCGCGAACGACGCCCGCTTCACCTCGGCCACGTCCTCGCGCCAGCTCACCAGCCGCGGGCAGGCCCGGCACACCGACATCGCACCGCACAGTCCGTGCACGTCGTCGATCCGGCCGGCCAGGTCCAGCACCTCGGCGGCAGTCTCCGCGACCGGTGTGTCCGCCGACGCCGGATCCTCCGGCCATCCGGTCCCCGGTGGCACCGGCGACGGGAACGGCTGGCCGGTGAGCGGGTGCGGGAGTACGTCGGACATGGGACCCATCCTGCCGGTCAGGCGATCGACCAGGCGATGCCGTCCAGGATGTCGGCCTCGGAGACGAGCAGTGACTCCACCGACGTGCGCCGCAGCACGCGGTCCAGGATCAGTGCCCCGGCACCGATCACGTCGGCGCGACCCGGGTGCATGTAGGGCAAGGTGGCGCGTTCGGCCGTGGACATCGTGAGGAACGACCGGGTCAGCTCGTCGATGCCGACCAGGCGGATCACCGCGTGGTCGATCGCGTCACGGTCGTACTCCGGCAGATCCAGCACTCCGGCGGCCACCGTGGTGATGGTGCCCGCGACACCCACCACGGTGGCGGCCTGCTGAAGCGGGACGTCACAGCCGTCGAGTGTCGCGTCGATCGCGGCCATCGTCTCGGCGATCTGCTGCTCGGTGGCCGGGTCGGAGTGCAGGTGCCGCTCGGTCATCCGCACCGAGCCGATGTCCAGCGAGCGCGCCGCACGGACGTGGCCCCGGCCGTCGCCGAGGATCAGCTCGGTGGACCCCCCGCCGATGTCCACGACGAGGAACGGTGCGCGATGCTCGCGGCCGGTGAGCGCCCGGGTCGCCCCGTCGTACGACAGCTGCGCCTCCTCGTCCCCGGTGAGCACCTCGGGGACCACGCCGAGGCGCTGCTCGACCCCGCGGACGAACACGTCCGCGTTCGAGGCGTCGCGTGCCGCGGAGGTCGCACAGAACCGGGTCGCCCCGACCTGCAGCCCGTCGATGATCGCGGCGTACTCGTCGATCGCGGCGAACACTCGCTCCAGCGCCTGCTCGGCGAAGTGCCCGGTGCGGTCCACGCCCTGGCCGAGCCGCACCATCCGCATCTGCCGCGAGTGCTCGACGGCCACGCCGGTGGCCTGATCGAGGTCGGCGACGAGCAGCTTGATGGTGTTGGTGCCGCAGTCGATCGCGGCGACGCGGGTCATCGGCCGGCTTCGGGCTCGACCCGGACACAGGGCCCGGACGACCAGAAGTCGCCGAGCAGGTCGAGCACCTCGTCACCGAGCGGGTTCACGCCGCGGCCCTGCGCGAGAGCCTGCCCGGCCAGCACGTGCAGGCACTTGACCCGGTCGGGCATCCCGCCCGCGGACACACCGGCGATCTCCGGGACGTCCCCGATCGACTCCCGGTAGTCGAGGTAGGAGCGGTGCGCGTCGGCGTAGGCCGCCGCCAGCTCCGGGTCGTCGGCGAGCCGGTCCGACATCTGCTTCATCAGGCCGGAGGCCTCCAGGGTCCCGATCATCGACGCGGCCCGGGGGCAGGTGAGGTAGAAGGTGGTGGGGAACGGCGTACCGTCCTCGAGCCGCGGCTCGGTGGCGACCACGTCCGGGTTGCCGCACGGGCAGCGGTGGCCGATGCCGTGGATGGACCGCGGCGGACGCCCGAGCTGGGCCGCGATGACGTCCTCGTCGTGTGCGTCGATCACTGCTTCTTCGGTCTCGGCGCGCGGATCTCCTCGGCCGGTGCGGGCTTCTTCTCCGGCGGGTTGCCGGCGGCCTCCACCGATCCCCAGGCCTGCTCCCACCACAGCGGTTCCGCCTCGCCGGTCGTGGTGCCCGGGTCGGACAACGACTGGTCGGCACTGAGCGGCTTGCCGTCCTCGCCGATCACCTGGTAGCCGGTCTCGCCGGGCATCAGCCAGCCGAAACGCTCACGGGCCTGCGCCTCCACGAACGCCGGATCCTTCCAGCGCCGCTTCTCCCGCGCGAGGTGGTCGATGTTGTCCTGCGACTGCGCGATGCTCGCGCGCAGGGCGGCGAGGTGGTCGCGCTGCTGCAGGTAGGCACGCATGCTCGACGCGTAGGACACCATCAGCACCGCGACCACGAGCACCAGGATCGCCGCCCGGCCGGTGAACCGCGGGCGCGGCGGCGTCTGGGCGGCCGCTGCCGGTGTCCGTCCACGACCGCTGCCCGCACGCTGGCCGGGCCGCGGCGCGGGCCTCGAGGCAGGGCGAGACCTGCTGCGGGGACCGGATCCCCGCGGCGACGGCGGACGGCTGCTGGGCACCGGCGTCCCTACGCCTCGCGCCCGAAGCGCGGGAAGGCGCCGCGACCCGCATAGCGGGCGGCGTCGTCGAGCTCCTCCTCGATGCGCAGCAGCTGGTTGTACTTCGCGACGCGCTCCGAGCGCGCCGGGGCGCCGGTCTTGATCTGCCCGCAGTTCGTGGCCACCGCGAGGTCGGCGATCGTGGTGTCCTCGGTCTCCCCCGACCGGTGGCTCATCATGCAGCGGAGGCCGTTGCGGTGCGCCAGGTCGACCGAGTCCAGAGTCTCGGTCAGCGACCCGATCTGGTTCACCTTGACCAGCAGCGCGTTCGCGGACCGCTCGTCGATGCCGCGCTGGAGCCGTTCGACGTTGGTCACGAACAGGTCGTCACCGACGATCTGGACCCGGTCACCGAGGGCCGCCGACATCGCCGCCCAGCCCTCCCAGTCCTCCTCGCTCATCGGGTCCTCGATGGAGACGATCGGGTACGACGCGACCAGGTCGCTGTAGTAGGCCTGCATCTGCTCGGCGGACCTGGCCGTGCCCTCGAACTGGTAGGCACCGTCGCGGTAGAACTCCGTGGCGGCCACGTCCAGCGCGAACACGATGTCCTCGCCCACCTTCTGCCCCGTCTTCTCCACCGCGGTCGTGATCAGATCGAGCGCGTCACGGTTCGACGGGAGGTCCGGAGCGAAACCGCCCTCGTCGCCGAGGCCGGTCGCCATGCCCCGATCCTTGAGGACCGACTTCAGCGCGTGGTAGACCTCCGCGCCCTGGCGCAGCGCCTCGCGGAACGTGGTGGCACCGATCGGCGCGATCATGAACTCCTGCACGTCGACCCCGGTGTCGGCGTGGGCGCCACCGTTGAGGATGTTCATCATCGGCACCGGCAGCAGGTGGGCGTTCGGTCCGCCGACGTAGCGGAACAGCGGCAGCTCGGCGGCGTCGGCGGCCGCACGCGCCACGGCCAGTGAGACGCCGAGGATCGCGTTGGCCCCCAGCTTGGCCTTGTTCGGGGTGCCGTCGAGGTCCAGCAGCCGCTGGTCGACGAGGCGCTGCTCGGAGGCCTCGAAACCCACCAGCTCCGGACCGATCACGTCCAGCACCGCGGTCACCGCGTTCTCGACGCCCTTCCCGCCGTAGCGGGAGCCGCCGTCGCGCAGCTCGACCGCCTCGAAGGCACCGGTGGACGCACCCGAGGGGACCGCCGCGCGGCTGACTGTCCCGTCGTCGAGAGCGACCTCGACCTCGACAGTGGGATTTCCGCGCGAGTCGAGGATCTCGCGCGCGCCGACAGCCTCGATGGACGCCACGGTGTGCTCCTAGGTCGGTTCACAGTTCAGGACAGGCCAAGCCTAACGGCGCAACCGCCCCGGACCGGGGACGGCTCACCGACCCGGTCGCCCCGTCGTGGTCAGCGAGCGGTTTCTGCCGCGCGGACCGCGTCGGCGACCCGACGTACGGCGTCGCGCAGTGCCTGCTCCGGGTCCTCGCCCCCGGCGCGGGCCTCCACCACCAGGCCCAGGAGCCGGTCCCCGAGCGTCGCGCCCGGTGGCACACCGACCCCTGCTCTCGCCGCCCGGCCCACGACCTTGTCGGCCAGCGCCAGCGCGGGCAGGGCCGACGGGATTCCCTCGAGCACGGAGGCGCGGCCCTTCTCGGCGGCCTTCAGCGTCTCCCAGTTCTCCTCCACCTCACCGCTGTCAGTCACCTCGAGGCCGGCGAAGACGTGCGGGTGCCGGTGCACGAGCTTGTCGACGATCCCGGCCGCCACGTCGTCGATCGTGAACCCTTCCTCGGCCGACTCCGAGGCGATCCGGGCATGGAAGTACACCTGCAGCAGCAGGTCCCCGAGCTCCTCGCGCAGGTGCCCGACGTCCCCCGTCTCGATCGCCTCGAGCGCCTCGTAGCTCTCCTCGAGCAGGTACTTCGCCAGTGAGCGGTGCGTCTGCTCCCTGTCCCACGGGCACGAGGTCCGCAGCCGGTCCATCACCGTGACCAGGTCGAGCAGCCGGGCCCCGGGTACGTCGTACGACCCGTGCAGGACCTCGACCTCGGGCCCCGAGCCGTCCACGATCCCGGCGGCCAGCGCCCCGGGCATGCGGTCCGCCTCCTCGTCCGAGGCCAGCCACACCACGTCGCCGGACCCGGCGAGGGTGAGCAGCTCGGCGGCGGAAGGTGACGGGAGTACGTCGACACGGTGGCCGGCCGCGGTCACGGCACGCGACACCGGAGCCTCGGCGGAGGAGGCGAGCACCCGCTCCGCGGAGGCGACCACCTGCCACGCGGACCACGACATCAGGCCCGGCGCGACCCGTGGCGAGGTGACCAGGAAGGTCAGCTGCATCGCTGCGACGCCGGCAGCCCGGAGACGAAGTCGGCGGCCGGTTCGGCCTTTTCCCCGGCGCGGGCGTCGTCGGACTCGGCGACCGAGAGCGACGTGCCCCCTGACTTCAGCGTGCCGTCGCTGAAGTTGCCGTAGCGCGGGTCGATCTCGACGTCGAGCGACTTCGCGAACTTGTTGCGCAGCTTGTGGCCCTCGGCGAGCGCCTGGTCCTCGGTGACGCCGGTCTTGCCCTGGTCCTGCAGGGACTTGCGGCCGATCTCGACGAGCATCAGCTGACCCTCGGCGTAGTCCTTCAGCGCCTGGCGGTAGTCCGCACTCTCGTCCTCGGGCAACGCCTGGATCACCGTCTCGTTCTGCGCGAGCGCCTGCGACACCGTCTGCCGGTTCGCCTCGACGTCCCGCTTCTCCCCGAACAGGTGCGAGAGCCGCGACTCCAGCAGCACCTGCAGGGCTCCTTCACGGTTGCTCCGAGTGCTGAACTGGGTGGCCTGCCCACCGGCCTCCGCGCCCTTGACGTTCGCGGTGCACAACGCGGCGGCGAGGCCGTCGACCGCGTCGTGGGAGATGGTCGTGGAGCCGACGACCGCGGCCGCGCCCGGGTGCAGTGCACCGCAACCGGACAGGGCCACCACGGCGGCGGCCGCCAACGCCGACAGCTTCGTCTTCCGGCCGAGCCTGGTCGGGCGAACGCTCACAACTACTCCTAGCTCTGCGGTGCACCGGCCCGAGACGGGTCGATGACGGTGTCGATCACGGTGCGCGCCCAGGCCAGCAGCGCTTCGTCGCGGATGGGCGGACCACCGACGACCTTCGACGTAGGACGGGGCACGAGCATCGTACGCACGCCTTCCTTCACGGTGCTCTTCGGGTGCAGCCGGTCGAGCCGGGCGCGGGCAGAGTCGGGCAGCTCGACAGGGGCGAAGCGCACGTACTTCCCCTGCAGCGTGACGTCGGTCAGTCCGGCGAGGCGGGTGCGGGCCCGGAACCGGGCCACTTCCAGCAGGCTCGCCACCGGGGCGGGCGGCTCGCCGTACCGGTCCAGCAGCTCCTCCCGGATCTGGTCGACGTCCTGGTCGGTGCGGACCTCGGCGAGGCGTTTGTACATCTCGAGCCGGAGCCGCTCGCTCTGGATGTAGTCGTGCGGCAGGTGTGCGTCGATGGGCAGCTCGATCCGGACCTCCGGCTCCTCCGCCAAGCCGTCACCGCGGAACTCCGAGACGGCCTCGCCGACGAGCCGCACGTAGAGGTCGAAGCCGACGTCGGCGATGTGGCCGGACTGCTCACCGCCGAGCATGTTGCCGGCGCCGCGGATCTCGAGGTCCTTCATCGCGATCGCCATCCCGCCGCCCAGGTCGGAGTGCTGGGCCAGGGTGGCGAGGCGTTCGTGCGCGGTCTCGGTCAGCGGCTTGTCGGCCGGGTAGAGGAAGTAGCCGTAGGCACGTTCCCGGCCGCGGCCGACCCGCCCCCGCAGCTGGTGCAGCTGGGAGAGACCGAGCATGTCGGCGCGCTCGATCACCATCGTGTTCGCGTTCGACACGTCGAGACCCGACTCCACGATCGTCGTACACACCAGCACGTCGAACCGCTTCTCCCAGAAGTCGACCATCACCTGCTCGAGCTGGTGCTCCCCCATCTGGCCGTGCGCGGTGGCGACCCGTGCCTCGGGCACCAGCTCGCGGATGTGCGCGGCCGCCTTCTCGATCGACTGCACCCGGTTGTGGATGTAGAAGACCTGCCCCTCGCGGAGCAGCTCGCGACGGATCGCCGCGGTGACCTGGCGGTCCTCGTAGGCACCGACGTAGGTCAGCACCGGGTGCCGCTCCTCGGGCGGCGTGGTGATCGTCGACATCTCCCGGATGCCGGTGATCGCCATCTCCAGGGTGCGCGGGATCGGTGTCGCGGACATGGCCAGCACGTCGACCGAGGTCCGAAGCCGCTTCATGGCCTCCTTGTGCTCCACGCCGAACCGCTGCTCCTCGTCGACGATGACCAGCCCGAGGTTCTTCATCTTGATGTCGGGGTTGAGCAGCCGGTGGGTGCCGATCACGATGTCGACGGTGCCCTCCCGTAGTGCCTCGACGACCTGGGCCGCCTCGCTGTCGGTCTGGAAGCGCGACAACCCTTTGAGGATCACCGGGAACCCCGACATCCGCTCCGCGAACGTCGAGAAGTGCTGCTGCACGAGCAGCGTGGTCGGCACCAGCACGGCGACCTGCTTGCCGTCCTGCACGGCCTTGAAGGCGGCGCGCACGGCGATCTCGGTCTTGCCGTAGCCGACGTCGCCGCACACCAACCGGTCCATCGGGACCTGCTGCTCCATGTCGTGCTTGACCTCGTCGACCGTGGACAGCTGGTCCTGGGTCTCCACGAACGGGAAGGCGTCCTCGAGCTCTCGCTGCCACGGCGAGTCCGCGCCGAACGCGTGACCTTTGGTGGCCTGCCGTGCGGCGTACAGCTTGATCAGCTCCGCCGCGATCTGCTTGACCGCCTTGCGTGCGCGTCCCTTGCGCTTGGCCCAGTCGCCACCGCCGAGGCGGTCCAGCGAGGGCTGCTCACCGCCGACGTAGCGGGTGACCTGGTCCAGGCTGTCCGCGGGCACGTAGAGCCGGTCCGGAGGAGCGCCGCGCTTGGAGGACCCGTACTCCAGCACCAGGTACTCACGGGTCGCGCCCTGCACCGTGCGCTGCTTCATCTCGACGTAGCGGCCGACGCCGTGCTGCTCGTGGACCACGTAGTCGCCGGGCTTCAGCTCGAGCGGGTCGATCTGCTTCTTGCGGCGCGCCGGCATCTTGCGCATGTCCTTGGTGGAGGACCGCTGCCCGGACAGGTCGTCGCCGGTGAGGACGGCCAGACACAGCTTCTCGCTCACGAAGCCGTGGTCCAGAGACGCCGTGGTGACCGCGACGACACCTTCGGGGACGGCGTCCTCGGCGTCCAGGGACCCGACCACTCGCGCCGCGACGTCGTGCTCCTTGAGCACCTCGGCCATCCGCTGCGCCGGGCCGTGGCCCTCGTTGACCAGCACCACCCGCGAGCCGTTGGTCAGCCATGACTTGATGTCGGTGATCGCGTGCTCGATGTCGCCGTGGTAGGCCTCGACGGCCTTGATGTCGACGCTGCGGGACTCCACGGCCCCGACCTCCACGTCGATGTCGAAGCTGACCACCGCTCCGGTCTCGTCCCGCAGCGGCTCGCCGGCCTCCGGGTCCAGCCCGAACGGCGAGACGCTCCACCACGGCTTGTCCTGCGCGAGGCTCAGGGCGCGTACGTCGGCCAGCGACTTGTACGACGCGGCGCCGAGGTCGATCGGGGCCCGACCACCACCGGCCGCCGCGGCCCAGGACGCGTGCAGGAACTCGTCGCTGGTCGCCACCAGGTCGTGTGCCCGCCGACGGGCGCGCTCCGGGTCCAGCACGAGCACGTGCGAGTCGTCCGGCATCAGGTCGACCAGCATCTCCATCCGGTCGACGAGCCCTGGAGCCAGCGACTCCATTCCTTCGACGGCATGCCCCTCGGCGAGCTTCTCCGACAGCTCCGCGAGCTCGGGGTGCGCCTCACCGAGCTCCTTGGCCCGGGCCCGCACCTCGTCGGTCAGCAGCAGCTCCCGACACGGCGGCGCCCACAGCCGTGCGGCAGGCTCGAGCGAGCGCTGGTCGGCCACCGCGAAGGACCGGATCTCCTCGACCTCGTCGCCCCAGAACTCCACGCGCAACGGGTGCTGCTCGGTCGGTGGGAAGACGTCGACGATGCCTCCGCGGACCGCGAACTCGCCGCGCTTCTCCACCAGGTCCACTCGGGAGTAGGCGGCGGCGGCGAGCCGCCGTACGACGTCGTCGAGGTCCGCTTCCTGTCCCACCTCGAGCTCGACCGGCTCGAGGTCGGCGAGCCCGGCGACCTGCGGCTGCAGGATCGAGCGGACCGGCGCGACCACCACCTTCAGCGGACCGTTGGTCGGGTCGGTCCCGGGGTGCTTGAGCCGGCGCAGGATCGCGAGCCGCTTGCCGACGGTGTCCGAGCGTGGCGACAGGCGCTCGTGCGGCAGCGTCTCCCACGCCGGGTAGAACCCGACCAGCGACGGGTCGACCAACGACGACAGGTAGCTGACCAGGTCCTCGCCCTCACGCGTGGTGGCGGTCACCGCGAGTACGGTCCGTCCGGCGTCGAGCAGGCCCTTCACGACGAACGGCCGCAGCGCCGCGGGGGCGGTGAGGTCGAGGGCCTTCACCGTCCCGCCTCTCGCGTCAGCCACGGCGGAGGCGAGGGTGTCGTCGCGAAGGACGAGGTCGGCCAGGCCCTGCAGACTCACGAACAGCTCTTTCCCTGGGGTGCGCACAACACGAGTGCCCCCTGTCGGCGAGAACGAGGGGGTCCGTCGGCCGATTCTACGGGGTGCCCGAAGCAAGCGTGTCGCGCAGCGGCTGGCGATAGGTTGAGGCCATGGCGAGCAAGTCACCGGCGGTCGAGCTCGAGGTCGACGACCGCGTCGTGCGGATCTCCAACCCCGACCGGGTGTACTTCCCGGCGCGCGGGGAGACCAAGCTGGACCTGGCCCACTACTACCTCTCGGTCGGCGACGGGATCGTGAACGCGCTGCGCGAGCGGCCATGCATGCTCCACCGGTTCCCCGAGGGCGTCAGCGGCGAGAAGGTGCACCAGAAGCGGGTCCCGGCCGGCGCCCCGCCGTGGCTGGAGACGGTCCGCGTCGAGTTCCCGCGCTACAACAGGCACGCCAACGAGCTGTGCGTCACCGAGCTGGCGCAGGTGATCTGGGCGGTGCAGATGTCGACGGTCGAGCTGCATCCGTGGAACTCCCGGCGCGCGGACACCGAGAAGCCCGACGAGTGGCGGATCGACCTGGACCCGATGCCTGACTGCGACTTCGACACCGTCCGCCGGGTCGCGCACGTGGCCCACGAGGTGCTCGACGAGCTCGGCGCTGTCGGATGGCCGAAGACGTCGGGTGGTCATGGGATGCACGTCTACGTCCGGATCGAGCCGGCGTGGGGCTTCTCCGACGTACGACGGGCGGCGCTGGCGTTCGCGCGTGAGGTGGAACGGCGCGCGCCGCAGGACGTGACCACGACCTGGTGGCGCAAGGACCGGGACCCGGCCAAGCTCTTCGTCGACTACAACCAGAACGCCCGCGACCACACGATCGCCAGCGCCTACTCGGTGCGCGGCAACCCTCGCGGCACCGTGTCCACGCCGATCCGCTGGGAGGAGGTCGACGAGGTGCACCCGGACGACTTCACGATCGCGACGGTGCCGGCCCGCTTCGCCGAGCTCGGTGACCTGCACGACGGCATCGACGACGCGGCGTTCTCGATCGAGCCGCTCCTGGAGTGGGCCGAGCGGGACGAGCGCCAGGGAGCCGAACCGCCGCCCGAGGACGAGTGAAGCCTCAGCCGCCGATCCCGAGTGCGCCCAGCCGGTCGCGCAGGACCTCGATGCCCTCGCAGGTCGACCAGAGCTCGCCGTGCAGCCCCACGTCGCGGGCCGTGTCGACGTAGCGCTCGCTGTCATCGACGAACAGCACCTCCGCCGCGGGCAGCCGGAGCCTCTCCAGCGCGCGGGTGAAGAACGCCGGCGACGACTTGAGCACCCCGAGGTCGCAGGAGTAGAAGGCACCGTCGAAGACCTCGTCATATCCCAACGACTGCTTCATGTACGCCGCACGGAACGAGTTCTGGTTCGTCGCCAGACAGCACCTGAGCCCCGACCCGCGGAGCTCACCGGCCAGCGCCACGACCGGTGCGGACACCTCGATCCGCCGCCAGTGCCCGAGCAGCTCCTCGACCCGCTCCGGGAGTCCCCAGCGGCCGGCGACCTCGGCGACCACGTCGCGGAAGCCGCGCTCGCCGGTCATCGCGGGCTCCTCGGTGGCGAAGAGGTCGTCGACGAACGCCTGCCCGTCACCCTCGGCCACGAAAGCCTTGAGGTCGTCCAGCCAGCCATCGGGGTTCTCCTGCACGACACCGTCGGCGTCGAGCAGCACGGCGCGGATCATCCCTGGCCGGATCATCGCTGGTGTCAGGCCGGCGGGTTCTCTGCCCAGTAACGGCGCACGAAGCCGGTGATCTGCTCGGCCAGCTCCGGCCGGCACACCAGCAGGTCGGGCAGCAGCACGTCGGCCTGGTTGTAGGCCAGCTCCGCCCCGTCGGCGCGACTCGTGTGCAGCCCGGCCGCGCGCGCGACAACGACGGGGGCCGCGGAGTCCCACTCGTACTGTCCGCCGGCGTGCACGTAGGCGTCGGTGACGTCGCGGGCAACGGAGATCACCTTGGCACCGGCCGAGCCCATCGGGACCAGGTCGGCGTCGATCTCGGCCGCGAGCGCCTCGACGAAGGCCGGTGGACGGGTGCGGCTGACCGCGATCCGGGGACGGTCGCTGGTGCGCGCGGGAACGGTCGGAGCGTCCGCCGTACTGAAGGTCTCGTCCAGGCCCGGCTGGGCGACCGCACCGGCCACGAGGTCACCGTCCTGCCAGAGCGCGACGTGCACGGCCCAGTCGTCGCGGGGCGGCTCGGAGAACTCGCGGGTGCCGTCCAGCGGGTCGATGATCCACACGCGTCGCGCGTGCAGCCGGCTCTTGTCGGCGATGCTGGCGGCGCTCTCCTCCGAGAGCACCGCGTCGTCGGGGCGGTGCGCGGCGAGCAGCCCCATCAGGAGCTCCTGGGCGGCCAGGTCACCGGCGTCCTTGAGGTCCTTGCCGGTCAGTCCCTGGCCGCGAACCTGCATCAGCAGGCTGCCGGCCACGGTGGCTGCCCACTCGGCGAACCGGTGGTCGTCGTCGGCGACGCCCTCGGGCGGGGAAGGTGTGGAGCTCACCTGGTCACCCTCTCATTCCGGGGCAAGGCTCCCCACGGGGGCCCGCGACGGCGGGCCGGCACGATGATCGCGAATCTCGCTGCCAAGGCCCGGACATGCTTTACTCTGGGCCGATGATCCGAGCGATGCACGGCATCGGGGCCGCTGCTCTGACCCTCGCGCTGGCGGCCACATCGATCGGCTCGTGGGCGCCTGCTGCAGCGACGGTCGCGGAGTCGGCGCCGTCGTGGCAACCGAGCCGGCAGGTGAACCTCACCTGGACGGCGACCCATGTGGCGTCCGACCACCACTACACGCGTCGCCAGGCGGTCGCCCTCGCCCGCAGGTTCGACGTGATCACCGCCATCCCGTTCGCGTTCGAGCGATACGTCGGCGCGATGCGCCGCGCGAACCCCTCCCTGAAGCTGCTCGTGTACACCAACGCCACGTTCGCGAACCGCGAGATCGCCGCGTCGGCGCCCGAGCACCAGTTCGCGCACGACCAACGGGGCAGGCGCATCACCTCGCGGGGTTTCGGCCAGTACCTGATGGAGCCGTCCGACCCGGGATGGCAGCGGAGGTCGGTGCAGGAGTGCGTCAGCCGCCTCGACCGCAGCGGCTACGACGGCTGCATGCTCGACATGCTCGGGATGGCGGTGTACTCGCCGGGCTACGTCTCCGCGCTCCCGGTGGACCCGGACACGGGTGCGACCTACACCGGGCGCCAGTGGCGCCGCCGGCTGATGAACCTTGCGGGAGAGTTCCGCGCGCACAGGCCGGCGCTGACCTATGCCGGGAACGCCGTCGGCAACGCCTACCGGTACTGGGTCAATGACGTCTCGTCGCGGCCGATCGTGCACAGCCTGCCCGCGGCGGTGATGGAGGACTTCCTCCGCGGTGCTCGTGACGGGGTGGACAGCTTTCCTGTGCGCAAGGACTGGAGACGCAACCTCGCCGTCATCCGTGACTTCGAGGCCAATGACCGCACCGGCCTGTTCATGACGAAGCTGTGGGTCGAGGCGAGCCCTCGACAGGTGAGGCGCTGGGAGGCGTACACGCTGGCTACCTTCCTGCTGGCTGCCGACGGACACACGCACCTCTCGTTCACGGATGGCCGGACGAAGGCGGCTGTGGCGGGTCGAGACCTGCCGTTCCGGATGCGCAGGCACCTCGGCCGGCCCACCAGCGGCATCCAGGTGTCCCACGGAGTCCACCGTCGCCACTTCCGCCGCGGACTCGTGGTGGTGAACCCCACCCGGAAGGCACATCGCATCCGCCTGCACGGCACCTTCCGCACACTGGACGGGGACCTGGTCCGCCGGCTGCGCCTCGCGCCGCACTCCGGCGAGGTCCTGAGGGCGCGACGCGGATGACCGCCGCGGGGGGGCCGGTGTTCCTGGTGGGCGCGGCAAGGTCCGGCACCAGCCTGCTCTACAAGGTGATGGCGCTGCACCCGGAGTCGAGCTGGCTGTCGAACTGGATCCAGCGGTTCCCGAAGGCGCCCCAGCTGGCTGCGCTCAACCGCGCGGCCCGGACCCTGCCCGAGCGGCGGAGGCAGGTGTGGTTCGGCCGCGACGGCGACAACGCCTACGTCTACGGGGCTCGGCGCAGGCTCCAGGACAGATTGTTCCCCATGCCGGCTGAAGCGGAGACGTTCTACGACAGCTGCGGCATCTCGCAGGAGGGTGAGGGCTCGCTGCCGACCGAGCCGAGTGATGCCCGAAGCCTGCGACGCGGCTTCGACACGATCTCGCGGTGGGACGGGGGACGACGCGTCCTGAGCAAGCGGATCGCGAACAACCGCCGGATCCGCCTCCTCTCGGATGCGTTTCCGGATGCGAGGTTCATCGAGATCGTCCGAGACGGGCGGGCGGTGGCGGCCTCGCTCTCGACTGTTGACTGGTGGGAGACCAGCCCCGTGTGGTGGTACGGCGGAACTCCGGAGGACTGGCGCCGCGAGGGTCGGGACCCGTGGGAGCTCTGCGCCCGTAACTGGGTCGAGGAGGTGCGGGTCGTCCGCAGTGGGCTCTCCGACCTGAGTCCCACGCGTGTCCTCTCGCTCCGATATGAAGAGCTGGTCCGCGACCCCGGGTCGGTCGTCGAGCGGGCCATCGCGTTCAGCAACCTCGACCCGGCCGCACCCGAGTGGCGCACCGCACTGGGCGAGGTTCGTTTCCCCAACCAGAACGATCGCTGGCGCACCACCATCCCGGACTCCGGGCAGGCCGTGATCGAGTCGGTCCAGGGCAGCGAGCTCGAACACTACGGCTACCGCTGACAAAGGCAAAGGCTTGCCCCGGACCGGACGCCGACGGTATCTGGTGCCGTTGCCTCGTGCTCTCCTGTGAAAGCGAAGGGTGGCACAGTGGCACATCTCGAGAGGTTCTCGGACTTCTTCGACCAGCAGGCGTCGTTCTGGCGTGACCTGTACCTGGAGGAGGACGTCTACGCCTCCATTCACCGCGAGCGGCGGGGATGGGCCCTGCAGAAGGTGTCGGAGCTCGCTCTCGCCGATGACAGCGTGGTGCTCGACGCCGGGATGGGCGCCGGCGGCCTGGCGACGACCGTTGCCGAGGCGGGTCTGCGGGTGGTGGGCGTCGATGCCTCCGCCGGGATGCTGAGCCTTGCCCGGAAGACCGTCCGGGACTGTGACCTGGACGACCGCATCGTCACCGTTCACGCCGACGCCGAGGACCTACCCTTCCCGGACGAAGCCTTTCCCCTGGTCATGGCACTGGGCCTGGTGCCGTGGGTCGACGATGCCGGGCGCCTGGTCAAGGAGCTCGCCAGAGTCACCGCTGCGGGCGGCCACGTGATCCTGAACGCCGACAACCTGACTCGGCTCACCCATGCCCTGGACCCGCTGCTCAACCCGCGCCTCGCCCGCCTTCGTCGGGCCGTAGCCGGAGCGCTGGGGCGCGGCCGGCCGCACGGGGTCAGGGTCACCCTGCACACCCGCTCGGGCTTCGAACGACTGCTCGCTGACGCCGGCCTGGAGATCCTGGAGGTCCGACCCCTGGGTTTCGGTCCGTTCACGGTCGCCGGCACTCACCTGCTGCCTCACTCCCTGGCGCGCGGGCTGAACAGACTCCTCCAGCGGTTGGCCGACCATGGGATCCCGATGGTTCGCTCGACTGGTTGCCAACACCTCGTGCTCGCGAGACGACCGGCATGACCGGCCCGGAAGCGTCGAGCCTCGTGCGGGTGCGCACCGGCGCCTGGTACTCCGACCGGGAGATCGACCTCGCCTTTCCGGCCGGGTGGCAGGTGCAGGTGCACCGACCGGAGCTGCCGGAGCCCCTCGACAGGCACCAGGTGGCCGCACGGGTGCACCATCCCGCGGCGGGGCCAGCACTTCGCGATCTGGCTCACCAGGCCCGACGGGTGTCCATCCTCGTGGACGACCTCACCAGACCGACTCCGGCGGCGGCGATCCTGCCCCACATATTGTCCGAGTTCGCCGCCGCCGGAGTCTCGCCCCTGACCATCACGGTACTGCTCGCGACAGGCGCGCACCGGGTTTCGTTGACCAGGGAGGCCCTCGAGGCCAAGCTCGGAGTGGAAGCGATGGCGAGCTGCCGGGTGGTGGTGCACGACCACAGGGGCGCGACGGTCAGGATCGGAACGACGTCGTACGGAACCCCGGTGCACCTCGACCGTGCGGTCGCCGGCTCCGACCTGGTAGTGGGTGTCGGCGGCGTCTACCCCCAACACACCGTGGGGTTCGGCGGCGGCAGCAAGATCGTGCTCGGAGCCCTGGGGACCCGTTCGATCGCAGCACTCCACTACCGCCACCGTGGCGGCGAGGGCGCCTACGACGTGGAGAACGACTTCCGGCACGACCTCGACGAGGTGGCCCGGCTGGCGCGGCTGCGGTTCGTCGTCGTGGGCCACGTGGACGCCGACCGGGCCCTGGTGCGCGTCACCTCGGGTGAGCCCGTGGCCGTTCACGGACCGGAGGTGGACTTCGCGATGCGGATGTTCCGCACGTCTCCCCCGGACGAGGCTGACGTCGTGGTCGCGAACGCCTATCCGATGGACGTGTCGTTGACGTTCGCCCGGAGCAAGGGGGTGATTCCGTTCTCCCATGCGAAACCTGGCGCCTCACGGGTGCTGATCGCCGACTGCCCCGAAGGAGTCGGCCGCCACGATCTCTTCCCGTTGCAACGAGACGCCGCCGACCGGGTCCGGCATCTCCTGAGGAAGGTCACCTCGGAGCCGGCCGCCGTTCCAGGGCGCACCCTCCGCTCCCTGCGGCGCCGCGCAGGTGTCCGCACCCGCCCGGACGAGGGACCTGTCAGGCCGAGCATCCTGTGGTGCAGCGGGGGCTATTCGGGTGGTCCGGGACGCACAGGCGGACTAGTCCCGGTCTCCAGCTGGCAGCAGCTGATCGAACGGGTCTCCAGCCAGCAGGGGGATCGGGCCGGTCTCCGGGTCGCCGTCTACCCGTGCGCTCCGCTCCAGATCATGGAAGCCGGTGTCCACGCCGACGAGGCGCTCGGCCGCCCTGGCGGACTGGGCGACTTGTCCGGGCAATAGAGCCTTTCTTGACTATGGACGGACATGGTCGGGCTACGTAACGTGAGCCCCGACGTTCGTTCGGGGGGACCGTGCGCATGTCGAAGGCAAGCGGAGTGGGGGCACTATGCAGGGCATGGATTCCGCACGAGTAGCGGAATTGGTGGCGCAGGCAGCAGCCGGGAACGCAGACGCGTGGAACGCTTTGGTGGACGCCTACGGTGGCTTGGTCTGGTCGATCGCGCGCAGCGAGGTCTCGTCCGCCAGCGACGCGGCAGATGTCAGCCAGACAACCTGGTTGCGCCTGTTCGAGCACATCGGCCGGCTCAAGGACCCGACACGGGCGGGCGCATGGCTTGCCACCACCGCACGTCGCGAGGCGAGGCGAGTGGCGGGCCGCGCGAGACGCACACTTCCCACGGAAGACACCAGCCTCCCCGAGCCACGTTGGTACGGCGACGGTGACGTCGACGAGGAGCTGCTGAGCCGCGAGCGCGCGGAGGACCTCCACGATGCCCTCGAGCAGCTTCCCGAGCCGAACCAGAAGCTCATGCGACTGCTCATGCAGGAGCCGCCCATGTCCTATGCGGCGATCGCGGAGGCCCTGCGGATGCCGATCGGCAGCATCGGTCCGACCAGAGCGCGGTGCCTCAGGAAGCTCGAGGCCCTTCTGGCGTATCAGGCGGCACCGTCTCGGCTCTAGTCGGTGAGCGCCGCGCGTCGGCCGACAGGAGTTCCATGACAAGCAGCACCGCGACCACCCCGTTACAGCGCATGCTGGTTCCCCAGCATGCGCTCCTGGCGGTGGCCGCCATGCTCTGCGCGGCCGGTGCTGCGCTGAGTGCCCTCGGCGCGATGAGCGGGAACAAGGCCATGGTGGTCGTTCCCGTCGTCCTCGCGATCGGCACCATGGCAGCCGCCATCGCGGCCACCCGGTTCGGGCTGTTCGTGATGCTCATGCTCGCCCTCCGCGCGAGCATCGACGTGAGCAAGCTCAGCGCGGACGACACGGCCGGGCCGACGGCGTCGGCGATGTCGAGCCGGGTGCTGACTCCGTCAACCCTGGTCGTCGGCCTGTTCATCGTCGCCGCTGCGCTGTGGCTGCTGGCACAGCGGCGATCCGGCACCTTGCATCCCGGGACCCCGTTGCGCTGGGCCTGGGCGGGGTTCGCAGCAGCCGCGTTCATCAGTCTGCTGGCCTCGACGAACCGGACGACGACGATGATCGCCGCGACCCAGGTGCTCTCCATCGCACTGATGTACATCGTGCTCGAAGAGCTGATGGCTGAGGTACGCACCCGCAACAAGATCCTGATCGCGGTCTACGTCTCCGCGCTAGGTCCGGTCCTGTACACCATCGCCGGCTTCGCCCTGGGTGACCCGAACGGCGAGGTGAAGGACGGCATCTTCCGGATCGCGGGAACGTTCACGCAGTCGAACAGCTACGGTCGCTACCTCATGCTGCTGATCCTCTTCGGGATCGCCGTGCTCCGCCATGTTCCCAGACGATGGCGAGTGTGGTTCGGCGCGCTGATCGGTCTCTTCACGGTCCTGATGCTGCTCACCTACACGCTCACGGCGATCCTCGGGGCGGTCCTCGGCGTGTTCGTCCTGGCGATCTGGCACGGACGACGGGTGCTGATCGGCATGGTGGTCATCCTGTGCCTGGGAGTGGCTCTCGCGCCGGGTCTGGCGACTCGGGTCGCGAGTGTCACCTCGGAGCCCGCGCCGTACTACTCGGCCGACTACCACCCCAACTCAATGCTCTGGCGCTTCTCCTACTGGGGCGACGTGCTGCCGTTGGCCGAGCGGAGCCCCGTCACCGGAATCGGCCTCGGCACAACGGGCCAGGTGACGGCTCAGAACAAGCAGCCGCACAACGACTTCCTCCGCGCCTACGTCGAGGAGGGCGCGCTGGGCCTGGTCGCGTACCTCCTGCTGCTCGTGGCCATGGCGAGAGTCGGACTGCGGGCGGTTCGCTCGTCGCGCACGGGCTCGCTCGACCACAGCATCGGAGCCGGCTACCTGGCCTGCGTCACGGCCTTCATCGTGACGAGCACGAGCGAGAACATGTTCAGCAACGTCGCTGTGCTGTGGTATCTCGTGGCCTTCGCCGCGGCGGCGTCCAGCGTGGCCCGGCCGCGGCATCTGCAGGTTGACGACTCGGGTGTCCGCGTCGCCGCGCGCAACACCTAGCTCGCCGGTCAGTCGACCAGGCGCTGGTACAGCGCTTCCAGATCTGCCGCCGCGGTGTCCCAGCGGAACGTCCCCAGGACGTGTCGGCGCAACGCGTCGGCCCGGGCCGGTTCCGGATGTGCCAGCACCTCGGCGATCCGGTCGGCGAGCGCTCGCTCGTCGTTCGGAGGTACCAGGTGCATGGCCGCCACCTGCTCGCCGGCGATCTCGCGGTGGGGCGGGATGTCGCTGGCCACCACCGGAGCTCCGTACGACGCCGCTTCCAGGAGCGTCAACGGCATCCCCTCGAGTCGGGACGGCTGCACGAACACGGCTGCGTTGGAGTAGAGCTCGGCCAGGGCACGCCCGTACACGTAGCCGCAGAGGAGGACGCGGGGGTCGCCACTCGCCTCGGCGCGGAGCTCGCTGACGTACTCGTCGGTGAACGAGGAGTCGCCCGCGATGACCAGGGGCAGGTCCCCGGGCACCGCCCGATAGGCCCGGATCAACAGGTCGGGCGACTTCTCGGGGACCAGCCTGCCCACGAACAGGGCGAAACCCCCGCGTCGCAGACCCCACCTGCGACTGATCTCGTACGCGGACCGGAGCATCGGCGCGTCCACCCCGTTGGGGATGTACACACACTCGCGACCGAACTCGGCCGCATAGTGGCTCTGCAGCTCCCGGCTCACCACCACGGTGGCGTGCGGGACGCGGGCGCTCATCCAGTGGCCCAGACCGAGCGCGAGCCTCGCCCCGCGCCCCCACTTGTCCCTCTCGTGGTCGAGCCCGTGCACCGTGACCACGACCCGTGAGGAGGAGAGCGCCCGGACGACCGGTGACGTCAGCACCGGCCCGAGTGCGTGGTAGTGGACGATGTCCGGCGGCCGGGCGGCGGAGTAGAACGAGGAGACCAGGCTGTGCCCGATCGCATCGAGGTGCTTCGTCCCGATCGTCCGCGTGGTGCGCAGGTTCATGCCCCGGTAGAAGCCGTCGTCCGGCGTGCCGTAGGACGGTCGGCAGAACACGTCCACCTGATGACCCCGGGCGGCCAGTCGCGACCCCAGCTCCTCGACATGGTGCTCGACCCCGCCGTACGTCGCCGGCACTCCCTTCTGACCGATCATCGCGATGCGAAGCGGCCGGACGGCCTGGACTTCACGCTGGACGGGCGGCGAAGACGGCGAGACGCGGTCGCCGCTTCGCTGCGTCGGTACAAACTGACGTTGGGTGGTTCCTGCTCGCACTGAAGGCACGTACACAAGAGCGGCCGGCGACGCGTTGAGATACAGAGGTATCACAGGGCCGCCCAGCTCGCTCACCCATGGAGAGGACCGGCAGGCAACCCGAACCAGAAGGGTGAGTTGTGGAGATTTTCGACTATCTGAAGGTGGCACGCCGCCGGCTGTGGGTCATCGTGGTCATCCCGCTGCTCGCGGGCGCGGGGGTGCTCGGGTACTGGCAGCTTTCCGCCAAGGACTACCAGGCCACGGCCTACGTGTTCGCTCCCGACCTCCTTGCCGGGACCGGTAGCCAGTTCAGCGGGCCTGCCGGCGTCGCCAACTGGGTCAACGAGTTCACCGCCACCGCAGTCTCGCCCAGAGTGACCCGCCGGGTCGCCGCCCAGGCGGACATTCCGGTGGCAGACATCAAGCAGGGGCTGGAGGTGACCCAGCTCGAAGCGAGCGGTCAGCTCCAGGTCAGCTTCTCGTGGACGGACGGCGCTGTGGCGAACAAGGTCGTGGAGGGCGTAGCCACCGCAACACCCAGGGCGCTCTTCAGGCCCCGACTGGCCCAGGCCGAGCATGCCCTGGCGGAGAGCGAGAGCTCGCTCGAGGAGAGCTACCAGGACAGCCTCGCCGCCGCGACGGCCCGGGGCAACACCAGGCCGGACCTGCTGTACCAGGGCCGGATGAGCACCTTGGTCGACCTCGAGAACGCCCGCGCGGACATCCCGGCCGGTGACGTCGCAGCCACGAGAGCGGCGGACGCGCAGATCACCCGCGTCAAGGAACAGCTGGCGGCGCTCGAGCAGGAGGTCGTGGAGTACCAGAACCTGAACGCCCAGCGCAAGGCCGCGACGACGGTTCTGGCACGGGCACAGGAGGAGGTGCAGAGCGCCCAGACGGCGTACGACGGCGCATCGGGTGCCGTGACACTGCTGCCGGTCCAGCCGCCCCGGCTCGCCTCCGTCCTCCTCAACGGCGTGCTGGCCGCAGTCGTGGCGGGACTGGTCATCGCCTTCTGCCTGGTCGCTGCCCTGGAGATCCTCCGGACCCGCCGCCCCACTACTCCGGAGCCGGCGGAGAGCCCGACGAGCAGGCACGCCGGCCGGAGCCGGCAACCATCGAAGCCATCACCCCGGGCAGGGCAGGGCAGTCGGAAGCCGACGCCGGGCAAGACGAACGGTGTCAGGTCGCGCGTCGCCGACGCGGCGGTCAGGCGCGGGGATGGGTGACGGCGTGAGAACGGCGCGATGGCTGGTCCGCCGCGGCGCGGCCCTGCTGCTGTGCCTGGTGCTGGCGTCGGCCTGCACCAGCTCCGGACAACCCCGGCTCGACGGCTCGACCCCCTCGACCGCGCCACGAGCATGGAAAGAGTACTCGCTCACGCAACCGGGGCCGGTGATGCACAAGGCGGTGCTCGGCGTCCAGCCGAACTGGTACCGCATGGACGAGCTTCGCGAGTACATGCAACGGCTGGGCGGTGGGACCAGCTGGGTCCCGGTCGTGTGGTGCAACATCGAGCGCGAACCGGACAGCTGGGACTGGTCGGTGCTGGACCGGATCGTCGACGATGCGCGGTCGCTCCACGTCGACCTGCAGCTCAAGCTCAGGGTCGGAGCCTGCTGGCTGACCGAACGTGGGCCGTTCTGGCACACCGGCTTCGTGACCGAGTCCCAGATGCCGAAGGACGTCGACGCCTACGCGGCGTTCGTCCGCGCCGTGGTGAGCCGCTACTCACCGCTCGGGGTGCACACCTACTCGGTGGAGAACGAGCCGAACACCAAGTACCAGTGGGATGGCTCGCTCGCACAGCTGCTGCGCCTCACCGAGATCGCCGCGTCGACCATCCGCGACACGGATCCCCAGGCACTGGTCGCCGACTGGGGCCTCTCGACGGGAGTGTACGGCGACGCCCTGGCGGACCGGTTGCTCGCGGAGGGCAAGGACGCCGATGCGGTGGAGGCCTACAACAACTACTACCGGACAGCGAGAGACCCGGTCCACGTGACGTCCGCGGACGACCTCCGCGCTGAGCTGGAGGACGGACAGGACCAGCGGAACCTCCTCTACCTCAAGGAAGCGGAGCGGTTGTTGGCCGGCCGGGTGTTCGACCTACGGCGGTTCCACTTCTACGAGTCGGAGGACATCCTGCCCTCGGTGATCGCCTATCTGCAGGCGACGACCCCGGACGACGTGCCGATCGAGTCGTGGGAGCTGGGACGCCATGTCGGAGAAGGCGTGACGAACCCTCGCGCCGAGGTCGTCAAGTCGGTGTGCCTCCTGCTCGCGGCCGGGGTTCGTGAAGTCAACTGGCTCCCCCTTGCGGCGCCGTCCAGCGGGAACGAGCCGAACCTCGCGCTGCTGGGTCCGGACGGAGCCGTTCGCCCCGCCGCCCACGCCTACCGGAAGTTGGCGAGGGACGTCCGCGGAGCGTCGTCCTTCCGTCCGTTGACCGTGCCCGGGACAAGCGGCCTGGTCATGACCCGGCCGGGCCGTACGACGCTCGTGGTCTGGTCGGACCAGACGTCCGGGCAGCAGCTTCGGCTCCCTCCCGGCTCCAAGGTGCGCGGCCTTGCCGGCACCGCGACGCTCGACGGGAACACGCTGGATCTGGGTGGCGAACCTGTCCTGGTCGACATCGACCAGCCGTTGGCAGCCGTGCGCCTCGCCGTTCGTTGATCGGCGACCGAGGGAGCCCGGAATGTATTTCGCCAGGCAGTCGCGGCTCACTCATCATAGGCCGGCTCGCGCCTCCCGTCAGGGGCTGCAGGGTGGCTGTCGGGAGGGGAGTCCATTGACGGCGTCAGAGTCACAGTTGCTCGTGCTGGGCTGGCACAACGTCGTTCCGTCGTGGCGCTTCACCGGCAGCCGCGAGCTGTTCCTGCGTGGGTTCGCTTCGCAGATCGCCCTGCTCCACAGGGCCGCCCACGTCGTTCCGCTCGAGGACGCGCTGACCCGGCTCGGCCGGGGCGAACCGCTGCCCGCCCGTTCGGTGGCGCTCACCTTCGACGACGGATATGCCGACGTGGCCGACATCATCGCTCCGATGCTGCTGCGACGACGATTGCCCGCCACGTTCTTCCTGTGCCCCGGATTCCTGGAGCGGTCGGCCCTCCCGCCGTGGGAGGTGGTCAGCTGGGCCGTCTGCTCGGCGCAGGCCCAGTCCCTGGACTGGGCCGGGCAGCACTTCTCACTGGACTCCGGCAGGACCCGACGTCAGGTCGCCCGTCGGATCAGCGCGGACCTGAAGGCGACGGACCGTGTGCACCGCGATGCCGCTGTCGCGAAGGTCGTCGACGACTGCCGACCGGCCGGCAGTATCGGACTCGACCGACTGCTCCTGGGCCCGGCGGGGGGCTCCCGACTCGCCGAGCTCGGATTCGCCATCGGGTCGCACACGGTCAACCATCCGATCCTGAGCCGTGAGGCCGAGGCTGACCAGAGGGAGGAGATCGCCGGGTCACGAGATGCGCTCGGACGCATGCTGGGCGTCGATCCGACCGTCTTCGCCTATCCCAACGGCGAACGACGTGACTTCACCTTGCGGACGATGGAGGCCGTCGCGGATGCCGGCTACCGCTTCGCGGTCACCACGGTCACCGGTCGCAACGACCCCACGGTGCCGCACCATGCGATCCGCAGAGTGATGGTCGACCCGCGGCACGGCCCGGCGGCGTTCCTCCACCTGCTGCGTCGACCGGGTCGCAACGGGGCCGCGCGGGACCACGCGGTGCCTTCGCTCAACCACGACCCGGGGTGCTGACGTGCGGATCCTCCACGTGAACAAGTTCCTGTACCGCCGTGGCGGTGCGGAGGCCTACATGCTCGACGTCGCGGACCGGCAGCGCGAACAGGGTCACGTCGTCGAGCTGTTCGGCATGCAGCACCCGCAGAACGGCCCGCTCCGCTTCGCCGCACACTTTCCACCGCAGGTGGAGCTCGACCCGCTGCCCGAGAGGACAGCTGATCGGCTGCGCGCGGCCGGCCGGATGTTCTACTCACCCGCCAGCCGCAAGGGCCTGACCCGGGTGCTTGAGGAGTTCCAGCCCGACGTGGTGCACCTGCACAACATCTACCACCAGCTCTCGCCTTCGGTCCTACGCGCCGTGGAAGACGCACACGTGCCCGCGGTGATGACCTTGCACGACTACAAGCTGGCCTGTCCGTCCTACCTCATGCTTGCTGGGAACGAGGTATGTGACGCCTGCCTGGACGGCCGTTTCCGACACGCCGTCGCGAAGCGTTGCAAGGGTGGCTCGCTTCCCGCGAGCGCCCTGCTGGCCGCCGAGAGCGCGTACCAACGGCGACGCCACGCCTACGACCCGGTCCAGAGGTTCCTCTGCCCGAGCCGCTTCCTCACCGATGTCATGACCAGCGCCGGAGTCTACGTCGACCGGCTGCGGGTGGTGCCCAACTTCGTCGACACCGCGCCGATCGCCGCCAAGACCTCCGCAGGCGGTGGCGCCATCTATGTCGGCCGGCTCTCCCCGGAGAAGGGAGTGGAGACCCTTGTCGAGGCGGCGGGACTTGATCCGTCGCTGCGCGTGGACATCGTCGGCGAGGGTCCCGAGGAGCCGACGTTGAAGACACTTGCCGAGCGACGTGCACCTGGCCGGGTGACCTTCCACGGGCGGGTCTCCCGGGACCGGGTGCTCGACCTGGTTCGTGGGAGCGCGGTGGTCGTGCTGCCCTCGCACTGCAACGAGAACCAGCCGTTGGCGGTCCTCGAGGCATTCGCCTGCGGCGTACCGGTGATCGCTTCGGCGCTCGGTGGTCTGCCCGAGCTCGTCCCCGAGGGTTGTGGCTTCCTAGTGGCCCCGCGGGACGCGGCCGCACTCTCCGAGCGGCTGGGAACCGTGCTCGGCGACCCGGAGGCGGCGATGTCGATGGGAGCGCGGGCACGAAGCACCGTGCTCGCTCGGCACTCGCCCCGGGACCATCTCGTCGCGCTCGACGCCGCCTACCGGGACGCGGCCCGGGAACGGAGCCGTGGCTCGGCCGCGCTGCCACCCGTGAGAAGGAGGGTCGAGCATGTATGACCTGACGGCCGGCCCGAGCGAGCAGGTCTCGAACCCGGTCGGGTCCCCGACCGGTCGCCCCGATCCCATCCCCGTCCTCTACATCCTCGGCGCCAGCCGCACGGGCAGCACCATCATCGCCAACATCCTCGGCCAGCTGGAGGGATGTTTCGCGGTCGGAGAGCTGTGGAACCTCTGGCGACGTGGCCTGCTGGAGCGCAGGCTCTGTGGATGCGGTGTGCCGGTTCCCGACTGCCCGGTCTGGAGGGAGGTCCTGCACCTGACCTTCTCGGGAGAGGTCCCCGGCGAGGACGAGGCACGTCGGCTCGACGTGCTGGCCCGGGGCAAGCTCCGCGGCCGGGATCTGGGTGCGGCCCTGCGGAGGTTCGGTCGTCCGCCTGAGGACGATCGCGACGACTACCGCTGGGTGCTCAGCCGGCTCTACCGTGCGGTCAGCGAAGTGACCGGCTGCCGGGTCATCGTGGACTCCTCGAAGGGGCCGATCTACGGCCTATTCCTTGCCGGCCTGCCGGACCTGCAGGTGACCATGGTGAACGTCATCCGCGACTCCCGGGCGGTGGCCTTCTCCGCGCAGAGACGCGTGCGTCTGCACGACTTCGGAGACGAGCGGCTCATGCAGCAGGTCCCGCCCTGGGTGGGTGCCCGTCGCTGGCTCAAGTGGCAGCTGATCACCGACTCGGTCGTGCGGTCGCGGCAGCCCGACCTCCACTGCGTGAAGTATGAGGACTTCTCCCGCGAACCCCGCGCAGTCATCGCCGAGCTGGCCCGCCTCGTCGGCGACAGCACGCCCCTCCCGTTCCTCGCCGAGCACAGTGCGCGGCTGGGTCCCACCCACTCCGTCTCCGGCAACCCGAGTCGCTTCAAGACCGGTGCGGTGCCGATCCGGGTCGACGACGAGTGGCGCACCGCCATGGGCGCTCGGGACAAGGCTGTCGTCACAGCGCTCACCTTGCCGCTCCTGCTCTACCACGGCTATCCGGTGCTCCCCCGCCAGGACGGCGACCGGGTCGGACACGGCGGATGAGGAAGGGCGCCTCTGCTGCCTCGCCTCCACGTGACGCCGGCGGAGGCGCTGGTCTGGCCACCGGGCTGGCGCGCGGGACGAGCCTCAACCTGTTCGGTTCGCTGTGCTCGAAAGGCGTGACCTTCGTCATCGCGCTCGTGCTGATCGCGATGCTCGGCAAGGTCGGGATGGGCCGCTACGCCCAGGCCTTCGCCGTGCTGACCATCCTGGAGCTCGTCGCCCTGCTCCCGTTCGGAAGCGGGCTCGTCCGGATGGTGGCCGTCCACAAGGACGAGGCCGAGGCGGTCCGGGGCACGATCCGGGCCGGCGTGGCGATGACGGTGCTGACCTCTGCGATCCTCGCCGGTGCGCTGTTCCTGGGCGCGCCCTGGCTGGCGCACCGCGGACTGCAGGACGGCGGGCTCGTGGAGCCGCTGCGGCTCGTCGCGCTCACGCTGGTGCCGCTCTCCGTTGCGGACGCGCTCCTGCACGCCACCATGGGATTCCAGCGGATGCGCGCCAACGCGGTGGTCAAGCTCGTGGCGGAACCGGTGGTCCGGCTGGTGGCCATCACGGTGCTGGTGGCGGCGGGCCTGGGGATCGCCGGGGCGGTGATCGGCCTGCTGGTGAGCTGCAGCGTGCAGGCGGTGCTGGCCTGGGTCGCGCTGCGGCGACTGGCGGGCCGGTGGTACGCCGGACCGGCGCGCCACGAGCTGGGCCCGCTGTGCGCGTTCTCCCTCCCCACCGGCCTCGGCGGGTTCATGAGCATGGGACTCGCCTGGGCCGACAGCCTGATCATCGGAGCCTTCCGGTCCAGCGGCGACGTCGGGGTCTACCAGATCGCCACCCGCATCGTGATGCTTGCCACGTTCGTGATCCCAGCCGTCAGTATGGCGTTCTCTCCGAGGATCGCCATGCTGACGCATCGCGGTGATCACGAGAGCCTGTACAAGGCGTACATGGGGGTCACCACGTGGACCCTTCGGCTCTCCATGCCCGCCTTCGTCGTGCTCGCGCTTTTCGCCAACGACCTCCTGCGTGTCTTCGGGCCGGAGTTCGCCGCCGCCTCCGGGGTGACGCTGGTGCTCCTGGTCGGGGCGATCTGCAACGCCTGGACCGGGCCCGGTATGCAGATGCTGACCATGTCCGGACACCCTGTATGGGGTGCGGTCAACAACGGGCTCGGCCTCACGCTGAACATCGCGCTCAACCTCGTGCTCATCCCCCGGTTCGGGATCGTGGGCGCGGCCTGGGCGTGGACCGCCGCCCTGATCGCGATGAACCTGACGCGTCTGGTGCAGGTCCGTCATCTGCTGGGGATGTGGCCGTTCCACAGCAGCCAACGCGCGGTGCTGCTGATCGCCCTGCTGTCCGGAGCCGTAGCGGCGCTGGTCACGCAGTGGGTCGCCTGGCCCGGTCGGCTGGTGCTGGGGCCGCTGGTCGTGGTGGCGACGTACGTGCCCTTGACGGTGTTCCGGCTCGAGGGCAAGGACTGGGCACTTCTGCGGGAAGCGGCCCGGTTCAGGCGACCACCCGCCGACCGGCACTACACGTAGCCCCAGCGGCTGAGCTCGTCGGCCATGACCGTCTCGACCTCACGCAGGGTGTCGGCACCGAGGTTGCGCCGGAAGCTGTCGGCTGGGCCGGAGCGCAGCTCGGTGCGGTCGATCCACGTGTCGAAACCTGGACTCGGCGCGAGCCCGATGAAGTGGGCGAGGCGCTTGAACACCTGCTCGCGATCCTCGAGCAGGTCCTCGAAGCGCACGTCGATCCAGGACTCCTCCGGCAGGGAGTCCCGCACCCGGGCGAACTCGCGCATCGCCGTACGCCAGACGATCGCAGCGAGCACGGCATGGGAGCGGCCGGACCTCCGCCACACGGCGTCGTCGTCGGGCGGCAGCGGCCCGCCCACCATCCCCGTCGGGCCGGCGAACCCCGGCCACCACGAGGTGCGAAGGTCGGAGTCGACGACGGCACGGCCGTCACGGACGACGTGGATGAACCGCGCGGTCGGGAAGACGGTGCGCAAGAGGTCCGCATGTGGCCAGCCGGTGAGCTTGTGCAGGAACACCGGCCGGTCCTGGATGGTCGCGCGGGTCCCGAAGAACTCGAGGAGGCGCCGGTTCAGCCACGGGGTGCCGTCCGCGGCAGACAGAGTCCGGTGGGCGCGCGCGAAGATCGGGGACACCTCCCTCTCCAGCAACCGCCAGCCCTCCGAGGGCGCGAACCGCACGCGCCTGCCCTTCTCCGTATAGCGTTGCGGCAGACGCCGGTAGACGGCGGAGTTGTAACGCTGGGCGGGGCGCGGCAGCCATCGGACCCGGTCGTCGACGTTGCTCACGAAGCCCACGTCGGGATGGCGGGTCAGCATGTCGGCCAGGATGGTCGACCCGGACCGCCCATAGCTCAGCATGAACACGAACCGAGGCTCGTGGAGGTCAGCTCGACCGGTCACCGTCTACCGCCGATCCATCCAGTGCGGGCGACGGCCCGCCCGCCAGTGGGACTGCCGCAGGATCGGGTCCCGACGCTCCGGCGACGCGAGCAAGACCGCGCCTGCTCCTTGCCGCGGTGTGCTTGAGCGAGAGGATGAACGGCCGGCGGTCGTCGGCCGCGAACCAAGCTCGTTCGTCGACCCGGCGCGCGGATGCCAGCCAGTCCGACCAGGTGGGTGTGCCCCGCCGCCGGGAGACCGCCTGGGAGAGCAGGTCGTGCGGTTCGTCCTGCCAGCGACGCCCCTCTCGAACCGTGTCCTGCGGCACGTCCTGGCCAGTCAGGTCGAGGTAGAGCGAACGGACCACGTCGAGGCCGTCCTGGCCGGTGAACAGCCGGAAGGTTCCACCGATGCGCGGGTTGACGTCGAGCATCTTCATGACACCGTCCCTCGCGTCGTACCGGAAGCCGAGATCGACGATACCGGTGTACCCGACCGACACGAGCAGCCTCTCCGCTGCGCGCCGCACTCCGTCATGATCCCGCGCTTCGCCAAGGCTCGTGGGCCCCGTCCCGGGCGGACACTGCCGGAGCTTGACCCCGGTCGCACCGAAGCGGCATCGCGACCCCGCGTCGAAGTAGCCGTTGAACATCCAGATGGTCGAGGCGTCCCCGGGGATGTACTCCTGCACCATCACATTGCCAGGCCCGCCGGCGACCAGGAGGTCGTAGGCGGCCAGCGCCTGCTCCACGTCGAATGCGAGCGTGACGCTGCGGGCGCCGGGCGCACGCCTGAGCATCACCGGGTCGACGGCCTTGACCACGACAGGGAGCGCGGCGACGCAGGCGCGAGCCTCCTCCCGGGTCGCGGGGAACCACGCGTCCGGAGCGGGCACACCGAGACTCCGACAGGTCGAGGTCAGCTCCTGCTTGCTCGCCAACCGGGTCGCGAGGCCGGGGGGCCGGCGCGGGAAGAGGTAGTGCTCCGAGAGCCGGGCATCGTTGTCGTCGACGATCAGGGCTGCCTCGTCGTCGACGGGAACCAGGACGGGGGACGTGCTGAACTTCCGTGCGATCTCCACGAGCCGGTCGACCACATGGCGACCGTCGTCACCGCGCGTCCCGAGAGCGAACCGTCCGGCCAGGTAGCGCGACGAGTCGAGTGGCAAGCGGCGGCCGGGATGAAGCACGTAGACCGGAACCCCCAGCCTGCCGAGGCTCCGTACGACGGCGAGCGGCCCGTGCAGGAGCGGATCAGCGGAGGTGGTGAAGACCACCGCCGGAGTCGTGGTCCGGATCTCTGACATCAGCCGACGACCTCGATGTCGTCGTTGGCCTCCGGCACCGCAACCGCGATACAGCCGATCTCCGTGCCCAGCATGGGGAACACGGCCGGGATGTCGTCGTCGTGGTCAAGGACGAAGTCCAGGTCGGCGGTCTGTCCCGTGCGCCGGAGGTAGCCGACACTGCGGCTCTTGAGGAACGCCGCCGGCGGTAGTCCGGACCATCTGTCCACGACCTCGGCGGTCATCCCTCCCGGGCGGTAGCCGGCCTCCAGCAGGCGCAGCGCGATGCGCGCGCAACCGTACTGGTCCTCCTCCCGGAACTGTCCACGTGCCCCCGCGCCCACGAGTGCCACCCGCGGGTGCCTGTCGACCAGCCACTCGGCCTGCGCCGACGCGTTGCGCAGGCAGGCGGCGTAGGTGGCGTCGCGCTCCGGGCAGGGACGGAGCAGCCTGGTGCCGCTGGTGGACAGCAGAACCACGGGACGCGAGGTGTCGGTCCGGCGCTCGATCGCGACGGGGCTGTTGCTCTCGTGGAACCCGGCCGGCACGATCCCGCCGAGCTCACCGACGAGCAGCGGATCCTCCAGCTGTCCGGCCAGGCAGGACGCATCGTCGAGGCTCTGCGCGGGAAACACCCGGAAGCCCTTCCAGCACGCCGTGACCGCCGTGGTCGTGGCCCGGATCACGTCCACGGCCACGAGGGTCCACCCCTCCCGATAGCGGTCCACGGCCTCCGGAAAACAGTCGACGACGACTTCGCCTTCCATCTCTCAGCCGGCCTGGACGGGTTCGAGAACGGCTGGACGGAGCAGCGAGTTGGCGAACGCGTCCGAGTGCAGGCCGTAGCGGTAGATCTCTACTCGCAGAAGCTCCTCCAGACGAACGTTCGACAGACGTACCTCCCGGCCGAAGTGGCCCAGGAAGCCGAACTGACTCTGCTTCGTCGGCGCTTCGAAGGTGACCGCATCGAGACCGAACCCATGGGCGATCCGGTCGGCGAACGACCAGTTTGGCCGACCCGCCATGTCGAACAACCCCACTCCGCTCGCGTTCTCCCTCGCCTCGATCACCAGCTCCACAGCACCCGCGTCGAGCCACGTCTGGCCGCGCGCAAGGAGCGCGCGAAGCGTCAGCTCGGTGAACGGCCCATCGTGCTTGCCGCCGAGCTCGTACTGCACTGTGAGGCCCCTGCTGGCCGCCTCTCGGACGGTCGTCGCGGCGTCGAGCTCGAAGTCGGTGAAACCCTGGCTGGCTTCGATCCGGGTGAAGCCCATGTCCGCGACGAGGTCGAGGTAAGCAGGAAGCTGGCCCTGGACCACCGCGACCTCGAAGGGCCCGCCCCCGGTGGTCGCCGGCACGCCGTGCGCGGAGGCGAGCCGGACCTTGGCGCGGCTGACCTGTTCGTCGGCGAGCATCCAACACGCCATGGAGACCTTGAGCCCGGCCATCAGGTGAGCGCTCTGCTCGAGGTGGCCGCGCAAGGTCCCGAGATCGTACCCGGGGTCGAACGGGGCGGTTCGCGCGGACAGCGGCGGCACACCGATGCTGGACAGGTACGAGCTGATCGTTGGGTTGGTCTCCATAGGAACTCCTCACTCCTCTCCCAACACGAGCCGCCGAGCCGGCCGGTGATACCCGGCGCGCGGAGGCAGATGAATCTCGACCGACGCCGACACCGGAGGTATCTATCGCCTCGGCGACGGCTCTTCATCGCGGGCAGGCTCGGAGACCGAGCGAGAGAAGGCGTAGATGTTCGAGCGCCAAGCCGTAGAAACAGAGGTGTCGGACCGCGTCGAGATACCGGCGCAGCGAGTCGCTCGCGTCGATGACGATGCCGGTGTCTCGGTTCCACCAGCGTCCAGCGGTGCGCGCCTGCCGATGCCGTGGCAGAGGCGACTCACCGGGACAGCGATCGCGGTGGACGCCGTGGTCGTCGCCGCGACCATCTGGCCGCTCCTGGTCATCAACATGTTCCACGCGAGCAGCAGACCCCTGTCGTTCGTCCTCGGTGTGCTGCTCCCTCTCGTCTGGGTGGCCTCGCTCTCGCTGGGACGGGCCTACGAGCCACAGGTCCTCGGGGTCGGAGCCGAGGAGTTCCGCAGGCTGGCCGCCTCAGGAGCCGGGCTGATCGTCACCATCGCCCTGATGGCGTTCGCGCTGCGGGTCGACGTCTCCCGCGGGCTGGTGGTCGGTGCCCTGCCGTGCGCGCTGGTACTCGACCTGCTCGCCCGGTTCGGCCTCCGCAAGTGGCTCCACGCCAGACGCCGGTCCGGCGACTGCATGCGCAAAGCCCTGCTGGTCGGCTCGGCGCCGTGGATCGACGACGTGGCCGACCGGATGCGCCACTCGTCCCATGTGGGTCTGGAGCCGGTCGGCTGCTGTCTCCCCGACCTGCCCAGCATCGGCGGTCGGCAGCCGGTTCCCCGGATCCCGGTGTACGGCGACTACGACGGCATCATCGACGCCGTCCGGCGCACCGGCGCCACCGTGGTGGCCGTCGCCCCGTCGGAACGGATGGACCGGGGCACCCTGAAGCAGCTGGCGTGGAACCTGGAGGGTTACGACGCGCAGATCGTCGTCGCGCCGAACCTCATCGACTGCGTCGGGCCCCGCATCCGGATCCGGCCGGTCGACGGGCTCCCGCTCCTGGAGATCGAACGCCCCAGGTTCAGCGGTGTCCACCGGGTGGTCAAGAACGGGGCGGACAGGCTCTTCGCGCTGGTGCTGCTGGTGGTGCTGCTGCCAGTGCTGGTGGCCATCGCAGTGGCCGTCCGGATGACCAGCCCGGGGCCGGTCCTGTTCCGGCAGTGCCGGGTCGGTGCCCACGGTCGGGAGTTCGGGGTGCTCAAGTTCAGGACCATGTACGACGACGCTCGGCCCCTCGGCGTTGCGCTGCGCAACGACTACGTCGGCGGGCCGCTGTTCAAGATGCGGGACGACCCGCGGGTCACGCCCCTGGGACGCCGCCTACGGCGCTACAGCCTCGACGAGCTTCCCCAGCTCGTCAACGTGCTGCGCGGTCAGATGTCCGTGATCGGGCCGAGACCTCCGCTGCCCTCGGAGGTGTCCCAGTACGACGCGCATGTGCGGCGTCGCCTCCTGGTGCGCCCGGGCCTGACCGGACTGTGGCAGGTCAGCGGCCGGTCCGACCTGACCTGGGAGGAGTCCCTGCGGCTCGACCTCTACTACGTCGAGAACTGGTCGCTGGTCCTCGACGCGATGATCCTCTGGAAGACCGTGCCCACCGTGATTTCCGGCAAAGGCGCCTACTAGTATCCGGACGTTCCGGTAGCATTTGGACGTTCCGACGAGCGTCTCTCGGTTCCTGGCTATCGGAGCTTTTGAACGACAGGATTGATGGAAATGGCGAATCCGCCACGGCAGGTGATCGACGCGGCGCGTCGAGCGCCCGCAATGCGAGTTGCAGGCAGCACCGTCGCCGACATCGCGTACGACTCCGCCCTCGACGACAGCGAGTCCCAGGCCTCCCAGCGACGGATCACCTTCGTCGCGGACGGTCTGGAAGTCGGCCTGGTCGTCCGCCCGGCCGGGGAGAACCTCGAGCTCTCCGTCGAGCTGCATCCGGCGATCGCGGCAACCATCCGCACCTTCGACGGCGAACCCCGTACGCTGCACTCCACGGACGCGGCCAGGCTCACGGTGAAGCCCGGAATGACCAGCCTGGTGATCGAGCCCGCCACGCTCGGGGCCAACGTCGTCCAGACCGCATGGGTCTCGCTCTGAGGAGCCGGCTACACGCTCAGCTGTTGAACCTGCTCTGGGTCTTGCCCAGGCCCTCGGTGAGCAGCGACTCGACCGCGTCGGCCGCCCGGTCCACCTGGAACGGAAGCACCTTCAACTCCGTCGCCGCGTAGTTCGAGAGCACGAAGTCAGCCGGTGACTGCCGCCCCGGCGGGCGGCCGATGCCGACCCGGACCCGGTAGAACTCTCCCGAGTCCAGGGACTTGCGCATCGAGCGCAGCCCGTTGTGGCCGTTGTCGCCACCGCCGAGCTTGACCCTCAGCGTGTCGAACGGGAGGTCGAGCTCGTCGTGGATCGCGATGACACGCTCGACCGGGACTTTGTAGAACGAGGCCAGGGTGGCGACCGGCCCGCCGGTCTCGTTCATGTAGCACCGTGGGCGGGCGAGTACGACGCGCACGCCCCCGGGGCCACCCGTGCCACCGAGCCGCCCCTCGACCACGTCGGCGCGGCCGGACTTGTGGGCACGGAACGTGCCACCCATCCGCGAGGACAGCTCGTCCGCCACCATGTAGCCGACGTTGTGCCGGTTCCGGGCATAGGAAGGGCCGGGGTTCCCGAGGCCGACGACCAACCACACGTCGCCGCTCACCTCGGTACTCCCGGCCCTCTCTCGACCAAACAAGCGTGCCCACACGGGGACTCAGCCTCGGAGGCTGCTCACTCGTTGTCGGACTGCTCGTTGCCCTCGGCAGCCTCGGCGGCGTCCGCGTCGCCGGTCTCGGCAGCCTCGCCCGCAGTGTCCTCCTCGGCCTCTTCCTTCTCGATGCCGACCTCGGCCTCGGCCTCGGCGAGCTCGTCCTCGAGCTGCTCGGCGGTCGGCGCGTTGGTGACGTTGACGATCATCAGGTCCTCGTCGTCCTGCAGCACCGCTCCGGTGGGGAGCTTGAGGTCCCTGGCGTGGAACTGGGTGCCCACCGCCGCACCGGTGATGTCGAGCTCGATGAACTCGGGGATGTGCGTGGCCTCCACCTCGAGCGCGATGGTGCTCAGCTCGGTGACGACGAGGCTGTCCGGACCGGCATGGCCGATCAGGTGGACGGGCACCTCGACGGTGACCTTCTCGCCCTTCTTCACCACGAGCAGGTCGACGTGCTCGATGAAACCCTTGATCGGGTCCCGCTGCACCTGCTTGGGCAGGGCGAGCTGCGTCGTGCCGTCGACGTCGATGGTGAGCAGCGCGTTCGAGTTCTTCAGCGCCAGCATCGTGTCGTGACCGGGCAGGGTGATGTGGATCGGGTCGGTGCCGTGACCGTAGAGCACGGCGGGGACCTTGTCCGCACGGCGGATGCGGCGCGCGGCGCCCTTGCCGAACTCGGTGCGGAACTCGGCCTGGATCTTGACCTCAGACATCGGGGGGAACTCTCTCTTTCGACTATCAACAACCGTGCGGCTACGAAAACTGTGGCTGCTCGGGATCGAGATACTCCGCAGGAGAAGGCGGGAGCGGCCCACGCCAGAGAGCTGGGCCGAACCACCGCGTCGATCACGGAGCGAGAATGTCTCCCTCGCCGAGGCAACTGCCCAATCCTAGCGACGGTGGCGCCCGGACGCGAATCCGCTAGGCGTGGCCGTCGAAGAGGCTGGTCACGGAGCCGTCCTCGAACACCTCGCGGATCGCCCGGCTGATCAGCGGCGCGATGGACAGGCAGGTCAGCTTGTCGAACTGTCGCTCGGCCGGGATCGGCAGCGTGTTGGTGACGATCACCTCGCTGGCCGGGCAGTTCTTGAGCCGGTCCACGGCCGGGTCGGACAGGATCGCGTGGGTGGCGGCGATGACCACACCGGCCGCACCGTCCGTCATCAGCGCCTCGGCGGCCTTCACGATCGTGCCGCCGGTGTCGATCATGTCGTCGACCAGGACGCAGATCCGGCCGGTGACCTCACCGACGACCCGGTTGGCGACCGACTCGTTCGGCCGGTCGATGTCGCGGGTCTTGTGGATGAACGCCAGCGGAGCGCCACCGAGCCGCTTCGACCACTGCTCGGCGACCTTGATCCGGCCCGCGTCGGGCGAGACGACCGCGAGCTGCTCGTGACCGTACTTCTCCTCCACCCGCTCGGCGAGCAGCGGCAGTGCCATCAGGTGGTCCACGGGGCCGTCGAAGAAGCCCTGGATCTGCGAGGTGTGCAGGTCCACGCAGATCAGCCGGTCGGCGCCGGCGGTCTTGAACATGTCCGCCATCAACCGCGCCGAGATCGGCTCGCGGCCCCGGTGCTTCTTGTCCTGGCGGGCGTAACCGTAGAACGGCATCACCACCGTGATCCGCTTCGCCGAGGCCCGTTTCAGGGCGTCGACCATGATCAGGTGCTCCATGATCCACTCGTTGATCGGGGCCGTGTGGCTCTGGATCACGAAGGCGTCGGAGCCGCGGACGGACTCCTCGTAGCGGATGTAGATCTCGCTGTTGGCGAACTCGTAGGCCGAGGTCGGCACGAGACCGGTGCCGAGCTGGGCGGCGATCTCCTCCGCGAGCTCGGGGTGCGCCCGGCCGCTGAAGACCATCAGGTTCTTCTCGGTGGTCTTCTTCAGTCCACTCACGCCTGGGTCTCCTCGGTCGCTGCCCGTCGGCTGTCCTCCGATTGTCCCTCACCGGCAGCCTTGTCGGCGACCTGGTGGCCTGCTTCGTGAGATGACCCACCTTCGGCCAGCGCAGCCTCGGCGGCCGCGGCGCTCGCGGTACCCGCGCGCTTGCGCAGCGTCCACTCCTCGATGTTGCGCTGCGGACCGCTGGAGACGGCGAGCGCTCCCGGCGGGACGTCACGGCGTACGACGGTCCCGGCCCCGGTCACGGCACCATCCCCGATCTCGACCGGCGCGACGAAGGTGTTGTTGGACGAGGTCTTCGCGTGCTGGCCGACCTTCGTGCGGTGCTTGTTGACCCCGTCGTAGTTGGCGAAGACCGTGCCGGCGCCGATGTTGGCGCCCTCCCCGATCTCGGCGTCGCCGACATAGGACAGGTGCGGCACCTTCGCGCCGTCGCCGATCTGCGCGTTCTTGGTCTCCACGAAGGCGCCGATTTTTCCGCCCGCGCCGAGCACGGTCCCGGGCCGCAGGTAGGAGAACGGCCCGACGGTGGCGTGCTCACCGATCACCGCCAGCTCGCCGTGGGTGCGCACGACCTTCGCGCCGCGGCCGACCTCGACGTCGCGAAGCGTGCTGTCCGGCCCGACCACCGCGTCCTCGGCGACCACGGTCGCGCCCAGCAGCTGGACCCCGGGCAGCAGCGTCACGTCGCGGTCGAGCACCACGTCGGCGTCGACCCAGGTGGTGGTCGGGTCCGCGATCGTGACCCCCTCCCGCATCCACCGGCCGAGGATCCGGCGGTTCAGCTCGGCGGCCAGACCGGCGAGCTGGGCACGGTCGTTGGCGCCTTCGGTCTGCACCACGTCGTCGATCTTGTGTGCACCCACCGGCCGGGTGTCCGCGTGGGCGATACCGACCACGTCGGTCAGGTAGTACTCGCCCTTCGCGTTGTCGTTGCGGATCCGGCCCAGCGCCTCGGCCAGGAAGTCGCCGTCGAAGGCGAAGATGCCGCTGTTGATCTCGTGGATCGACGCCTCCTCCGGACTGGCGTCCTTCTGCTCCACGATCGCGGTCACCGCGCCGGCGGCGTCCCGGACGATCCGCCCGTAGCCGAAGGGCTCGTCGACCTCGCCGGTCAAGATGGTGACCGCGCGGTTGGAGCGGTCGTGCTCGGCGACCAGGCCGGCCAGGGTGGCGCCCTCGAGCAGGGGCGTGTCCCCCGCCATCACGACCACGGTGCCCGACGTCGAACCGGCCGCGTCCCGCAGCGCGTCCACGGCCACCCGCACGGCATGCCCGGTGCCTTCCTGCGTCTCCTGGACGGCGAGCAGCGCATCCGGGGCCCGCTCGAGGATGTGTGGGCCGACCTGCTCGCGGCCGTTGCCGACCACAGCGACCAGGCGCTGGGCCTGCACCGCCTGGGCCGCGGTGAGCACATGGCCGATCATGCTGCGTCCGCACAGCGGATGCAGCACCTTCATCAGCTTCGACTTCATCCGGGTGCCGCTGCCCGCGGCGAGCAGGATCACGGCTGCCGGCGGCCGGGCGCCAGCGCTCTCCGGTACGGACGCGGCTTCGCTCACCCTGTGCACTCCCTGCTGGCCGGCTGGAACCTCTGGCTCCCCGGGTAGGAGTCGAACCTACGTCGCTTTATCCGCATTCAAAGTGCGGCGGGCCCTGCCGACAGACCAACCGGGGATCGGTGGGGCACCAGCGTACGCAATCGCGACCATCGGCTCGAAACGGCAGGGATTCAGGCAGGCCGTTGCGGGGAACGGGAGAGGAGACGGCGAGGGCCCCTCCCGGACGACGCCTGGCTTAGTTACGGTTCCGTAGGTTACGGTGGCGTAGGTGAGTCGGGACCGGCTCCACGAACGAAGATCTTGCGAGGAACACTGATGACCGCTCCCACGGCGACCGAGACACAGGCCGATGTCGGCCCGCTCAGCGCGACCTGGGGAGGTGACACGCAGTCCTTCAAGGAGCAGCTCGCGCTGGCGCTGTTCATCATCGTGCCGTTCCTGGCGGTCGCGGCGGCGATCCCCCTGGCCTGGGGTGGCTGGCTCGGCTGGTCCGACGTACTGATCATGGTGGTCATGTACTGGCTCTCCGGCCACGGTGTCACGGTCGGCTTCCACCGGCTGTTCACGCACAAGTCGTTCAAGCCGAACCGCGCGGTCAAGATCGCGCTCGCCATCGCCGGGTCGCTCGCGATCCAGGGGCCGGTGATCCGCTGGGTCGCCGACCACCGCAAGCACCACAAGTTCTCCGACCGCGACGGGGACCCGCACTCCCCGTGGCGCTACGGCACCGACATCAAGGCACTGGCCAAGGGACTCTTCTACGCACACATGATGTGGCTGTTCAACCCCGAGCAGACCCCCCAGCGCAAGTACGCACCCGATCTGATGAAGGACCCCGATCTCGTCCGCGTCTCCCGCCAGTTCCCCCTCTGGGTCGCCGTCTCGCTGATCACCCCCGCCGTGGCGGGCGGCCTGCTCACCTGGTCCTGGCAGGGCGCGCTGACCGGGTTCTTCTGGGGCTCGCTGGTCCGGGTCAGCCTGCTGCACCACGTGACCTGGTCGATCAACTCGATCTGCCACGCGATCGGTGACCGGCCGTTCGTGTCCCGCGACAAGTCCGCGAACGTGTGGTGGCTGGCCATTCCGTCGATGGGCGAGTCCTGGCACAACCTGCACCACGCCGACCCGACCTGCGCACGCCACGGCGTGATGAAGGGCCAGCTCGACACCTCCGCCCGGGTCATCTGGGCGCTGGAGAAGGCCGGCTGGGTCGACGACGTGCGCTGGCCGGTCCAGGAGCGTATCGACAACAAGCTCGTCAAGAACCAGGTCTCAGCCGCCGCCTGAGGCGGCTGGCAGAATGGCCGCCGTGACGACGCCTGCGCCCACCTCCCCCGACAGCGCAGGCGCCTCTCCGAGCCCGCGCCGTGCCCGCGGCCGGATGACCAGCGCCGAACGCCGCGAGCAGCTGATCGACATCGCGCGGGGGCTCTTCGCCCAGCGCGGTTTCGACGGCACCTCGATCGAGGAGATCGCCGCGCGCGCCGAGGTCTCCAAGCCCGTGGTCTACGAGCACTTCGGCGGCAAGGAGGGCCTGTACGCCGTGGTCGTGGACCGCGAGGTGCGTCGGCTCCTGGACATGATGGGCAACGCGCTGACCTCCGGCTACCCACGTGAGCTGCTCGAGCAGGCGGCGTGCGCGCTGCTCGACTACATCGAGCAGTCCTCCGACGGGTTCCGGATCCTGGTCCGCGACAGCCCGATCGGCTCCGCGAGCGGTTCGTTCGTCTCGATCATCGGCGACGTCGCCACCCGGGTGGAGCACATCCTGGCCGCGGAGTTCCGGAACCGTGGGTTCGAGGCGGAGGCAGCCCCGATGTACGCGCAGATGCTGGTCGGGATGGTCGGCACGACGGGCCAGTGGTGGCTCGACGCCCGTAGGCCGTCCAAGGAGGTCGTCGCCGCACACCTGGTGAACCTCGCCTGGCACGGCCTGTCCGGCCTGGAGAAGCAGCCCATCCTGAAGACGAAGTAGCTCCGTCGAGGCGGCGGCTACGGCTGCGTCGGCAGGTCGAACGCCGCCACGATCTCGGCCGCGACCTCGGCGGCGGGCACGGCCGTGTTGTCGATCCTGAGGTATCCCCGGCCGTCGAACAGGTCCTCGGCCACCGTCGCGCCGTCGCCAGTATTCATCACGTAGTTCGCGTCCAGCTCCAGCAGGTTGCTGCGAGAGAACTCCAGATCACGCTTGGACCGCTTGCGCTCCAGCCGGAAGTCGGTGGTGTTCCGCAGCAGCCGTACGGCCTGGTCGGCGGCGAGCTCCACGAAGTGCGCGCGGCCGCCCCGAGACTCCACGATGTCGACGTACGACGCGACCAGTCCCTTGTCACGCGCATCCTCCAGCGCCCACACGTAGGTGAACACCAGCCCGGGCAGGTCGCTGTCAGCCGCCTCCTCGATGATCCGTCGCCGAAACTCGTTCACAAGCCGGCCGAACGGCGGCGAGCCGAACGGGAAGATGTCCAGGACTGGCTCGACGGTCATGTGATTGTGGAAGAGCCTGAAGCCGGTCAGCCCGGTTAGCTCGTGGCCGACCGTCATCTTGCCGACTGCCGGCGGCCCGAAGATCACGACGAGGTGCATATTGAGCCGTTGTCAGCCGGCGCGCTTGGCCATCCGCTCGCGCAGGGCGTCGCGCTTGTCCTCGAACCGGGACGCCTGCGTCTCGAGTCCGTCCATGAAGGCCGAGAGTTCGCCGCGGGCCCGCTCGCCCTCCGCGTCGAGGCCCTCGATGTCGAAGATCTTCCAGTAGCGCAGCACCGGCATCACGACCTCGTCGCGGTGCTGGCGCAGGTCGTACACGCCGGCGATCGCCATCTCGACGGCCTTGCGCTGGAACCCGGCGATGTCCGCGCCGGGCATCTGGAAGGTCTGCACCACGTCGTTGATCGCGACCATGGTCTGGCTCGGGTCCAGCTCGAGCGCGGCTCCCAGCAGGTTCCGGTAGAAGATCATGTGCAGGTTCTCGTCGGTCGCGACGCGGGCGAGCAGCTGGTCGGCGACCGGGTCTTCAGTCAGCTTGCCGGTGTTGCGGTGCGAGACGCGGGTGGCCAGCTCCTGGAACGAGACGTAGGCCAGCGA
>DASSBE010000032.1:0-2091 GCA_035699065.1 Nocardioidaceae bacterium
GGAGGCGACTCCTTCACCGAGTTCACGAACGGCACGAACAAGCTGGGTGGCGCGGAGGACCTGGAGAACCTCGCCGACTTCTTCACCGCTCACCCCGGCCTGAACCCACCGGCCAGCAGGGTCGACGGTCTGTAACGGCACGACCCGCGATGCTGGCCCTCAGATCACGCCGAGGGCCAGCATCGCGTCGGCGACCTGGATGAAACTGGAGATGTTCGCGCCGAGCACGTAGTCGCCGGGCGTGCCGTACTCGTCGGCCGCCGCGGCGCACCGTTCGTGCACCCCGCGCATGATCTCGGCGAGGCGCTCCTCGGTGTACTCGAAGCTCCACGAGTCCCGGGACGCGTTCTGCTGCATCTCCAGGGCGCTGGTCGCCACACCGCCGGCGTTGGCGGCCTTGCCGGGCCCGAACAACACGCCGGCCTCCTGGAACAGCCGCACGGCCTCAGGCGTGCACGGCATGTTCGCGCCCTCGGCGACCGCGACCACACCCGACTCGACCAGCGCCTTCGCCGAGGAGGCGTCGAGCTCGTTCTGCGTCGCGCAGGGCAGGGCGACGTCGCAGGGCACCTCCCAGACGTTGCCGCCCTCGACGTACTTCGCGTTCGGCCGGCGGCGCGCGTACTCGGAGACCCGCAGCCGCTCGACCTCCTTGACCTGGATCAGCTCGTCGACGTCGAGCCCGTCGTCCTGGACGACGTAGCCGTTGGAGTCCGAGCAGGCGACGACCACGGCGCCGAGCTCCTGGGCCTTGCGCGCGGCGTAGAGCGCGACGTTGCCGGAACCCGAGACGACCACGCGCCGCCCGGACAGGGTGGCGCCCGTGGTCTCCAGCATGTGCTCGGTGAAGAACACGGTCCCGTAGCCGGTGGCCTCACGACGGACCCGGGAGCCGCCGTACGCCATTCCCTTGCCGGTGAGCACACCGGACTCGTACCGGTTGGTGATCCGCTTGTACTGGCCGAACATGAAGCCGATCTCGCGCTCGCCGACGCCGATGTCGCCTGCGGGGACGTCGGTGTACTCGCCGATGTGCCGGGACAGCTCGGTCATCAGCGACTGGCAGAACCGCATCACCTCACCCTCGCTGCGGCCCTTGGGGTCGAAGTCGGACCCGCCCTTGCCGCCGCCGATCGGCATGCCGGTCAGCGCGTTCTTGAAGATCTGCTCGAAGCCGAGGAACTTCACCACGCCGAGGTAGACCGACGGGTGGAACCGCATCCCGCCCTTGTAGGGGCCGAGGGCGGAGTTGAACTCGACGCGGAAGGCCCGGTTGATCCTGATCTGGCCGGTGTCGTCGACCCACGGCACCCGGAAGATGATCTGCCGCTCGGGCTCGCAGATCCGCTCGATCACGGCCTTGTCGACGTAGTCAGGGTGCTTGGCGGCGACCGGGTTCAACGACTCCAGCACCTCGTGCACGGCCTGGTGGAACTCGACCTCGCCGGGGTTGCGCTGCAGGACGGTGTCGAACACGGACTGCAGGGGGGTATCAAGACGGGACATTCGAGCACTTTAACCGCCGGGCAGGATGGAGGCATGGCCACCTCACTGCCCTGCATCGGATCCCTCGAGTCGCTGCCGGCCCTGGAGCGGCCCGACCTGCTCGGGGAGCCGGTCTCCGCCGCCCTGAAGAGCTGGGAGTACGGCGACCAGGTCGCCGTCGTGGAGATCGACGCGGACCTCGCCGACACCGCCGCGATGAGCGAGGCGTACTCCTTGCCGCTGACCACCGGCGCGAACTGCGTGGTGGTCGCCGGGAAGCGTGCGGGGGCGGAGCGGGTCGCGGCGTGCCTGGTGCGCGCCGACACCCGGGCCGACGTGAACAACCTGGTGAAGCGGATGCTCGACGTGCGCAAGGCATCGTTCCTGTCGATGGACCGGGCCGTGGGGGAGACCGGCATGGAGTACGGCGGGATCACGCCCCTCGGCCTGCCCGGGCCGTGGCGACTGCTCGTCGACACGGCGGTGGCCGACATGCCCGTGGGGATCATCGGCAGCGGCGTACGCCGGTCGAAGCTGCTGCTCACCGGCACTGCGCTGGCGAACCTGCCCCGCGCCGAGGTCGTCGAGGATCTCGCCTCCTGAGCG
>DASSBE010000033.1:0-2620 GCA_035699065.1 Nocardioidaceae bacterium
GACGACGCCGACAACGACGCAGACGCGAACGCCGGCGACGCAACGACCAACGATCGACCGAACCGGCTCCAGCGCCTCGAGCACGAGGGCGACATCGCCGCGGACTACCTCGAGGAACTGCTCGAGATCGTCGACCTCGACGGCGATCTGGACATGGATGTGGAGGGAGATCGGGCCACCGTCTCCATCGTGGGGGCGTCGCTGCCGCAACTCGTGGGAGAGAAGGGCGAGGTGCTCGAGGCACTCCAGGAACTCACCCGGTTGGCGGTGTACCGGGAGACCGGCGAACGCTCGCGCCTGATGCTGGACGTGTCTGGCCACCGGGCGCAGCGCCGTGAGGTGCTCGAGAAGCAGGCCGCCGACGTGGTGTCCCAGGTTCGGGATTCGGGCGAAGCGGTGTCGCTGGACCCGATGTCTCCTTTCGAGCGCAAGGTGGTGCACGACGCTGTGGCCGCCGCGGGCCTGCGCAGCGAGTCGGACGGCACGGAACCACGGCGCTACGTGGTGGTGCTGCCGGCGTGATGCCGGGCTGGTTTCACGTGAAACACCATCGCGGGTGTTTCACGTGAAACCGGAGTCAGAGCACCCGACGCCCTCCGCGCCCCCGGCGGCGCGGAGGGTGTTTTCGGATGCGCTGCCCACTGCTGAGGCGTTCTGCTCCCTACTGGCGCGGGAAGCCACCGTGCGCGGCCTCATCGGTCCCCGGGAGGTGCCACGCCTGTGGGAGCGGCACCTGCTGAACTGTGCCGTGGTGACGGACTGCATCGCAGAGGGATCGACGGTGGCCGACCTCGGGTCAGGAGCGGGCTTGCCCGGCGTCGTGCTGGCGATCCGGCGGCCGGACCTGCGGGTGACGCTGGTGGAGCCCCTCCTGCGCCGGACCACCTTCCTCGAGGAGGCCGTGGAGTCCTTGGGGCTGGCAGCGCGGGTCGAGGTCGTGCGCTCGCGCGCCGAGGAGCTGCACGGGCGGGCGTCCTTCGACGTGGTGACCTCTCGTGCCGTTGCTCCGTTGGATCGGCTGGCCCGCTGGTCCCTCCCGTTGGTCCGCTCCGGCGGTGAGTTCCTGGCCATGAAGGGCTCGTCGGCGAGCGAGGAGCTGGCTCGTGCGGATCGGGCGATCCGCCAGAAGCGGGGTGAGGTGATCGGGATCGAGCAGTTGGGTGAGGGACTGTTGACGACGCCGGTCACCGTGGTGCGGGTGCGGAAGCTGCCGGGTTAGGGTGGGCCCGGCATCGGCCGCCCAGGCACGCAGTCAGCGTCGGGGGCGCCGTTGGTTTTCCACCGGGTGATGAGTCCCGGTTGAGCGTGTCCATCCACAGATGCACGCCGGTTTTCCACAGGTGGGCCCAGGCGGTTTCACGTGAAACATGCAGGGAATCAAAGAGCGCATGCAGGGGATCAAACAGTGAACGAGTCCGAGATCTCGCCGCACCAGGCGCCTTCTCCGCAGCAGCCCGACGACGAGCGTCGGGGGGCAGAGAGGGCCGTGGATGGTGACACGGCGCACGCTGGCGTTGCCGAGGATGCCGGCAGTGCACCCACCGCGGAGATTCCCCCGGGTCAGGTGGTGGGGCCGTCCTCGCCGCTGGTGGCGCTCGGAGCGCCGACCGCGGGCGACCTTGCCGCGCGTGGTCCCGCGCTGGTGCCGGACGTGAGCACGCCGATGGCGCGCGCGGTGGAGGCCGAACTACGCCTCCGGACCGGGATCGCCTTCGGAGCCGAGGTGCCGCGGCCGCCGCACACCCGCGTGATGGTGGTCGGCAACCAGAAGGGCGGGGTCGGCAAGACCACGACCACGGTCAATCTCGGCGTCGCCCTCGCCCAGCAGGGGCAGCGAGTGCTCGTCATCGACCTGGACCCGCAGGGCAACGCCTCCACCGCGCTCGCGGTGGATCACCGGCGCGGGACGCCCTCGACGTACGACGTGCTGGTGGACGGCACGCCGATCGCCGACGTCGTCCAGCAGCATGACGACCTGCCCACCCTGTCCGTCGTGCCGGCCACCATCGACCTCGCCGGGGCGGAGATCGAGCTGGTCAGCGTGGTGGCCCGGGAGAGCAGGCTCCGCAAGGCACTCGCCGCCTACGAGCTGATCGGCGACGAGCAGGTGGGTGAAGACCGGCTCGACTACGTCCTCATCGACTGTCCGCCGTCCTTGGGCCTGCTGACCCTCAACGCCCTGGTGGCGGGCGTGGAGATGCTCATCCCCATCCAGGCGGAGTACTACGCGCTCGAAGGGCTCGGCCAACTGCTGGAGACCGTCGAGATGGTGCGCCAGCACCTCAACGTCGAGCTCGCGGTCAGCACCATCCTGATCACCATGTTCGACAGCCGCACCAAGCTGGCGGCCGGGGTCGCGCAGGAGGTTCGGGACCACTTCGGTGACAAGGTGCTCAAGACCGCGATCCCGCGCTCCGTGCGGGTCTCGGAGGCGCCCAGCTATGGCCAGAGCGTGATGACGTACGATCCGGGTTCGCCGGGGGCGCTGAGCTACTTCGAGGCAGCCCGGGAGATCGCAGTCAAGGGAGCGGGTGCATGAACGACAAGCGACCGGACAAGCGGCGGGGCCTCGGCCGTGGTCTGGGCTCCCTGATCCCGACGCAGCCACCCCCCGACTCCG
>DASSBE010000034.1:0-7692 GCA_035699065.1 Nocardioidaceae bacterium
GCGGTGATCAAGCACACCACGAACCCGACGATGCTCAAGGCCGGCTACAAGGTGAACGTGGTGCCGGGGGAGGCGAGCGCCCACGTCGACGGCCGCTTCCTGCCCGGTTATGAGGACGAGTTCTTCGCGACCCTGGCCGAGCTCCTCGGGGACCACATCGCCGTCGACTACGTCAGCAAGCAGAACGGGCTGGAGACCACCTTCGACGGGGACCTGGTCGATGCGATCACGTCCTCCCTCCTCGAGGAGGACCCGGGGGCGAAGGTGGCGCCGTACCTCATGAGCGGTGGCACCGACGCCAAGCACTGGAACAAGCTGGGCATCCGCTGCTTCGGCTTCGCCCCCCTGCGGCTCCCGGCCGACCTCGACTTCACCGCGCTGTTCCACGGCGTCGACGAACGGGTCCCGGTCGATGCGCTGGAGTTCGGCTCGCGGGTCTTCGACCGGTTCCTGGACCGCGCCTGAAAGATCGGGCCTGAGAGGTCAGACTCAGAAGAACACGGTGGCGCGCTGCCGGATGATCTTGCGACGCAGCACGACCTTGCGGGTCCCGTCGGGGAACAGCCGCACCCGGTCGAGCTCCCACCCTCCGCGCTCGGCACGCTCGACGAGCATCCTGGTCACCACGTTGCGGGAGAACTCGCGCGATAGGGTCAACCGCTCGAACTCGTACTCGACACCAGGGTTCAACGCCCGGCGGCTGGCGCTCGTGGCGATCGGTGCGCGCGACATGACGACATGGTGGCACGCCGCTCAAGCGGTGGCGGGAAAATCCGTCACGACTCGTCGGCGGAGACGTCATCGAGGGCGTCGACGATCTCCGCGGGAAGCTCGCACTCCTCCACGGTCAGCGTCCCGCGCAGCTGTGCCGCCGTGCGGGCCCCGACGATCGGCGCGGTCACCCCGGGTCGGTCGCGGACCCAGGTCAGCGCCACCTCGAGCGGTGACCAGCTCAGTCCGTCCGCGGCACGGGCGACGGCCTCGACGATGCGCGCGTTGCGCTCGGTGAGGTAGCTGCCGACGAAGTTCGCGAAGTGCGGGGAGGCGGCGCGGGAGTCGGCCGGGGTGCCGGTGCGGTACTTGCCGGTGAGCACGCCCCGACCGAGCGGCGACCAAGGCAGGATGCCGAGCCCCAGGGACTGCGCGGCGGGCAGCACCTCGGCCTCGATGCCGCGGTTGAGCAGGGAGTACTCCACCTGGTTCGACGCCAGGCGTGCGCGTCCGGGCACCGCGGTCTGCCAGGTGGCCGCCTGCGCGCTCTGCCAGCCGGTGTAGTTCGACACTCCGACGTACGACGCACGCCCGGTCGTCACCGCGTAGTCAAGTGCGCTCAACGTCTCGTCCAGCGGGGTGTCATCGACCCAGGCGTGCACCTGCCACAGGTCCACATGGTCCACCCCGAGCCGCTTCAAGGAGGCGTCGAGCGTGCTGATCAGGTAGCCACGGGAGGCATTCGTCTCCCGGGTCCCGCGGGATCGGCTGATCCCCGCCTTGGTCGCGATCACCACGTCGTCGCGTTCGACCACGTCGCCGAGCAGTGCGCCGATCAGCTCCTCGGAGGCACCGTCGCCGTAGCCGGCCGCGGTGTCGATGAGGGTTCCGCCGGCCTCGGTGAACGCGACCAGCTGGTCGCGTGCCTCGTGCTCGTCGGTGTCACGCCCCCAGGTGAGCGTGCCGAGCCCGAGCCGTGAGACCTTCAGGCCGGTGCGACCGAGGAACCGTTGCTGCATGGGGGTCACGGTAGCGATCCGCGGTGCCCCGGGTGGGTGCGGCTCGCCGTCGGCACCATGAGTCGGCGAAGTCACAGTGTGGCGCCCGTCGTACGCCCCGGGGGTGTGCGTAGAGTTTCCGGGGCGTCGCCGCATCCGACTAGGAGAGTACGTGCTGGACTTCCTCAAGGCCGTGGTCCTCGGCGTCATCCAGGGGCTGACCGAGTTCCTGCCGATCTCGAGCAGTGCGCACCTGCGGATCTTCCCAGAGCTGTTCGGCTGGGGCGACCCGGGAGCGGCGTTCACCGCGGTGATCCAGATCGGCACCGAGCTGGCCGTGCTGATCTTCTTCCGCAAGGACATCTGGCGGATCGCCTCGGCGTGGGTGCAGTCGCTGTACAAGCCGGCGCTGCGCGGGACCCTCGACTCGCGGATGGGCTGGTACATCATCGTCGGGTCGCTGCCGATCGTGATCCTCGGCGTGCTCCTGAAGGACATCATCGAGAAGGACTTCCGGAGCCTGTGGATCATCGGCACCACGCTGATCGTGCTCGGCGTGGTCCTCGGGATCGCCGACCGGGTCGGGCGGGCCGAGCGGGAGATCAAGCAGATGTCACTGACCCACGCGATCTACCTCGGCCTCGCGCAGGCCTGTGCCCTGGTGCCCGGTGTGTCCCGGTCCGGGGCGACGATCAGCATGGGCCGGTTCCTCGGCTACGACCGTGAGGCCGCGACCCGGTTCGCGTTCCTGCTCGCCATCCCCGCGGTCGTCGGGGCGGGCATCTTCGAGCTCAAGGAGATCCCGGGCGGGGAGAACAGCTACGGCGTCGGCCCGACGCTGGTGGCCACGGTGGTCTCGTTCGTCGTCGGGTACGCCGCGATCGCGTGGTTGCTGCGCTACGTGACCACCAAGTCCTACCTGCCGTTCGTGATCTACCGGATCGCGCTCGGTGCCTTCACCCTGACCATGGTCAGCCTCGGCTACCTCGCCGCCTGAGCGCCGACTTGTCCGAAGGGTGTGCGGCTATGGACGCACAGGGTTCTGACAAGTCGGCTTAAAGCCAGCCGGACCTCTTGAACAGCCGGTAGAGCGCCACCGAGGCGAGGACCATCACCGCGAGCGCGATGAAGTAGCCGTACTCCCAGTGCAGCTCCGGCATGTTGTCGAAGTTCATCCCGTAGACGCCGGCGATCAGCGTGCCCACCGCGGCGATCGCCACCCACGCCGAGATCTTGCGCATGTCCTCGTTCTGCTGGACGCTGATCCGCGCGAGCGCGGCGTCGAACGCCGTGGACAGCAAGGTGTCGAGCGAGTCGATGGTCTCCGAGACGCGTACGACGTGGTCGGCGACGTCGCGGAAGAACGGCGCCGCCTCGTGGGTGATGCCCGGCACGGAACCCGCGGCGAAGCGTTTCATCGGCTCCCTGAGCGGGTTCACCGCCCGCCGCATCTCGGCCAGCTCGCGCTTGAGGATGTAGATCCGTGCCGAGTCGTCGCTGCGTGAGGGGGAGAAGACCGACTCCTCGACCTCGTCGACATCCTCCTCCAGCGACGCCGCGACCTCCTCGTAGCTGTCGACGACCCGGTCGCAGATCGCGTAGACGACGGCGGAGGGCCCGTGCCCGAGCACGTGGGTCTTCTCCTCCAGGTCGAGGCGGGCCGAGTGCAGCTCGGTTCCCTCGCCGTGGCGGACGCTGACCACGAAGTCGCGGCCCACGAACAAGTTGATCTCACCGGTCTCCACGGCATCGAGCTCGTCGACGTACCAGAGTGTCTTCAGGACCAGGAACAGTCCGTCGTCATAGCGCTCGAGCTTGGGTCGCTGGTGGGCGTGCAGCGCGTCCTCGACCGCCAGCGGATGCAGCTCGAACAGCGCGGAGACCCGGTCGAGCTCGACTTCGTCCGGCTCGTGCAGCCCCACCCAGACGAAGTCGTCGCCGCTCGCCGAGTCCCGCAGTGTGCTCAGGTCGTCGGTCGAGCAGTCGACGGGGACCCGGACACCGTCGCGGTAGAGCGCGCTGTCAACGATCATCCGCTCAGGCTACGGCCACTACCCTCGGATCCATGGCAACTGTGATCCTGGCCCGACACGGGCGCACCACGGCCAACGCGTCGGGCGTGCTCGCCGGACGCGGCAAGGGGGTGCACCTCGACGAGCACGGCCTGGAGCAGGCGCGGGCGGCGGGGCAGCGGCTGGCCGGGCTGCCCCTGGCGGCGATCGTGACCAGCCCCCTGGAGCGGTGCAAGGAGACCGCGCGCGAGATCAGCCGGCTGCAGCCGACGGCGCTGCGTGTCGCCGGGGAACGGGGACTGCTCGAGTGCGACTACGGGAGCTGGACCGGGCGGGAGCTGAAGTCCCTGGCCAAGGAGAAGCTGTGGCAGACGGTGCAGGCGCACCCGTCGAACGCCCACTTCCCCGAGGGTGAGTCGATGGCGGCGATGATGGCGCGCAGCGTCGCCGCGATCCGGGCGTGGGACGCCGAGGTGGAGGCCGAGCACGGCGCCGACGCGGTCTGGCTCGCGGTCAGCCACGGGGACGTGATCAAGTCTGTGCTCGCCGACGCGCTCGGCATGCACCTCGACCTGTTCCAGCGGATCGTCGTGGAGCCGGCGTCGTTGTCGGTGGTGCGCTACACGCCGCTGCGTCCGTTCGTCGTGTCGGTGAACTCGAGCTCAGGTGATCTCTCCGGCCTCAAGCCACCGGCGCGGAGACGACGCCGGAAGCTCGACAGCGACGCCGTCGTCGGTGGCAGCACGGGTACGACGGCCGTGGACCCCGTGGACCCCGTGGACTCCATGGCCGCCGGGGCAGCTCGTGCCCCGGGCGCCGGCAAGACATAGGCTCGGTCGCATGCCTCCCGTCGTGCATACCTTCGACCCGCCCGAGCGTTTCGTCGCGGGCACCGTCGGCCCGCCCGGACAACGCACGTTCTTCCTGCAGGCGCGCGCCGGCGCCCGGGTCACCAGCATCGCCCTCGAGAAGCAACAGGTCTCGGTCCTCGCCGAACGGATCGAGGAGCTGCTCGACGAGGTGATGCGTGCCGTCGAGGCCGACAGCACGATCCCGGCGGTCGCGCCGGTCGGGCTCGAGGACACCGACCCGCTCGAGCAGCCGATCGTCGAGGAGTTCCGCGCCGGCACGATGACGCTGTCCTGGGACGCCGCCGACGAACGGATCGTCGTCGAGGTGTTCCCGTTCACCGAGGAGGCCGTGGTCAGCCCGGACCAGCCGGAGGCGGAGATCGTCGAGCCGGAGCCCGAGGAGCTCCTGCTCGTCAGGCTCCCCGCCGGCCTGGCCCGCGCGTTCACCAAGCGGGCCCAGTCGGTGGTGGCGGCGGGGCGGCAGCCGTGCCCGTTCTGCGGCGGCCCCGTGGACCCCGCCGGCCACCTGTGTCCGCGGGCCAACGGCTTCCGGCGGACCAGCGAACCAGCGGGAGAATGACCCGGGACATGCCCGAGCCGGTGAACGCCGCCGAGCGCGCCGACGAGCCGGCCGTCCTCGCCGACGGCGACCTCGAGCTCAAGGGCCGGGTGCTGCCCGCCTCGAACCTCACCTTCTTCGGCGAGGCCATGCTCGACGGCGCCAGCCTTCGGTGCGTCTACAAGCCGGTCTCCGGTGAACGCCCGCTCTGGGACTTTCCGGACGGCACTCTCGCCGCCCGCGAGGTCGCGGCCCGCACGGTGTCCGAGGCGCTCGGCTGGGACGTCGTCCCGCTCACGATCCTGCGCGAGGGCCCGTTCGGGGTCGGCATGGTCCAGGTCTGGCGGGAGCCGGACCCCGCGCAGGACCCGGTGGACATCGTTCCCGCCGGACAGGTCCCCGACGGTTACCTGCACGTGCTGGACGCGGTCGACGCCGGCGACGAGCCGGTGTCCCTGGTGCACGAGGACAGCCGGCCGCTGCGCCGGATGGCGGTCTTCGACGCCGTCGTGAACAACGCCGACCGCAAGGGAGGCCACGTCCTCGCGATGAGCGACGGGCACCGGTACGGCGTCGACCACGGCGTCAGCTTCCACGTCGACAACAAGCTGCGGACGGTGCTGTGGGGCTGGGCCGGTGAGCCGCTGCACCGCGACGACGTCGAGGCGCTGACCGTGTTCACCGGTGCGCTCGAGACCCCGGGGAGCGGACCTGCGACGGCGTTGTCCGAGCTCCTCGATGCCGCGGAGGTGGCGGCCCTGCTGCGCCGGTGCCGGCGGCTCCTGGCCGCGGGAAGGATGCCGCTGCCGTCCGCGGAATGGCCCGCAATCCCGTGGCCCGCCTTCTGAGCGCGGTTGGTTAGGCTGCGCACATGCGCGCTTGGTCGAACCCCGAAGTTCCGCTGCTCGACGGCAGCGGATCTGCCCCCGCCGTCACCGTCTACGACACCTCGACGAGGACGATGTCGACGACCACGCCCGAGGGGCCGGCGCGGATGTACGTCTGCGGCATCACGCCTTACGACGCCACCCACATCGGCCACGCGGCCACCTACGTCGGCTTCGACCTGCTCAACCGTGCCTGGCGCGACGCGGGGCACGAGGTTCGCTACGTGCAGAACGTCACGGACGTCGACGACCCGCTGCTCGAGCGGGCCACCGCGACCGGCGAGGACTGGCTGGAGCTCGCCGAACGGCAGACCGACCTGTTCCGCGAGGACATGGCCGCGCTACGCGTGCTCCCGCCGGACGAGTACATCGGCGCGGTCGAGTCCATCCCGCTCGTCGTCGAGGTGGTCGAACAGCTGCGCGACAAGGGCTTTGTGTACGACGTCGACGGCGACCTGTACTTCTCGGTGCACTCCGACCCACGGTTCGGGCAGGTCTCCGGGCTCGACGAGCAGGAGATGCTGCGGGTCTTCCCCGAGCGTGGGGGAGACCCGGAACGCCCGGGCAAGAAGCACCCCCTGGACTGCCTGCTCTGGCAGGCCGAGCGTCCCGGCGAGCCGGCCTGGGACTCGGCTCTGGGACGTGGCCGGCCCGGATGGCACGTCGAGTGCGCCGCGATTGCGCTGCGCTACCTCGGCGAGAGCTTCGACGTGCAGGGCGGTGGCAGTGACCTCGCGTTCCCGCACCACGAGATGAGCGCCTCCGAGGCCCAGGCCGGCTTCGAGGGCCTCACCTTCGCCCGCGCCTACATGCATGCCGGCATGGTCGCGTTCGACGGCGAGAAGATGTCGAAGTCCAAGGGAAACCTGGTCTTCGTCTCGAGCCTGCGCCAGGCCGGCAGCGACCCGATGGCGATCCGGCTCGCACTGCTCGCCCACCACTACCGCAGCGACTGGGAGTGGACCGACGAGGACCTCGCGCGCGCCGGGACCCGGCTGGCTACTTGGCGCGGGGCGCTCGCGCACGCGTCGACCCCGCAAGCACAGCAGCTCACGTCCGTCGTACGCACCTGTCTGGCCGACGACCTGGACGCGCCGGCCGCAATCGACGCGATCGACGCCTGGGCGGCGGGATGGCACCAGGGTGACGGCCGCGGTGCGGACGCGCTCCGGGCTTTGATCGACGCGCGGCTCGGCCTGCTGCTGTGAGCAGGGCGCCACGGAGCCCTCTCAGCTGTCGCCGGTCTCCCGACGCTTGAGGTAACGCTCGAACTCCCGGGCGATGGCCTCGCCGCTGGCCTCGGGCAGGTCCGCGGTGTCCCGAGTCTCCTCCAGCGCGCGCACGTAGTCGCCGATCTCCTCGTCCTCGTCCGCGAGCTCGTCGACGCCGCGCTCCCAGGCGCGGGCCTCCTCGGGCAGGTCGGCGAGCGGGATGCTGACCTCCAGCAGGTCCTCGAGCTGCCCGATCAGCGCGAGCGTGGCCTTCGGGCACGGCGGCTGCGCGACGTAGTGCGGCACCGCGGCCCAGAACGACACGGCGGGAAGGTCGAGCTGGATGCAGGCGTCCTGGAAGACGCCGACGATGCCGGTGGGGCCCTCGTAGTTGGACTGCTCGAGCTTCAGCCGGTCGGCCAGCTCCGGCTCGGTGGCGGTGCCGGTGACCGGGATCGGGCGA
>DASSBE010000035.1:0-28080 GCA_035699065.1 Nocardioidaceae bacterium
TCGGTGAGCTTGGTGAAGCCGGAGATGTCCGCGAACAGCAGCGTCCCGTCGACCGCACGATGGTTCTGCGCCGGCGACGAGCTCAGCCAGTCGGCCAGCAACCGTGGGACATAGGGCTGGAGCGCATGCCCGTCCGCGCGACCGGTCCCCGGCCGCGCCGTCCTGCCGAGAGAACGCTGCATCCCCCTCCTGACCTGCCAGGTCCGCTCGGACCGGCCCTCCCCTCCGACAGTGCTCCTCCCGAACACGGCTGTCCATCCCACGAACGGGTCAGCTCCGCACACATCCGTGGCCGCACCGGCGCCTCAACCGCTGATCAGGCGGGCGGAGAGCACTGCCCGATCAGCGCACCGATCGCGTCACCGTAGGCGTCCTCGGCATGGTCGATGCCCTGCCCGTCAGCGCCGAGGACGGTGCTCATGTTCGGGTTGTTCTCCGCGATGACGCCCTCCTGTCCCACTGCCTGCTTCATGCCCAACACGAACGAGGACGGGATGCCAGCGTCCGGTGCCTTGGCCTCGACACAGTCGGCCAGCGACTGTGGCAGGCCGATGAACACGGTCAGGATCGTGTCGAGCGACACCGTCTCCCAGGCCTGCGAATTCGTCCCGGCCATCGTGTTGCCCTGGTCCGAGCGGTTCGCGACGTAGCACTCGTGCGCGAAAGCGCCGCCCGCGCCCACGACGAGCAGCGCGGCCGCGGCCGCCGTACTCGCGACCGCTCGAGCAATGTTGCGTTGTGACGACCTCATGTCGTCCCCTTTCCTGCCCCTCAGGGCGTTGACGGCACCACACCGTCATCGACACTTCTCCTGAGCGGACGCCGCGTCCATCACGCGTTGTGGGGGTATGTCGGTCCCGGACGCACTAGTCCGGTGGCGACAACAGGGACCTTTGCGACGAACCGCCGCCCGGCAACGATCAGGCGTTGGGCAGCGCGCCACCGTAGCGACGGTCCCGGCGGGCGTAGGCGTCGACCGCCTGCCACAGGTGCCGACGGTCGACGTCGGGCCACAGCACGTCGGTGAACACCAGCTCCGAGTAGGCCGCCTGCCACAGCATGAAGTTCGAGAGCCGCTCCTCCCCCGAGGTCCGCCAGACCATGTCCGCGTCGGCGAGCTCGGGCACGTACAGGTGCCGGGCGAAGGTCCGCTCGTCCACCCGGTCCGGGTCGAGCCGGCCCGCCGCGACCTCACGGGCGATCGAGCGCGCGGCGTCGGCCACCTCGGCACGGCCGCCGTAGTTGACGCACATGGTCAGCGTGAAGACGTCGTTGTCGTGGGTCAGCTCCTCGGCCACCCGCAGCTCCTTGATCACCGAGCGCCACAGCCGCGGCTCCCGGCCGGCCCAGCGGACCCTGACGCCGAGTTCGTGCATCTCGTCTCGGCGACGCCGGATCACGTCCCGGTTGAAGCCCATCAGGAACTTCACCTCGTCCGGCGAGCGTTTCCAGTTCTCGGTGGAGAAGGCGTACGCCGAGATTGCCTTCACGCCGAGCTCGATCGCGCCCTCCACCACGTCGAACAAGGAGTGCTCGCCCTGCTCGTGCCCGGCGGTGCGCGGCAGTCCCCGCTGCTTCGCCCACCTGCCGTTGCCGTCCATCACGATCGCGACGTGCCGCGGCACGAGCTCGGCCGGGATCGCCGGAGGCCGGGCGCCCGACGGGTGCGGGTTCGGCGCACGTACCTCTGCCCCGGTCCGGGACCTGCTGCCTCGCGCCACGGCCTGATCCTCTCGGTCCTTCTGCGTACGTCGGTGTCGAGACCAACCTATTCTGGTCCGGAGGCCGACCGGCACGCAGACCTGGAAGCGGGCACCCGATGGACAGCGCGAACAGCCACATCGAGCAGCAGATGACCACGCTGCTCCGGCGGGTGCAGTGGATCCACATCTCCACGTCGTCGGGCAGCCTGGAGCTCGACCGCTCGGCCTACGGCATCATGGCCCGGCTCGCCGACGACGGCCCACAGCGGCTCGGTGCCCTGGCCTCGGCGTTCGGCCTCGACCCGTCCACCATCACCCGCCAGGTGCAGTCGCTGGAGCGAGCCGGCCTGGCCACGCGCGACACGGACCCGTCGGACCGGCGGGCCTCGATCCTGCAGCTCACCGAGGAGGGTTGTGACGTGCTCGAACGCACCCGCGCGCACCGCCGTGAACGCCTCGAAGCGGTGCTGGCGGACTGGTCCGACACCGACCGGGTCGAGTTCGGCCGCCTGCTCTCGCTGTTCAACGAGTCGATGGACAGCCTGCTCGGCCGCTGAGTCTCACCGTTCGACGTAGGAAAGTGACTTGAGGCCACGTTCGAGGTGCCAGGCGAGGTAGGCGGCGATCAGTCCGTTCGCCTCCTTGCGGTGCCGGGGCTCGCTCGCCTCCACCACGGCCCAGTCGCCGGCGAGCAGCGCCCCGAGCAGTGCCACGGTCTCCGGTGCCGGGCTCGCCGAACCGGGCATCCGGCAGGAAGCGCACAACATCCCGCCGGCGGCCGGGTTGAACGAACGGTGCGGCCCCTCGAGCCCGCAGCGCGCACAAGCCTCGAAGGACGGCGCGTAGCCGGCCACCGACATCGAGCGCAGCAGGAACGAGTCCAGGACGGCGCTCGGGCTCCGGTCCCCGGCGGACATGGTGCGCAGCGCGCCGACGAGCAGCAGGAACTGCTGGAGTGCCGGCTCCTTGTCCTCCACGACCAGCCGCTCGGCGGTCTCGAGCATCACGGTGCCGGCGGTGTACTTCTCGTAGTCCGCGCCGACCTTCGCGCCGAACGGGTCCAGCGTCTCGGCCTGCGTGATCACATCGAGCGAACGCCCCTCGGCCAGCTGCAGGTCGACGTGCGTGAACGGCTCGAGCCGCGACCCGAACCGGGAGGACGTCCGACGTACCCCCTTGGCGACCGCACGGACCCGGCCGTTCGCCCGGGTCAGCAGCGTGATGATCCGGTCCGCCTCACCCAGCTTCTGGGTGCGCAGCACGATCGCTTCGTCACGGTAGAGACCCACGCCTCCATTGTCCCCCGCCGGCGAGCAGCGTGCCCGCAGGCCCGCCCGGGGAGAGGTACGACGGGCAGCGGACCGACCGGGCCGCAGGACACGTCATGTGGCAAGTCACCATGGCCGCCCCGTGGACTGTGGCGAGATCAACCGTGGGAGCACCGTCGCGATCTCGGTAACTTCACGGCCATGGCCCCGCCACTGTCCCTCGACGCGCTGGACCTCTCCGGCCGTCGTGCGCTGGTCACCGGTGCCGCCAGTGGCATCGGCCGGGCGTGTGCCGTGCGCCTGGCGGCGGCCGGTGCCCACGTCCTGGCCCTCGACGTCGATGCGGACGGGGCCGGCGAGGTGGCCGAGAAGATCGGCGGTGAGGCGGTCGCGGCGGACCTGTCCGAGCCGTCCTTCCTCGACGCCCTCGACCCGCGGATCGACGTGGTGGTCAACAACGCCGGGTTCCAGCAGGTGGCACCGCTCGAGCAGTTCCCGCGCGAGGGGTTCACCGCGCTGCTGCAGGTGATGCTCGAGGCGCCGTTCTGGATCATCGCGCACGTTCTGCCGCACATGTACCAGCAGCGCTGGGGCCGGATCGTGAACATCTCCTCGGTGCACGGCCTGGTCGCCTCGCCCCACAAAGCGGCCTACGTCACCGCCAAGCACGGCCTGCAGGGCCTGTCCAAGGTGACCGCGCTGGAGGGCGCCGAGCACGGCGTGACGTCGAACTGCATCAACCCCGGCTACGTCCGCACACCGCTGGTCGAGAACCAGATCGCCGACCACGCCAGGATCCGCGGCTGGACCCCCGAGGAGGTCGTCGAGCGGGTGATCCTCGAGCGGTCCGCGCTCAAGCGGCTGATCGAGCCGGAGGAGGTGGCGGAGATGGCCGCCTACCTGTGCTCACCGGCCGCCGCGGCCGTCACCGGCGCCTCGATGGTGATGGACGGCGGCTGGACCGCACATTGACCGAGATGCCCGTCCCTGCCCCGACGGACCGGCACGAGACAATCGGGGACATGTGGAACGACTACCTCGAGCTGCTCGCCCGGGACGCCGCGGCCGTGGAGTACGAAGCGCCGCTGCTCGCCGCCCGCGCTCGCGGCGAGTCGGCCGAGGTGGTCGACCAGCTCGAACGCGGCAAGCGGTTGGCGCTGCAGGTCCGGGAGACGCTGGTCAAACGACGGCGGCGCGAGGACGAGCTGGCGGCGCTCTACGAGACGGCCGACGACCTGGCCCGGCTCTCCGACCTGGACTCGGTGCTCCAGGCGATCGTGCACCGGGCGCGGCTGCTGCTGCGCACCGACATCGCCTACCTGACCATGAACGACCCCGAGCGCGGCGACACCTACATGCGGGTCACCGACGGATCGACGTCCGCACGGTTCCAGCAGGTCCGGCTCGCGATGGGCGAGGGGCTCGGTGGCCGGGTCGCCCAGAACGCGATGCCCTATGCGACGTCGAGCTACTTCGAGGACGCGCGGTTCAACCACACGCACGGGATCGACTCCGCCGTGGCCGAGGAGGGCCTGGTCGCGATCCTCGGTGTCCCGCTGCAGCTGGGCAAGCACGTGATCGGCGTGCTCTACGCGGCCAACCGCAGCGAGCGGCCGTTCGCCCGGGCCGAGGTCGCGCTGCTGGGATCGCTGGCCGCGCACGCGTCCGCCGCCATCGACAAGGCGCGACTGCTCGACGAGACCCGGATGGCGCTCGCCGAGCTGCGCAGCGTCAACGTGCTGCTCAAGGCACACAGCGAGGCGGTCGAACGCGCCTCCGACGCGCACGACCGGATGACCGAGCTGGTGCTGCGCGGCGGTGGCGTCGAGGACGTGGCACTCGCGCTCGTGGAGGTCATCGGCGGGTCCCTGCTGGTCGTCGACGAGGCGCAGCGACGGCTCGCGGAGGTCGGGCGGTTCGCCGCTCCGGCGCCCGAGGACCTGCAGAAGTCCATCGCGGTGTCGCGGGCGAGTGGACGCGCGGCCAGCATCGCGGACGCCACCACCACCTGGTGGGTCGCGGCGGTCACCGCGGGCCCGCAGCACCTGGGGGCGATCGTGCTCCGCCGCGACGAACCGCTGGACGACGCCGACCAGCGGATCCTGGAACGCGCCGCGCTCGTCACCGCCCTGCTGCTGTTGAGCCGGCGTGCCGGCATCGAGGCGGAGAACAAGGTGCGCGGCGACCTGCTCGACGACCTGCTTCGCACCGCAGGCACCGACGCGGAAGGGCTGCTGGAACGGGCCCGGCGCCTGGGCACGGACCTGACCGAGCCGCACGCTGTATTCGTGGTGGCCAGCGAAGGAGCCGACCGGCTGCGCGCGTCGAACGCGGTGGACCACCTCGCCGCCCGTCGCAACGGCCTGTCCGGGGTGTTCGAGGGCCGTCTCGTGCTGGTGCTGCCGGAGGACGAACCCGGCGCGTTCGCCCGGACGCTGGCCGAGGAGCTGCGCGCGACACTGTCCTGCCCGGTCACCGTGGGCGGCGCCGGGCCGGCGCGTGGAATCGACCGGTTGGTCAGCGGGTACGCCGAGGCGGCACGCTGCGTGACCGGGCTGCGGGCGCTGGGCCGCACCGGCGAGGGCGCAGCGATCTCCGAGCTCGGCTTCGTCGGTCTGGTGCTGGGCGACCGGCCCGACGTGGCGGGCTTCGTCACCGGTCGGCTCGGCGCGTTGCTCGACTACGACCGGCGGCGGGGCACCGACCTGCTGGCCACCCTGCGCGCGTACTTCGACTCCGGCTGCAACCTCGCCCGCACCCGCGAGGCGCTGCACGTGCACGTCAACACCGTCACCCAGCGCCTGGACCGGATCGGGCAGCTGATCGGCGCCGACTGGCAGGACCCGGACCGGCAGCTCGAGCTGCAGCTGGCGCTCCGGCTGCACCGGATCTCGAGCCTGCCGGACAAGTGATGTCGAGTACCGATATACCGATGCCGTCGAATATGGGCAGGACCGACATGTTCGGCTGTGACCCGGCTCTCTAAGGTCGGTCAGGTGACGCCATCCCCCGAGTCCGCGTCCGGAGCCTCCGGCCCCGCGACCGACACCGAGCCGATGATCCGCACCACCGGCCTGGTCAAGGAGTTCAACGGCTTCCGGGCCGTCGGCGGCGACGACGGGGTGGCCCTGGAGGTCGACGCCGGCACGCTGCACGCGCTGGTCGGGCCCAACGGCGCGGGCAAGACGACGCTGTTCAACCTGCTGACCGGTTTCCTGGCGCCGTCCGCCGGACGGATCGTGATCGGTGGCACCGACGTCACCGGGATGCCACCGGAGCAGATCGCCCGGCGCGGGGTCGCCCGCTCCTTCCAGATCACCAGCCTGTTCGAGGAGCTCTCCCTGCTCCAGCACGTCGAGCTCGCACTGCAGGGACGCTCGGGCCAGGGGTACCGGTTCTGGCAGTCCGACAAGCGGCTGAGCCGTTTCGGTGACGAGGCGCACGACCTGCTCGGCCGGGTCGGGCTGGACCGGCTCGCCCGGCGCCCGGCCGGCACCTTGTCCTACGGCCAGAAGCGCGCGCTCGAGCTGGCCCTGGCACTGGCGCTCTCGCCGCAGCTGCTGCTGCTCGACGAGCCCACGGCCGGCATGGGCGTGGAGGACATCGCCCGCACCATCGACCTCATCGCCCGGGTCCGCGAGGACCGCACCGTGGTGCTGGTCGAGCACAACATGAAGGTGGTCGGCTCCCTCGCGGACCGGGTCACCGTCCTCCAGTTCGGCCAGGTGCTCGCCGAGGGCCCCTACCAGGAAGTCCGGGCCGACCCCCGCGTGATCACCGCCTACCTCGGAGAGTCCGTTGCTTAGCGTCTCCGGAGTCTCGGCGTGGTACGGCGAGGCCCAGGTGCTCGACGACGTGTCCCTCGACGTCGAGCAGGGCCAGATCGTGACCCTCGTCGGCCGCAACGGCGCCGGCAAGACGACCTTGCTCCGTTGCCTGATGGGCCTGCACCGCGCGATGTCGGGTCGGATCGAGCTCGACGGCGCCGACATCAGCCGCAAGTCGTCTCACCAGCGGGCCCGGCTCGGTCTGGGCTACGTCCCCGACGACCGTGGCATCTACGCCAGTCTCTCCGTGGAGGAGAACCTGCTGCTGCCACCGACCGTGGACGACCGGGCCTGGAGCGTGGAGCAGGTCTACGAGGCGTTCCCCGTGCTCGCCGACCGGCGCAGGCAGACCGGGACGCACCTGTCCGGCGGTGAGCAGCAGATGCTCTCGCTGGCCCGCGTGCTGCGGACCGGCGCCCGGATGCTGCTCGCCGACGAGCCGACCGAGGGCCTCTCCCCGTTGCTGGTCCAGCAGATCGGCGACATCTTCCGCAACGTCAGGGAGCACGGCATCACCGTGCTGCTGATCGAGCAGAACCTGCACTTCGCCAGCACACTCGCCGACCGGCACCACCTGATCGCCCGGGGCCAGGTCGTCGAGTCGCTGGACAACTCGGAGGTCAAAGAGCGGGAGCACGAGCTCCTCGAGTACCTCGGCATCTAGCCGTGGGACGACGAAAGGACGGCTGTTGATGGGCAGATTCAAGAAGGTCGGCGCACTGGTCACCACCCTCGCGGTGGGGGGCACGCTCGCTGCCTGCGGCGGCGGTGGCCCCGGCGGCGACAGCGGCAAGATCACCGACGACAAGGTGGTGCTCGGCGTGATCACGGACCTGTCCGGGGTCTACTCCGAGCTTGCCGGCGAGAACGCCGTGGAAGCGGTGAAGATGGCCGTCGAGGACTTCAAGGCGAAGCACGGGGACGACGCGATCACCGACAACATCGAGGTGATCTCCGCCGACCACCAGAACAAGCCGGAGATCGCCAACACCAAGGCACGCGAGATGTACGACCGGGAGGGCGCGGACGCGATCTTCGACGTGCCCACCTCCTCCGCCGCCCTCGCGGTGGCCGGCGTGGCGGAGCAGAACAAGAAGCTGTTCTTCGACATCGGCGCCGGCACCACGGAGCTGACCGGCGCCCAGTGCAACCCGTACACCTACCACTACGGCTACGACACCTACATGCTCGCGCAGGGCACCGGCACGACGATCACCGAGAAGGGCTCGAAGAACTGGTACATCATCTACCCGGACTACGCGTTCGGGCAGGACATGAACAAGAGCTTCGTGAACGCGGTCGAGGGCGCCGGCGGCACCGTCGTGCAGTCCGACGCCACACCGTTCCCCAACGACAACTTCTCCACGTTCATGACGAAGGCACCGGGCCTGGACCCGAAGCCGGACGTGCTCGGCACGATGCAGGCCGGCGGTGACCTGGTCAACGTGGTCAAGCAGTACAACGAGTTCGGCCTGCGGGAGAAGGGCATCGACCTCGCGGTCGGGCTGATGTTCGAGACCGACATCGCCTCGATCGGTGTGGAGCCGCTGGCCGGCACGCTGTTCACCACCGCCTGGTTCTGGAACATGGACGACCAGAGCCGCGAGTGGGCGGACAAGTTCAAGGAGCGCACCGGTGACCGGCCCACGTTCGACCACGCCGCGAACTACTCGGCCGCGACGCAGTACCTCGAGGCCCTCCAGCGCGCCGGGACCGACGACGCGGACAAGGTCAACGAGGAGCTGAACGGCCTCGAGTTCGAGGACTTCTTCGCCCGGGACGCGACGCTGCGCGCCGAGGACCACAACCTGGAGCACGACTCGTACCTGGTCGAGGTCAAGGAGAAGAGCGAGATGGAGGAGGACTTCGACTTCACCAAGATGGTGGAGACGATCCCCGCGGCCGAGGCGTTCATGCCGGCCGAGGACAGCGGCTGCGAGATGGGCTGACCTGACCCACATGGACTCACTCCTGCAGCAGATCTTCACCGGCCTGGTGAGCGGAAGCTTCTACGCGCTGCTCGCGCTCGGGCTGTCGGTGATCTTCGGGATGCTCGGCGTGGTCAACTTCGCCCACGGCGCGTTCTACATGCTCGGTGCCTTCGGCGCGGTGACGGTGCTGGACACCATCGGCGTGAGCTTCTGGCTCGCGCTGGTGGTGGTCCCGCTCGTCCTGGGCGTGCTCGGCATGGTGCTCGAGCGGACGCTCGTGCGCAGGCTCACCGCGCTCGACCCGTTGTACAACTTCCTGCTCACCTTCGGGCTGGCCCTGATCCTGCAGGACCTGGTCCGGTTGAAGTACGGCGTCTCCTCCCAGCCCTATGCACGACCGGAGGAGATGCAGGGCACTTTCGACCTGGGACTGTTCACCTACCCCCGCTACCAGGTCTTCGTGCTGGTGTTCTCCGTGCTGCTCTCGGTCGCGGTGTGGCTGGTGCTCAGTCGGACCCGCGTCGGGATGATCGTGCGGGCCTCGACCGAGCGTCCGGAGCTGACCCGGGCGCTCGGCATCAACGTCGGCCGCTGGATCACGCCGGTGTTCGGGTTCGGCGTCGCGCTGGCCGGCCTCGCCGGTGTGCTGGCGGCGCCGATGCGCGCGGTGAACTCCGGCATGGGCGGCGACCTGATCATCGTGATCTTCGCGGTGGTGGTGATCGGGGGGCTCGGCTCCGTGTTCGGCTCGGTGGCCGCCGGCTACCTGATCGGCATGCTCACCGCGGTCGGCAACTTCTACGTGCCCGCGTTGTCGCAGAGCCTGGTCTTCATCTTGATGGCACTGGTGCTGCTGCTGCGACCGGCAGGGCTCTTCGGACGCGAAGAGGGGGTCTCATGATCATCGCGCGCGTGTTGCGTGGCGGCGTCCTCGGCGTCGTGCTGCTGGTCGTCGGCCTCCTCGTGGCCCTGGCACTGCCCTGGTTCATCTACCCACCGGTGGCCACCGACATCATCGCGTGGGCGCTGTTCGCGGTGGCCCTCGACCTGCTGCTGGGCTACACCGGGTTGCTCTCGTTCGGGCATGCCGCGTTCTGGGGCAGCTCCGCCTACGCGACCGGGCTGGTCGCGATCCACACCGGGCTGCCGTTCTACCTCGCGGTGCTCGCGGGCGCGATGGTCGCCGCGGCGTTGGCGGTCCCCATCGGCTTCCTGTCCGTCCGGCGTACCGGCATCTACTTCGCGATGGTCACCCTGGCCTTCGCCCAGCTGATCTTCTTCGTCGCGAACCAGTGGCGTTCGGTGACCGGCGGTGAGAACGGGCTGCAGGGCATCCCCCGCAACCTGTTCGGCCTCGACCTCTCCGACGCGTTCTACTTCTACTACGCCGCCCTGCCGATGATCCTGCTCGGGCTGCTCGTGGCCTGGCGGATCGTGCACTCGCCGTTCGGCCGGGTCATCGTCGCGATCCGCGAGAACCCCGCGCGTGCCCGGGCGCTCGGCTACAGCGTGGACCGGTACAAGCTGCTGGTCTTCGTGCTCTCGGCGTTCCTGGCCGGAGTGGCCGGCGGAATCTATGCGGTCGGGCACGGGTTCGCCTCGCTGCAGGAGGTGTACTGGACCACGTCGGGCAAGGTCGTGGTGATGACCGTGCTCGGCGGGATGGGCACCCTGTGGGGCGCGTTGCTGGGCGCCGGGATCGTCGTCCAGCTCGAGGACTACCTCGCGACCGCAGGAATCGACGCGAACGGCATCGTCACCGGCAGCATCTTCGTGATCACCGTGCTGCTGTTCCGCAAGGGGATCTGGGGCACCGTCGCCCAGCTCACCGGCCGGCGGCGGGGCGGTGACGAGGAGGCGCCCGACGTCCCGGAGCCACCTGCGGCACGCCCGGTCGGGGCCGACCCGGAGACGACTAGGTCGGCCTGACCCGCGTGCGGCGCCGGCTCGGGGCGCTCCAGCACTCGGTGAGGAACCCGATCGCCTCGGCGTTGAGCCGGTCGGGGCGACTCCGCCACTCGAGGATGCCGCGCGCCTGCACGAAACGTGCGTGCGGCATCTCCTCGGCCACCAGCTGGGCGTCCGCGAACGGGTGGACCGGGTCACGGGGATGGCCCACGACGAGCGCCGGCGCCTGGATCAGCCGACGCCGCCTGCTCGACGGCGCGATCCGGCCGAAGAAGATGCCATGGATGGTGGCCGCCATCGGGGCGGGCCGCTGGTTCAGCGTGTCGAGCACGATGCCGGCCCAGAACGGCACGAGGCCGCGCGGCACCATCGCCGTGGCGACCCGTAGCGCGGTGACGGAGGCGGGCACGAACCGCGCGGCGAACATCAGCGGCCCGAACGTGATCAGGCCGACCTCGAGTCCGTTGTCGAGCACCGGCATCTCCAGGAGCAGCCCCCGCACCCGCTCCGGGGCGAGGTCGGCCACCTCCAGCGAGACGTTCGCCCCCAGCGACGTACCTCCGATCACCGCCTGCTCGGCACCGAGGTGGTCCAGCAGCTCGATCACCTGCTCGCCGAAGGCGGTCATGGAGTACTGCATCGGGTCCGCGGGCCGGTCCGAGCGGCCGTGGCCGAGCAGGTCGACGGTGACCACGTGGAAGCCCTCCCCGGCGAGCGCGCGGGCGAGCGGCTGGTGCATCCGGCGTGGCATCAGCTGGCCGTGGACGAGCACCAGCCACCGGTCACCCGCGCCGTACTCGGTGTACTCCACACGGTCCTCGCCGATGAAGAACTGGCCGATCCGCTCGGAAACCAAAGTCGCCATGACACCAACGGTAAGTTACGTTCAGGTAGCCTCGCCTGAATGAGTGCCCAAGATCACCCGCCGCTACGCCCGCCCATGCACATCGTGGCGATGGGCGTCACCGCCACCGGGAAGACCACGGTGGCCGAGGAGCTCGCGAGCCGGCTCGACCTGGAGTTCGCCGAAGGTGACGACCTGCACCCGCCGGCCAACATCGAGAAGATGTCGGCCGGGACCCCGCTCGACGACGACGACCGCCGGCCCTGGCTGCAGGCGATCGCCGACCTGATCGCCGAGCAGCACCAGAACGGCACCTCGGCGGTCGTCACGTGCTCCGCGCTGAAACGGTCCTACCGTGACATCCTGCGCAGCGGCCTGAGCGACAGCGACATCTTCTTCGTGCACCTGCACTCCGACTTCGACGTGCTGCACGAGCGGATGGCCCAGCGCACCAAGCACTTCATGCCCGCATCCCTGCTCCAGTCCCAGTTCGACACCCTCGAGCCGCTGCAGGACGACGAGTACGGCGTGCTGGTCGACGTCGCGCCGCCGGTGGAGGTCGTCGTCGACGAGGCCGAAAACGCGGTGCGCGCCACCTACGTGTGATGGCATGCTCGCCCGCGTGACCGAACTTCTTCGCACCCTCGAGACCTACTACGACACCGTTCCACGCGCCTCGGCGACTGTCGAGGAGGTCGGCCCGTTCACGCTCTTCGTCCGCAGCGACCCGTCCGGCTGGGGCTTCTACGCCCGGCCGCGCCTCGGGCTCGACGTCCCCGTCGACGCGGGCGACGTGAAACAGGTCCGGGACCGGCAGCGCGAGCGAGGCGTCGCCGAGAACCTCGAGTGGGTGCACGAGACCACCCCGTCGTTGCTCGACGCGGCGACTGCCGACGGGTTGGCCGTCGAGCAGTGCCCGCTGCTCGCACTGCCCACCGACTCGCCGGACACGGCGAACACCCCCGCCGGCCTGGAGTCCGACGGCCCGGGACGGGTCGAGGTCCTCCCTGCGGACTCGCCCGACCTGGCCGCCGTCACCGGGGCGGTCCACGCCGGCTTCGACGAGTCTCACGACGGCGCCCCGCTCGACCCGGGCAACCGTGCCGAGCAGATCCGGTCCGGCCTGCTCGTGGTGGTCGCGGCGTACGACGGACAGGGCGCCGTGATCGGCGGAGGGTCGCACTCGCCGCGCGGCACCACCACCGAGCTGATGGGGATCGCGGTCCTGCCCCGGGCACGTCGCCGTGGGGTCGGCGCCGCGATCACGCACGCGCTCGTCGAGGACGCACGACGCCGTGAGGTGCGGACCATCTTCCTGAGCGCGCAGGACGTCGCGGTGGCACGGGTCTACGAGCGGGTCGGCTTCGTCCGCGTCGGCACCGCCTGCATGGCCGAGCCCCCGGCGAGCGACCCCGGCCGGTGAGCGACGTCGAGGTCCGGCGAGTGGGACCCGAGGCGTGGCAGGCGTGGCGCGACATCCGGCTGCGCTCGTTGCGCGAGTCCCCGGACGCGTTCGGGTCCACCGTCGAACGGGAGCGGGCGTTCACCGAGGTCGACTGGAAGCGGCGCGCCGGCGGCCCGGGACCCGCGGTGCTCGCGTTCCGTGGCGGCGACCCGGTCGCGATGGGAGCCGGCTGGCCGTACGAACCCGGGAAGCTGATGATCGTCGCGATGTGGACCGATCCCCGGTTGCGCGGCCGCGGCATCGGCAGGCGGATCCTCGACGAGCTCGTCGGCTGGGCGCGCGAGGCCGGCCTGCGCCCGGACCTGTGGGTGGCCGATGCGAACCCAGCGGCCCGTGGGGTCTACGAGGCCTACGGCTTCGTCGCCAACGGGGAGAGCGCGCCGCTTCGCGAGGACTCGGACCTGACCAGGTCGCGCCTGGTTCTCGACGCCCCCGACATATCGGATTCTTGACTGTCGTTACGAGATAGCCATAACTTGGTGGTCGCGGCACTCTCACGAAGAAGGTCACCATGCAGCTGTCCCCCTCGGCCCACGTCGACTCGTTCTGCCGCGACAACCTGCCCGCGTCCGACCAGTGGCCCGAGTTCCGCTTCGACCTGCCGGAGCTGCGGTACCCCGAGCGGCTGAACTGTGCCGCCGCCCTGCTCGACGACGTGATCGACCGGCTCGGTGCCGACCGGCCCTGCCTGCACGCCCCCGGCGAGCAGACGTGGAGCTACGCCGACCTGCTGGCGACCTCCAACCGGGTGGCGAACGTGCTGGTCTCCGAGCTGGGTGTCGTCCCGGGCAACCGGGTGCTGCTCCGTGGTCCCAACAACCCCTGGCTGGTCGCGTGCTGGCTCGGGGTCCTGAAGGCCGGGGCGGTGGTGGTGACCACGATGCCGCTGCTGCGCTCCGGCGAGCTGTCGACCATCGACGAGATCGCGCGGATCGACGCCTCGCTGTGCGACCACCGGTTCCTCGACGACCTCGAGCGGGCCGGGTTCACCGGACCGGTGCTCAGCTACGGCGGCACGGACGAGGCCGACCTGACCCAGCGCATCGCGGCGCACCCGTCAACCTTCGCGAACGTCGACACCGCCGCCGACGACGTGGCGATGCTCGCGTTCACCTCCGGCACGACCGGCCGGCCGAAGGCGACCATGCACTTCCACCGCGACGTGCTCGCGAACGCGGACACGTTCTCCCGGCACGTGCTGCGCCCCGACGCCGACGACGTCTTCACCGGCACTCCCCCGCTGGCGTTCACCTTCGGCCTCGGCGGGCTCGTGGTCTTCCCGCTGCACGTGGGTGCCTCGACGCTGCTGATCGAGAAGGCCGCGCCCGCCGAGCTGGCCCGGCTGATCGAGGAGTACGCCGTCACCATCTGCTTCACCGCGCCCACGGCGTACCGCGCGATGATCACCTCCGGTGACGTCGGGCACCTGAAGACGCTGCGCAGCGCGGTGTCGGCCGGCGAGCACCTTCCCGCGGCGACCTGGCAGGCGTTCCGCGACGCGACCGGAGTGTCGCTGATCGACGGGATCGGGTCGACCGAGATGCTGCACATCTTCATCTCCGCGGCAGGCGAGGACATCCGTCCTGGCTCGACCGGGTTCGCCGTCCCCGGCTACGTCGCCGCGGTGGTCGACGAACAGGGCGAGCCGGTCCCGGCCGGCGTACCCGGTCTGCTGGCGGTCAAGGGACCGACCGGGTGCCGCTACCTGGCCGACCCGCGGCAGCTCGCCTACGTCCGCAACGGCTGGAACATCACCGGCGACACGTTCAGCCAGGACGACGACGGCTACTTCTGGTACCACGCCCGCAGTGACGACATGATCGTCGCGTCGGGCTACAACATCGCGGCGCCCGAGGTGGAGGAGGCCGTGCTGCGACACCCCGACGTCGACGAGTGCGGCGTGGTCGGTGTCCCGGACGAGGCTCGTGGCGCGGTGGTCAAGGCGTACGTCGTGCTCCGGTCCGGCGCGGTCGGCGACGCGGCCAAGACCAAGGAGATCCAGGACTTCACCAAGGCCGAGATCGCGCCGTACAAGTATCCTCGCGTCGTGGAGTTCGTCGACGCCCTTCCGCGTACGGCGACCGGGAAGCTGCAACGGTTCCGTCTGCGTGAGCAGGAGTGAGCCGGCAAGCGAGCAGCGTGGACGTCCCACCACGCCAGCTGATCACGTCGGTGTACGGGCTCTATGCCCGCGAGGAGCACAACTGGCTCTCGGTCGCCACGCTGGTCCGGCTCCTGGAGGACCTCGGTGTCGACGCCGCCTCGGTCCGCTCGTCGGTGTCCCGGCTGAAGAAGCGCGGGATCCTGGACAGCGTCAAGATCGAGGGGCGCGCCGGCTACGCGCTCGCGCCCGCCGCCCTGGAGATCCTCCGTGAGGGCGACGTGCGGATCTTCGCCCGGCCACGAGCGACCCCGCAGGACGGCTGGCTGGTCGTCGTGTTCTCCGTCCCCGAGGCCGAGCGGGACAAGCGCCACGCACTGCGCTCCCAGCTCGTCCGGCTCGGGTTCGGGTCGGCGGCGCCGGGCGTGTGGGTTGCTCCGGGGACGTTGTACGACGAGACGCGGCTGGTGCTGGGACGGCTCGGACTGTCGACGTACACGGAGTTCTTCCGCGGTGACTACCTCGGTGCCGGCGACGTGGCCGCGAAAATGAGCACCTGGTGGGACCTGGACGAGCTTGAGCGGCTCTACACCGACTTCCACGACACCTACCGGCCGATGCGCGCCCGCTGGCGGAAGTCGCCCCCACCGCCGGAGACCGCGTTCCGCGAGTACGTCCCGATGCTCACCGCGTGGCGGCGACTGCCCTACCTCGACCCCGGGCTGCCGTTGGAGTACCTTCCCCGCGGTTGGCAGGGGATCAAGGCCGGTGAGCTGTTCGCCGAGCTCGACGCCCTGCTGCGCAAGCCCGCCGACCAGCACGCGCACCGCGTCCTGCACGGCTGACCACGCACCGACAGAGGCTCAGCGGCGGAACCTGAAGAACGTCCGCCCTGGTTCGAGTGGCACCGGCTGTCCGACGAACCGGTGCGTTCCGAGCCGGTACTCCACGTCCCGCGGAGCATCGAACGCGACCTCCTCGAAACCACCGGCGCCGAACCAGCCGCGGATCATCGAGGTGGGATCGCCGCTCGTGGTCCGGGCGCGGGTCCAGAGCACACCGGCTCCCTTCGCGCAGAGCTGGGGAAGGACCCCGATCGTCGCGCGGACGTCCTCGTCGCTGATGTTGCCGAACACGCCGCACATCATCACCAGGTCCGCGGGCACCGCGTCGCGGTACGCGTCCGTGGACCCCGCGTCCAGGGGACGTACGTCAACCTTTACCAGCCGACTACGCCGCGCGAGCTGCCGTGCCTTCTGCACAAGGCTCGGGTCCGTCTCGAGCAGGACGACCTCGACCCGGTCGGTATCGCCGCGGGCGTCCAGCACGTCCAGGACGTCTCGTCCGTCCCCGGCGCAGACGCTGAGCACCCGGAGCGTCTCGTTCGGGCGGCTGTCGAGCCACCGGCCGATCTCCGCCTGCACAGCCCGCCGCCGGCGCGACAGCGACGACGCCGGGTCCAGGTAGTCACGGTGCCACTCGAGCCAGTCGGTCCGTCCGCGTGCCGGTTCGCCGCCGGCAGCCGACGGTTGGTGATCCGACACCGGCACCATCACCCAGCGACGACCGCGACGCCCTGCACCTCGACCAGTGCCTCGACGTCCCACAACCGGGAGACCCCGATCCCCGCCATCGCCGGATAGTCGGTGCCGACCAGACGCTTCCAGACCCGGCCGATGTCCGCAGCGTGCGCCTTGTAGTCGTCCATGTCGACGATGTAGACCGTCATCGACACCAGGTCGGCGGGCGTTCCGCCTGCGGCCGTGAGCGCGGTGAGCAGGTTGCCGAGGGCCTGCGCGAACTGTTCGACGACCCCGTCACCCACGATCACTCCGGAGGCGTCCAGCGCGGTCTGCCCGGCGAGGTGGACCGTGCTGCCGCCGGCGGTCCGCACCGCGTGGCTGAAACCGGCCGGCCTGGCCAGCGAGGACGGGTTGACCCGTTCAAGGTTCATGACTGGACCGCCCCGCCGTCGATGTTGATGCCCTGCCCGTTGATCCCACCGTTGCGGACCAGCAGACTGACCGCGTCGGCGACCTCCTCGACGGTGATCAGCCGGCCGATCGGCTGCTTACGGGCCAGCAGCCGGGCCGCCTCCTCGAGGCTCTTCCCGGTGCGCGCGGAGATCGCGGCCACCGACCCGTCGGTCATCGGAGTGTCGACGTACCCGGGGCAGACCGCGTTGACGGTGACCCCGGTCCGGGCGAACTCGGCTGCCGCGGACCGGACCAGGCCGAGCACCCCGTGCTTGCTGGCGGTGTAGGCGCTGATCAGCGACTCGCCGCGTTTGGAGACGACGGAGGCGACCACGACGATCCGTCCCCAGCCCTGGTCGAGCATCGGTGGCAGTGCCCGCCGGATGCATCGGAACGGTGCGGTCAGGTTCAGGTCGAGCACCCGCAGCCACTCCTCGTCGGTGGTGTCCACCAGCGGGGACGCGGCGCCGGTCCCGGCGTTCACGACGAGCACGTCCACCGGCTGCCACTCGCGCTCGACGCTCGCGAACGCATCCTCGACCTGCGCGGGGTCGGTGACGTCCGCCGGGACCACCAACGCCGCGCCGGGCAGCTCGGCGGCGACCTTGTCCAAGGCGTCCCGGTCCCGCGCGACAAGGACGACGCGATAGCCCTCGCGGGACAGCTGGTGCGCCGTCGCCGACCCGATTCCCCGGCTGGCACCGGTAACCATCGCTACCTTCCCCGGACCAGTCATCAGCGGCCCTTCCACTGCGGCGCTCGTTTCGCGTTGAACGCGGCGTGGAACTCCGCATGGTCCTCGGTGGTCATCAGCAGCGCCTGGGTCATCGCGTCGAGCTCGGTGGACGCCGACAGGCTCATGTCGAGCTCACGGGTGATCAGGGACTTCGTCTGCGCGTAGGCCAGGGTGGGCCCGTCGGCCAGCCTGCGGGCGACCCGCTCGACCGCGGCGTCCAGCTCGTGGTCGGCGACCAGCTCGCTGACCAGCCCGTACCGGTCGGCGGTCTCGGCGTCGATCGTGTCGCCGAGCATCAGCAGCTCGGTGGCCCGGCCCACGCCGACCATCCGGGGAAGGAGGTACGCCGCGCCCATGTCGCCACCGGACAGGCCGACCTTGGTGAACAGGAACGCGAACCGGCCCGACGTACTCACCACCCGGAAGTCCGAGGCCAACGCGACCACGGAGCCGGCGCCCGCGGCGATGCCCTGGATCCCGCAGATGATGGGGACCGGGCACTCGCGCATCGCGCGGATCACGTCACCGGTCATCTTGGTGAACGCCATCAGGTCCTTGGCGTCCATCTTCAGCAGCTCACCGATGATCTCGTTGACGTCTCCGCCGCCGCAGAAGCCCTTGCCCTCGCCGCGGATCACCAGCACCTTGGTGTCCTCGCGGTAGGGCAGCTCGTGGAGCAGGTCGCGCAGGTCCGCGTAGCTCTCGAAGGTGAGCGGGTTCATCTTCTCGGGCCGGTCGAGGGTCACGGTGGCGACGCCGTCGGCGACTGCGAACCGGAAGTTCGCCCACTCCTCGGTGAGCGGCGCGGACGCCCGAAAGCGAGTCATGGCAGCGAGTCTCCTTCTGGTCGTTCGTGCTCGTGGTCGCGGACCAGGCCGCGGCCGATGATCGTGCGCTGCACCTCCGAGGCGCCCTCGTAGATACGGGGTGCGCGTACCTCACGATAGAGATGCTCGAGCAGGTGGCCGCGCTGCAGGGCACGTGCACCGTGCAGCTGCACCGCCTGGTCGACGACGTACTGCGCGGACTCGGTGGCGTAGAGCTTGGCCATCGCCGCGGCCGTGGTCACCTCGGCGGCCGGCGCCCCGGCGTCGTAGGCCGAGGCGGCTGCGTAGACCAGGAGCCGGGACGCCCGGACCCGGGTGGCCATCTCGGCGAGCGTGTGCGAGACCGACTGCTGCTCGTGCAGCGGCCCGCCGTGGACCTGCCGATCACCGGTCCACGCCACCGTCGCGTCGAGGGCGGCCTGAGCCATGCCGAGCGCGAACGCGCCGACGCTGGGCCGGAACAGGTCGAGCGTGCGCATCGCCACCGTGAAGCCTGCATCGACCTCCCCGAGGATGTCGTCCGAGGTCACCCGGACCCCGTCGAAAGTGAGCCGGCCGATCGCGTGCGGCGACAGCAGGTCGATGTGCTCTCCGCTCAGCCCGTCGGCGTCCCCGGCGACCGCGAACGCGGTCACCCCACGGGCTCGTGAGTCCGGGGTGGTTCGGGCGAACACCGTGTAGACGTCGGCCTCGGGTGCGTTCGAGATCCACGTCTTCTCGCCGAACAGCCGCCAGGAGCGTGCGCCCGTCGACGGATCGCCGTCCGGTTCCGCACGCAGAGACAGGGCTGCGGCGTCGGACCCGGCGTCCGGCTCGGACAACGCGAACGCGGCGACCACCTCGCCCGACACGACTCCGGGCAGCCACCGCTCCACGGTGGACCGGTTGCCCGACTGCAGGATCGGGTAGCTCCCCAGCCCCTGCAGCGCCAGTGCCGTCTCCGCCTCGGTGTTGACGCCGGCGAGGGTCTCGCGCAGCAGGCAGAGCTGCATCGCGGCGGCATCTCGCGGGGTTTCGTCCGGAGCTCCGCCGAAGAGCCCGCGCAGCAGACCGAGCCGGCCGAGCGTGCGGAGCAGCTCCCGGTCCACGTGGCCGTCGGATCCGTCCGGTCGCAGCCCCTGCGCATCAGGTGACAGCTCCTTGTCGGCGAGGTCGCGGACGTGTGCGACGTACGCCTGCTGGTCCGTGCTCAACCCGAACTGCGACATGGCCCGACGCTATAGCGGATTGACAACCTTCGTCAAGAAAACAATATACTCAGAGGAACGCCAGATCGGGAGTGCCATTCATGCGTATCGCCGTCATCGGAGGAGGGCCCGGCGGGCTCTACTTCTCCGCCCTCGCCCAGCAGCTCGCCCGGCAACGGGGCTCCCAGCACGAGATCACGGTCTGGGAACGCAATGCCCCCGACGACACGTTCGGCTTCGGGGTGGTGTTCTCCGACGAGACGCTCGGCGGCATCGAGCACGCCGACCCGGTGGTGCACGAGGCGATGCAGCGTGAGTTCGCCCGCTGGGACGACATCGACGTCCATTTCAAGGGCGAGACGATCACCAGCGGCGGCCACGGCTTCGCAGCCCTGTCCCGCAAACGGCTGCTGGAGATCCTGCAGCACCGCTGCCGCGAGCTCGGCGTGGACCTCCGGTTCTGCAGCCAGGCGCCGGACGTCGACCTGCTCGCCGAGGAGTTCGACCTCGTGGTCGCGGCCGACGGGCTGAACTCCGCGGTCCGTGCCAGGTATGCCGACAGCTTCGGCCCCTCGCTCGACGTGCGGGAGTGCAAGTACATGTGGCTCGGCACCGACAAGGTGTTCGACGCCTTCAAGTTCTACATCCGCGAGACACCGCACGGCATCATGCAGATCCATGGCTACCCGTTCGACGCCCACGGGAGCACGTTCATCGTCGAGATGAGCTCGGAGGTGTGGGCCAAGGCCGGGTTCACCGACCGCGACCTCGGGCCCGGCCAGTCGGATGCCGAGGCCGTGACGCAGGTCCGTGAGCTGTTCGCCGACGTGCTCGGCGGCCACGAGGTCCTCGCCAACAACTCCCGGTGGATCAGCTTCACGACGGTCCGCAACGCCAGCTGGCGGCACGAGAACGTGGTGCTCCTCGGGGACGCCGCGCACACCGCGCACTTCTCCATCGGGTCGGGGACGAAGCTCGCGATGGAGGACGCGCTCGCCCTCGCCGCGTGCCTGCACGAGGAGACCGAGCTCGACCGGGCACTGGAGTCCTACCAGCAGGAGCGACAGCCCGTCGTCACCTCCACCCAGCGCGCCGCCCAGGCCAGCCTGGAGTGGTTCGAGAACCTCGGGCAGTACGCCGACCAGGAGCCCCTGCAGTTCGCGTTCAACATCATGACCCGCAGCCGACGGGTCACCTACGACAACCTCAAGGTCCGCGATCCCGAGTTCGTGCGGCGCATCGACGAGTGGTTCGCGGAGCACGAGAAGCGGCGCGGCCACGGTGACGGGGACGTACGCCCCCCGATGTTCCAGCCGTTCCGGCTCGGGGACCTGACCCTGCAGAACCGGGTCGTGGTCTCCCCGATGGACATGTACAAGGCGGTCGACGGGATGCCCGGCGACTTCCACTTCACACACCTGACCGGCAAGGCGCTGGGCAGCCCCGGCCTGGTGATGACCGAGATGGTCTGTGTCTCCCCCGAGGGCCGGATCACCCCTGGCTGCACCGGCCTCTGGAACGACCAGCAGGCGGCCGGCTGGCGACGGGTCAGCGACTTCGTGCACGCGGAGACCGAGACGAAGATCGGCCTCCAGCTCGGTCACTCGGGCGGCAAGGGCTCCACGAAGCTGATGTGGGAGGGGATCGACCAGCCGCTGGACTCAGGGAACTGGGAGGTCGCCGCCGCGTCCCCGGTGGCGTACCAGCCGGGCGTCAACCAGGTTCCGCGCGAGCTGACCCGAGCGGAGATGGACGAGATCCGCGAGCAGTTCGTGTCGGCGACCCGGCGTGCCGTCGACGCGGGCTTCGACCTCGTCGAGCTGCACTGCGCACACGGCTACCTCCTGTCGTCGTTCCTGTCCCCGGTGACCAACCGGCGCGAGGACGAGTACGGCGGTGACGTGACGAACCGGCTCCGGTATCCGCTGGAGGTGTTCTCCGCGATGCGGGCGGTGTGGCCGGCGGAGCGGCCGATGACCGTGCGGATCTCGGCCACGGACTGGGTCGAGGGCGGCATCACGGCCGAGGAGACGCTGGTCATCGCCCGGGCCTTCGCGAACGCGGGCGCGACCGCGCTGGACGTGTCCACCGGCCAGGTGACGTCCGCCGAGCGGCCGGCGTTCGGCCGTTCGTACCAGACGCCCTACGCCGACACAATCCGGAACCAGGCCGGCGTACCCACGATCGCGGTCGGCGTGATCTCCTCCTTCGACGACGTGAACTCGATCCTGCTCGCCGGCCGCGCCGACCTGTGCGCGCTCGGCCGGGTGCACCTCTACGACCCGAACTGGACCCTGCACGCCGCGATCGAGCAGGACTACGACGGCCCCGGGGTGACCTGGCCGCTGCCGTGGTTGCCGGGGCGCCGCAAACCGCAGACAGGTCGCAGCGACGGCCCGAAGCCGCGGCTGCAGCTCGTCCGTGAGGGCGTGCCGACCACCGCGCACCGCCGCTGGACCCCGTCCTAACGGAGTTGTCCAGGGTACGGCGCTGTCCCGCGCTAGCGGGTGGCCTCCCGGCATCACGTGCCGGGAGCTCACCCGGTAAGCAGGTCAGGCGCCCCGGTTGACCGCGGAGATCACGGCCCGCAGCGAGGCGGTGACGATGTTCGGGTCGAGGCCGACGCCCCACACGATCTGGTCACCGACCGCGCACTCCACGTAGGCCGCGGCGGTCGCGTCGCCACCCGAGGACAGGGCGTGCTCGGCGTAGTCGAGGACCCGCACGTCGCTGCGGTCGGCGTAGACCGGGTTGCCGGCCTCCTGCTCGGTGGCGACGAGGTCGTTGAGGGCGTTGACGAATGCCTCGATCGGCCCGTTGCCGGTGCCGTCCAGCGTGCGCATCGCCCCGTCGACGTACACGTTCACGCTCAACGCGTCCTTCTCGCCGGCCGCCGAGGACGTGTGCACGGAGTTGAGCTCGAGCGGGCTGGTCCGGTGGAGGTACTCGGTCTCGAAGTGGCTCCAGATCGCCTCGGGCGACATCTCGCCCCCCTCGCCGTCGGTGTGGGTCTGGATCACCCGGCTGAACTCGATCTGCAGCCGGCGCGGCAGCTCGAGCTTGTGCTCGGACTTCATGATGTAGGCGACACCGCCCTTGCCGGACTGGCTGTTCACCCGGATCACGGCCTCGTAGGACCGGCCGACGTCCTTGGGGTCGATCGGCAGGTACGGCACCGCCCACTCCTGCTGCTCGACCGGTACGCCGGCCGTGGCGGCGTCGCGGTCGAGCGCCTCGAACCCCTTCTTGATCGCGTCCTGGTGCGAGCCGGAGAACGCGGTGTAGACCAGGTCACCGCCGTAGGGGTGCCGCTCGTGCACCGGCAGCTGGTTGCAGTACTCGACCGTACGACGCACCTCGTCGATGCCTCCGTTGCCGGCGAAGTCGATCTGCGGGTCCACGCCCTGGGTGAACAGGTTCAGCCCGAGGGTCACCAGGCACACGTTCCCGGTGCGCTCGCCGTTGCCGAACAGGCAGCCCTCGATCCGGTCCGCTCCGGCCTGGTAGCCCAGCTCAGCGGCCGCGACCGCCGTACCCCGGTCGTTGTGCGGGTGCAGGGACAGCACCACGTGCTCGCGATGGTTCAGGTGCCGGTGCATCCACTCGATCGAGTCGGCGTACACGTTGGGCGTGGCCATCTCGACGGTGGCCGGAAGGTTGATGATCACCGGCTTCTCGGCGGTCGGCTCGAAGACCTCGAGCACCTCGTTGCAGACGCGCGCGGCGAACTCCAGCTCGGTGCCGGTGTAGGACTCCGGGGAGTACTCGTAGTAGACCGTGGTCCCGGGGACGGTCTCCTCGAACTTCTTGCACAGCCGGGCTCCGGAGACCGCGATGTCGGCGATCCCGTCCATGTCCATGCCGAACACCACCCGCCGCTGCAACGTGGAGGTGGAGTTGTAGAGGTGGACGATCGCCTGCTTCGCGCCGCGGATCGCCTCGTAGGTCCGCTCGATCAGCGGCTCCCGTGCCTGGGTGAGCACCTGGATCACCACGTCGTCGGGGACCATGTCCTCCTCGATCAGCATCCGCACGAAGTCGAAGTCGGTCTGGCTGGCGCTGGGGAAGCCGACCTCGATCTCCTTGTAGCCCATCGACACCAGCAGCTCGAACATCTTCTTCTTGCGGGCCGGGGTCATCGGGTCGATCAGCGCCTGGTTGCCGTCGCGGAGGTCGACGGCGCACCAGCGAGGGGCCTGGGTGATCTTCCGGTCCGGCCAGGTGCGGTCCGGTACGGCCACGGACGGGAAGGGCACGTAGCGGTCGAAGGGCATGCCGCTGGGCTGCTGGGGGTTCGTGTCGAAGTTCATGGGTTCCTCGCGGTTCGCTGGTTCGTCTCGGTGGTCCGGAAGGCAACGACGAAACTCCGCAGCGAGGGGGTCCGGGTCTCCCGACTAAGCGGGGCGAACCTCGCTGCGGCAGCGAAGGAGGAGATTGCGCCACATGAGGGTCCCAGCCTAACCCTTCTCGGCCGCGGTGCTCAATCCTCTCCGGAATCCGGGACGGCAGCGCGCCCGCCCGGCCTGGCCCCCGGCCCCGTTGCCGCTCCCGGGTTTAATGACCGGGTGAGCTTCGACATCGAACGCGTCGACCCGATGGACCTCGACCTCGGCACGGCCGACGCGATCGCGGCGGCCGACCACGCCAGCGAGGAAGCGGCCGGGCTGCGGCTGCCGCCGTCGACCGGGCCGGCGGTGCTGACCGCGCTGCAGCTGAACTCGGACTGCCGCCCGGTGGACGCGCTGCGGGTGGCCCGCGACGAGACCGGCCGCGCCGTCGGGTACGTCGCGGTGGAGCTGCCCTGGCGCGACAACACCGACAGCGCGTTCCTCCGTGGCGTGGTGCATCCGCGGGCGCGCCGGCACGGCCTCGGCAGCCGGCTCCTGGGCGAGGCCCTCTCGTTCGTGGCCACGACCGGACGCCCGAAGGTCTACGCCGGTGCCTACGAGGGCAGCGACGGTGTGCCCGCCCTCGCCGCGATGGGTTTCGCCCCGCTGGACACCCGTTACGCGATTCGCCGGCTCGACGTGCACGCCGCGCCGCACGGCGCTTGGCAGCGGTTCTACGACGAGGCGCTCCCCCACGCCGGCGACTACGACCTGGTCCGCCAGCTCGGCAGCACCCCCGAGCACCGGCTCGCGAGCATGGTGGCGTTGCATGCCGCGATCAACGACGCGCCGAAGGACGACCCGGACATGGAGGAGGACGTCTGGGACGTGGACCGGGTGGTCAGCTACGAGAAGGCGATGGCCGGCAGACGTCAGACGTTGTACCGGGTGATGGCCGTCCACCGCGGGACCGGTGACTGGGCGGGACAGTCGTTGCTCTGTGTCGACGAGTTCGCGCCCTCGGTCGCGTTCCAGGAGGACACGTCCGTCGTACGCCGGCATCGCGGGCACCGGCTCGGGCTGCTGATGAAGGCCGACATGCTGCGCTGGCTGACCGACGAACGGCCCGAGATCGCGGCCATCGACACCTGGAACGCCACCAGCAACCACCACGTGATCGCGGTCAACGAGCGCCTCGGCGCGAGCGTGGTCGGACATCACGCGGGTTTCCGGATGCTCGCTGCCTCGTCGTGAGCCCCGGACCGGTCCTCGGGGCCGACGGTACGCTTTCGAACACTGACCGCCTCCGACGCGTAAGGACCCCTGTTGCCTCCCCGCATCACCGTTGCCCTCGCGGCACTCGCGCTGCTCGCGCTCTCGGCGTGCAGCGGGAGCACCGCGGACAGCGGCTCGGCCGAGGTGGGCTCGGTCGAGCCGCCGGCGCTGGGCGACTGTCGGGTGCTGACCCCTGAGGATGTGGCGAAGTCGAGCAACGCCTCCCCGGTCGTGGACTGCGCCGAGGACCACACAGCGCAGACGTTCGCGGTGGGCACCTTCCCGGAGCGGGTCGCCGCGCACGGCCATGACGACCGCGAGCTCGGCGGCTACATCTTCAAGACCTGCGACCAGCGGTTCCGGGCGTTCCTCGGCGGCGACGACAGCTTGGTCATGCGCTCGACGCTGACCTGGGCCTGGTTCCGGCCCTCGGCCACGGCGTGGGAGCAGGGAGCCCGGTGGTACCGCTGCGACATCGTCGGTGGCGGCGAGCAGTCCAAGTCGTACGTGAACCTGCCCAGGACCGCCAAGGGTCTGCTCCTCGGACGGCCCGAGGACCGGTGGATGATCTGCGTCGACGGCCCGACGGTCAGCGGGTCGGTGAAGATTCCCTGCTCCCAGGAACACACCTGGCGGGCGGTCACGACGATCAAGCTCGGCGAGCCCGGTGACCCATATCCCGGCGACCGGCTGGTCGAGGTCCGGTCGCAGGACTTCTGCTCGGACTCGGTCGGCGCCTGGATGAACTACCCGGTCGACTACGACTACGGCATCACCGTCTTCCACGAGGCGGAGTGGAAGGCGGGCAACCGTCGCTCGATCTGCTGGGCGAAGACCGAGCGGTAGGGCACAGGTGACCCTCCGCGTGTTCGCCGCAGCCACGCTGTTGCTCCTGGGCGCCTGCACGCCGTCGCCGGACGCGTCGCCGCCCTCCGCGACGTCACCGGCCGCCTCGCCCTCCGCCGGGGCTTCGTCGGCGTCCCCGGGACCGGCGCGTACGACGGGCGCTCCGCCTGCTCCCGCGCCTCCGGACGGCGGCTGTTACCGGCTGACGTTCGCGCAGCTGCGCCCGGCGAGCAACGACAGCGAACCCGTCTCGTGCCGGGATCCGCACACCGCGCAGACGATCCACGTCGGCGAGCTCGACGCCGTGGAGCCCGACGCGGTCAGCACGCAGGTCTCCACCACCTGTCCCCGCAAGCTCGCCGCCTACCTCGGCGGCGACCGGTCCACGCGGGCGCTGAGCAGGTTCAAGGTCGTCTGGTTCACGCCGACGCCGGAACAGCTCGACCGGGGCGCCACCTGGTTCCGCTGCGACGCGATCGCGTTCGCCGGCCACGAGGAGCTCGCGCCGCTGCCCGCACCGCGACGGCTGGCGGGCCTGCTCGACAACGACCGGGCGCTGGAGCGCTACGGGCTGTGCGGGACCGCGGCGCCGGGGGCACGCCACTTCGCCCGGGTGATCTGCTCGCGGAGACACTCATGGCAGGCGATCGCCACGATCCGGATCGACGGCGGCGCCCGCTACCCCGGCGTACGCAAGGTCAGGGTCGCCGGCGACCAGTCCTGCAAGGACACGGTGCGCCGGGTCTCGGACTCCACGCTGAGGTTCCGGTACGGCTGGGAGTGGCCGACCAAGGACCAGTGGGAGCGCGGCCAGCACTACGGGTTCTGCTGGGCCCCGGACTCGTAGTTTCATCTAGGTCTGCAGGGATCCCGTCACTTCCCACGGCGCAGGCACCATGGGAAGTGATGCTTCGACGACATACCTTGATGAAACTTCAGGAGGATGACGCTGCCGAGGGCTCAGAAGCCCAGGCGGCGCAGCTGCTTCGGGTCGCGCTGCCAGTCCTTGGCGATCTTCACGTGCAGGTCGAGGTACACCGGCGTGCCGAGCATCGCCTCGATCTGCTTGCGGGCGGCAGTGCCGACCTCGCGCAGCCGGGCGCCCTGGTGGCCGATCACGATCCCCTTCTGTGAGGACCGCTCCACGAACAGGTTCGCGTGCACGTCGAGCAGCGGCTTGTCGGCCGGACGTCCCTCACGCAGCCCCATCTCCTCCACCACCACGGCGATCGAGTGCGGCAGCTCGTCGCGGACCCCCTCGAGGGCCGCCTCCCGGATCAGCTCCGCGGCGATCGTCTCCTCGGGCGCGTCGGTGAGGTCACCGTCCGGGTACAGCTGGGGCCCTTCGGGCAGCTGGGCCACCAGCAGGTCCGCGAGCAGCCCGACCTGGTCACCCGCCTTGGCCGAGACCGGGACGATCTCCTCCCAGCTCGTGTGCGTCTCCTCGCCGAGCCTGGCGATGTCGAGCAGGTGCTCACCGACCTGCTGCGGCGTGGCCAGGTCGGTCTTGGTCGCGATCGCCACCTTGATGGTGCGCCGGACCTTGGCCAGCTCGTTGACGATGAACCGGTCCCCGGGCCCGATCTTCTCGTTCGCCGGGAAGCACACCGCGACGATGTCGACCTCGGACCACGTGGTCTTCACCAGGTCGTTGAGCCGCTCCCCGAGCAGGGTCCGCGGCCGGTGCAGGCCCGGGGTGTCGACCAGGATCAGCTGTGCGTCGGGCCGGTGCACGATCCCGCGCACCACGGTCCGGGTGGTCTGCGGACGCGAGGAGGTGATCGCCACCTTCGTCCCGACCAGGGCGTTGGTCAGCGTGGACTTGCCGGCGTTGGGGCGGCCGACGAACGACGCGAAG
>DASSBE010000036.1:0-14330 GCA_035699065.1 Nocardioidaceae bacterium
TGCGAGGTGGCGACCTGCCCCGCCAACGCGTGCGAGCCCTCGTCGCGCACGTCCTGGGCCAGCCCGGCGACCGCGCCGATCTCCTCGGCGGTACGACGGGCAGCGGTACCGTCCACGTCGGTGAGCACCACGAGGTACCCACGACGGACCAACTGCTCGGCGATGGCGCGTCCGATGCCGCGGGCGCCACCGGTCACGACGGCCGACGTTCCAGGTTCCATAGGGTGCAACCTACCGACACGCCCGTTCGAACAGATGTTTGAACCGAACGGCGGATCGGTCTACCTTGTCACCAACGCCTCGGCAGGGACGACCGCGGCACGGATCCGGGCATGGACACGGGAAGAGGCAACGCAATGGCAGCAGGCAAGGGCACCCGCTCCACCAAGGCAGGCAAGGTCGCCGAGCTTCCCGACGGCCCTCCGGACTCCACCGGGCTCACTCCGCGCCAGCAGCGCGTCCTCAACGTGATCCGCGCGTCGCTCGAGGCGCGCGGCTACCCGCCGAGCATGCGCGAGATCGGTGAGCAGGTCGGCCTGACCAGCTCCTCGTCGGTGGCGCACCAGCTGCGCACGCTCGAGGAGAAGGGCTTCCTCAAGCGCGACCCGAACCGCCCGCGTGCCCTGCAGGTGTTCAGCCCCGACGAGCATGTCATCGACGAGACCGGGATCGGCGACGCGATGCCCGCCGCCAGCTACGTCCCGGTGGTCGGCCGGATCGCCGCCGGTGGCCCGATCCTGGCCGAGGAGCGCGTGGAGGAGATCTTCCCGCTGCCCAAGACCCTCGTCGGCGAGGGCACCCTGTTCCTGCTCGAGGTAGCCGGCGACTCGATGATCGACGCCGCGATCTGCAACGGGGACTACGTCGTGGTCCGCCAGCAGCCCAACGCCGAGAACGGGGAGGTCGTCGCCGCCATGCTCGACGGCGAGGCCACGGTGAAGACCTTCCAGCGCAAGGACGGCAAGGTCTGGCTGCTGCCGCACAACGAGCAGTACGACCCGATCGACGGCACGGACGCCACGATCCTCGGGAAGGTCACCGCGGTCCTGCGCCGGATGTAGCCGCGGGTCAGTCCTCGAGCTTGACCACGAGCAACGGACCCCCGTCGTACCGGCCGCCGTCGATCGCCAGCACCTGCCCGTCGGCGTAGAGCACCGGGCCGTCGACCTCCGAGGACGCACAGTCGATCAGCGAGCCGATGATGCTGTGCCCGTGCACGATCCCGGCGGCGCCCAGCGTCTCCAGCACCCGCCGCGCGACGTCGGGTCCACCGGGCCGGCCGAAGTGGTAGCGGCTGGTGAGCTTGGCCCACAGGTTCCAGTACCGGTCCACGTCCTCGGACTCGACGATGTCGTGCACCGCCGCGTTGATCTGCTCGACCGAGTCGCCCAGGTCGAGGTAGGCGCTGGTGTCGGAGTGCATGAACAGGTAGCCCCCGACCTTCGCGAGCACCGGCAGCGAGCCGAGCCACTCCAGGTGCTCGGGGGTGAGTGCCTCCTGGTCGCTCTCCAGTCCGCCGTTGAGCACCCAGCTGCTCGCGAACTTGCTGTCGGGGAACCGTTTCCGCCCGAGCGCGAGGATCTCGTGGTTGCCCATCAGCGTGTGCACCTGCCCGGGCGCCTGCGCGTGCAGCGACCTCACCAGGTCGATCACGCCGATCCCGTCCGGGCCGCGGTCGGTCAGGTCCCCGAGGATCCACAGGTCGGCGTCGCCGCCGGTCCACCTGCCGCTCCGGTCGGTCAGCCCCTCGTGCTCGAGCCCCGCGACCAGGTCGTCGCGGTAGCCGTGCACGTCGCTGACCACGAACAGGGCACCCATCCCTCCATGGTGTCAGCCGATGCTGAAGCTGTCGTGGCCGGAGTCGGCGGTCGCGAGCAGCCGCGCGTCGATCCGGCCGGGACGCACCACGTAGCGGACGAAGCCGAGCGCGTCGCCGTCCACCCGCGCGAAGTAGCGACGGTCCGGGTCGTGCGGGTCGATGCCCTGCTCGTGCCTGCCGAAGCTCCCGGCGGTCACGAACACCGTCCCGGCACCCTTGCGGTAGCTGCCGTCACGCCAGCCCGGCACGACGCAGTCGCGGTCGAACCGACCGGGCCGGATCCACCGGCAACCGGCGCCCCGGCGCAGCTGCTTGCCGCGTTCGTAGACGTGGTTGTGCCCGGTGAGCACCAGGTCCACCCGCTTGCGCACCAGCAGGTTGAGGATCTCCGGCCCCGCGTCGCAGCCGTGCGTGGCACCGGCGCTCAGGCACGGGTAGTGCATACCGACGACGACCCAGCGCACGCCGTCCGCGCGCGCCTGGTTGATCTGCCGCAGCAGCCAACGCCGGTGCGGCGAGCCGGCCCGGTAGGTGTGCCGCTCGCCGTTCACGGTCAGGTTCGGCGCGATCATGATCACCCGTGCGAGCGGGTGACGCGGCGGATAGCTGAACGCGTACTCGGCGCCGTACCCGCTGCCCGGCCCCGGCGTGGACGACAGCCGGTCGGGCAGACAGCGCGCGTGGTGCCGGATCCGCCCGTCCGGCCCGCCGTCCTGCTCATGGTTGCCGACGAGCACCTCGAACGGGAACCGTGCGCCCTTCCGGGGCAGGTGCTCGTGGACGTAGCGGCACCACGCCCGGTCCGTCCGGGTCTGGTCGTAGTCCAGGTCGCCGAGCGCGAGGTAGAACGCCGCGTCGGAGCGGTCCAGCCGCCGCAGCGCCGCCGCCGTGTGCGGGTTCGCGCCGTGGTCCCCGGCCGCCCCGAACGAGAAGTGCCGGATCGGCTGGCCGCGCGCGGCCTCGACCTTGTTCTGCGCCTGCACCGGCCCGGCCACCGCCGCGGTGACCAGCACACAGGTCAGCAGCGCAAGCAGGCGAAGCCACCGGGACCGCATGCCGTCGAGGGTACCCAGGTCACCCGGCGGCGCCCAGCCCGTGCCGCCGGGCGAACGCGGCGGCCTCGATCCGGTTCGACGTCCCGGTCTTGCGCAAGAGGTTCGACACGTGCACGCTGACCGTCTTGTCGCTGATGAACAGGGACCGCCCGATCTCGGTGTAGGACCGGCCGGCGACCAGGTGAGCGAGCACCTCCAGCTCACGCGGGGTCAGCCGCGCCAGCCCGTTGCCGGCCGTGGGCTGTTCGGGTACGACGGGCGGGGCGAGCGAGATCCGCGCGGACACCGCCATCGCCTCCACGGCCCGCAGCAACGGCTCCGCCCGGGTCCGGACGGCGAAGTCGCGGGCCGCGCGCAACGCCGCGCCGATCTCGGCACGTGCCCCACGGCTGCGGGCCAGGGCCTGCGCGTGCCGGTACCACGCGACCCCCTCGTGCCAGCGCATCTCGGCCGCGGCACACGCCTCCGCGGCGGCGAGCCACAGCTCCACCTGCCGCGGCCGCTCGTCGTGGCACCGGGCCCGCTCGGCCTCGAAGAACGCCTCCCGGGCAGGTTGCACCAGGTCCGCGTCGTCGTAGCGCTCGAACCGCGTCCGACGTACCCGACCGCGGGCCGCGACCAGCTCGTCGAGCAAGGAGACCGCCCGCCGGGCCCGCTCCGGGTCTGCCCGGTCGCGTGCGGACGTGGCGGTCTGCGCGGCCGCATGCGCGCCGTAGGTCAGCAGCTCGTCGGCGTAGCGGGGCTCCCCCTTGCCGTGCGGCTCGAGCTCATGGATCAGCATCTCGAGTGCCTCGGCGGCCCGGCCGGTGCTGGTCAGGTACTCGGCGTAGGCGCTCACGCCGTGCATGCCCACCTGTTTCACGAAGTCCGGGGCGATCTCGCGTGCGCGCAGCAGGTGCCCCTCCGCCTCGTCGGGACGCCCCTGGCGAAGGGCCAGCTGCATCGCGACGAGACGCGCCTGCAGACCCGCGGACCCGGTGGCGCGCGACGCCAGCGGCAACCGCAGCATCTCTCGGGCGGCGGTGAGCTCACCGAGCATCATCAGGTAGTAGGCCGCATAGTCGGCAAGCAGCAGCTCCACCCCGGTCTTGCCGTCCGCGCCGTTGCGCAGACTGTCGCGGTACAGGTCGGCGGCCATCCGCAGCTGACCGTGCTCCTCGACGTAGTTGCCGCGGGTGATGCACGCGGTCGCGATGTAGCCGGGATCCCCGGACTCGACCGCGAGCCGGTAGGCCTCGTCTGCGTCGGCCACCCCGCGGGCCTCGTCGATGTGTGCGAACGAGCGCGCCTGCAGCGCGACCGAACGCGTAGTCAGGTCACCGCACCGGGCAGCCGCCGCCACGGCCTCCTCGGCGGTGCGTGCCGCAGACTCCGGGTCGCCGGCCCAGGTCTGCGCCTCGGACAGGGCGGCGAGCGCGCGGGCGTACTCGGCGCTGTCCGGGAAATCTGCCGCGAGCGCGACCGCCGTGCTGAACGACTCGGTCGCGGACACCGCGATCCGTCCGGCGAAGCAGGCCAGCTCCCCCCACAGGTGGAACACCCGGCTGGCGATCAACGGCTCGCGTTCCGGGTTGGCCAGGGCGACCGCCTGCTCGATCGCGGCGAAGGCCTGGTCCGCGTCGCCGGCGGCACGCGCCACGAAAGCCACGTCGGCCCACAGCCCTGCCTGCGAGGAGGCGTCGGCGGCGTCCCGGGCCTCCGGTGAGACCTTGCCCCACAGGGTCGCCGCCCGCTCGAGGGCGCGCACCTGCTCGGGGTAGCCGTGCATCCGGTCCGCCTCCTTCGCAGCGGCCAGGTAGTGCCCGAACGCCTCGTCGAGGAGCCCGGCACGTTCACAGTGCAGGGCCAGGTCCGCGCTCAGGCGGGGGCCATGTCCGTCGCCGGTGGACAGTGCCCGGACGAACAGCGCGTGCAGCGGCTTCTCCTCACCGGGCAGGAGCGTGTCGGTGAGCACCTCGGCCAGCAGCGGATGCCGGAACCAGAACTCCCCCGACGAGTCGGCGTGGACGACACCGGCCTTGATCGCCTCCGACAGCGCCTGCGCCGTCGCACGGGCGTCGATGCCACGGGCGAGCAGCACCCGTTCCAGGTCGGCGAAGACCATCGGCCGGCCTCCCACCGCGAGGATCCGCAGCACGTCCCGGGTCCGGTCACCGAGCCGGTGCCAGGCTGCGAGCAGCGCGGAGCGCAGCGCGTCCGGGAGGCCCGGCGGTAGCTGCGTGGCGTCGGGCCGGACATTGCGCACCAGCAGCTCGGTGAGGTAGCTGTTCCCCCGGGACTTGGCCATCACGTCACCGAGCAGACCGCGCGACGGTGGCCGGCCGGTCAGCAGCCGGACCTGTTCCTCGGTCTCGTCGTAGGACATCCGGCCCAGCGACAGATCCTCGACCAACGGGACCCGCAGCATGTCGGCGAGCCAGCCGTGCAGCGGGTGTCCTTCCTCGAGCTGGTCGTCGCGGTAGGTGGTCAGCAACGCCAGCCGCTGTCCCCGGAAGCCGGTGACCAGATAGGCCAGCACGTCCAGCGAGGTCACGTCTGCCCACTGTGCGTCGTCGACGACCAGCACGGTCGGCTGACGCAGCGCGATCTTGTCGAGCGCCGCATCGATCACCGACAGCAGCCGACCACCGGTGTCGACCGGGAGGCCGCCGCCGAGCGAGGGCAGCAGCTCGTCGAGCGCCGGCACCTCGTCGAGCAGCCGACGGCTCTCCTCGAGGGTCGCCGTCGCCAGCCACCGCTCGAGCGCGGAGATCAGCGGCAGGTACGACGAGGACGCCGCCCCGAAGCGCACGCACCGTCCCCAGAGCACGGTGTACCCACCGGCGGCCGCGTCGGCGCAGACCTGGGTCACCAGCCGGGTCTTCCCCACGCCCGCCTCACCGTGCACGAAGACCGCGCACGGTGAGCCGGTCGACGCTTCCCGGATCGCGTCCCCCAGCAGGCGCTGCTCTTCCACCCTGCCTGCGATGCGGGTCGCGCGTTGTTCGACGGTAGAACCCACGTGACCACTGTGCGCCGCCGGGGCCGCGCTGTCTCTGGGTTATTCGTGCCATGCCCACCCCAGGCGGCCGGACCGGGATCTGAGGGTCGGCCGGACGGCATCTAAGGGGGCGTCACCGATGTGTGCCCGGGGCCTTACCCGGCAGAGTCGTGGACGCAGCCACAGGACCCACATACACGACAAGGAGGGGATCACGATGGCTACTCGCTCCATCACCAGGCTCGCAACAACTGCCGTCGTCACCGGCATCGCCAGCCTTGCACTCGCCGCTCCGGCGAATGCGCAGAACCCAAAGGTGGAGCCGCCCGAGATGGGCGGCGCAAGCCTCAGCCTGCCCAACCCCGGACCGGTGGACAACCCGTTCGACTACACCGCCCTTGCGGGCGGCGCGCTGGGCGGGATCGTCCTGGCAGGCGCAGGTGTCGCCGCGGCGGCCGGTCTGCGCCGACACAGGAACAACCTCGCTCACCCCGTGTGAGCCGGCGTCGCCAGGACGACTGAGGAGCGTCCCACCGGTTAGGCCGGTGGGACGCTTTCCTGCGTCAGGCCGACCGGGGCTCGGCGAGCGAGGAGAGCCGCTTCAGGGCGTTGAGCACGATGGCCCGGTCGGTGGTCGGCCACATCGGTGGCAGCGAGGCACGGAGGAACCCGCCGTACCTCGCGGTGACCAGCCGCGGGTCGAGGATCGCGACGATGCCCTTGTCGCTGGTGGTGCGGATCAGCCGGCCCGAGCCCTGGGCCAGCAGCAGCGCGGCGTGGGTCGCGGCCACCGACATGAACCCGTTGGCACCGGCTTTGTCGGCCGCGCGCTGCCGCGCCGACATCAGCGGGTCGTCCGGGCGCGGGAACGGGATCCGGTCGATCAGCACCAGCTGACAGGTGTCGCCGGGCACGTCGAGGCCCTGCCACAGGCTCAGCGTGCCGAACAGGCAGGCGTGCGGGTCCTCGACGAAGAGCCGGGCCAGCTCGGGCAGCTGCGCCTCGCCCTGGGCCATGATCGTCAGGTGCGGCAGGCGTTCGCGGGCCGCCTCCGCCGCCGTCTCCGCCGCACGCCGGCTGGAGAACAGCCCCAGGGTCCGGCCGTCGGCGGCGTCGACGAGGTCCACGATCTCGTCGAGCTGCGCCGGCCCGAGTCCATCGCGCCCCGGTGGCGGCAGGTGCTTGGCGACGTAGAGGATCGCCTGCTGCCGGTAGTCGAACGGCGACCCCACGTCGATGCCGCGCCAGGGCAGCGTGTCCTCGTCGGTCTCCGGCTCGTCGGGAGTCTCGCCGAGCGAGTGCGTGACCCGCTCGCTCGGCTTGAGGCCGATACTGGTGGCCACCGAGCTGAAGTCGCCGCCCAGCATCAGGGTCGCGCTGGTGAACACCGCCGTCTTCTCGCTGAGCAGCTTCTCGCGCAACGGGCCCCACACCTGCAGCGGCGCGACGCAGAGCTGGTTGCCGCCACGGCTGCGCTCACGCTCGGCGAGCCACACCACGTCCGACTCGACGTGTGCGGCCATCCGGCCGGCGGTCTTGAAGATCTCCTGCACCCACCCCTTGGCCTGGGTCCGGCCGGGGTCGCCGTCGCCGCCCGCGGACGACTCCTTGGGGAACGCCGAGATCAGCGCGCGCGCCGAGTCCCGCACCAGCGTGAGGGCGTCCGCGAGGGCTTCCGGCATCGAGTCGAGGCGACCGGGCGCGCAGTCGTCGTAGGCGTCACGCAGCGCGTCGGCGGCGTCGCTGAGCTCGTCGGCCTCGTTGCCGTCGATGTGCTTCTGCGACCTCTTCGCGGCCCGCTCGATCTCCGGGACCGACAGCTCGTCGGTGGCTGCCTGGGTCACCCGCGCGGACAGCTCGTGCGCCTCGTCGATCACCACCGCGTCGTACTCGGGGATCATCGGCACGCCCTCGATGGCGTCGATCGCGAGCAGCGAGTGGTTGGTGACGATCACGTCGGAGTGCGCGGCCTTCTCCTTCGCGCGCTCGGCGAAGCACTCGGCCGCATAGGGGCACTTGGTCGCACCGAGGCACTCGCGGTGGCTGACCGAGACCTGGCGCCACAGCTTGTCGGTGTGCTTCGGGGCGGAGTCCCGGTCGCCGTTGCCGCCCCGCTCCGACTCCTCCTCGGCCCAGGCCCGCAGCTTGAGCACCTCGGCGCCCATCGTGCCCTCGGGGATGTCGACCAGGGTGCCCTGGTCGTCGGGCACCCCCTCCCGGATCCGGTGCAGGCACGCATAGTTGGAGCGGCCCTTGAGCACGGCGTACGACGGGTCCTCGCCGAGCACGTGCTGCGCGGCCTCGAGCAGGGCCGGGATGTCGCGCTCGACGAGCTGGTGCTGCAGGGCCAGGGTGGCGGTCGCGATCACGACCCGTTTGTCGTGCAGCAGCGCGGGAACGAGGTAGGCCAGCGACTTGCCGGTGCCGGTGCCGGCCTGGACCAGCAGGTGCTCACCGCGCTCCATGGCCCGAGCCACCGCCTCGGCCATCTGGATCTGGCCCTCGCGCTCCTGGCCGCCGAGGGCCTCGACGGCACCGGCGAGCACCTCCTTGACGGACCTGACGGACCGGGCCGGAGCAGCAGCGGGCGACGGGGTGGGACTTTGCGGCACCGCAGAACCTTAACCGCTCCCACCGACACCCACCCTCCCTCATCCACAGGCGCGCTCGCGGCGGCTCCCGTCGGCCCTACCGGCGCCGGACCGACACGGCTAGGGTGACGCAGGTCACGTCGTCGACCCTGGAGGACCCATGGATCTCGAACGCCGCACGCTGCTGAAGGGCGGCGCCGCCGCCGCGACCGGAGCCGTTCTCGGAGGCCCGTTCGCCGGGTTCGCCGCCGCCCCGGCCAGCGCCCGGCCGGGACCGCGGCCACAGGCCCTGTTCCCCGTGCCCGACGCACGCGACGGTGCCGTACGCCTGCACCTGCCGCGCGGCTTCTCCTACCGCTCCTTCCACGACACCGAGTTCCCCGTGGTGCTCGACGACGGCACCCACCTGCCCGGTCGGCACGACGGGATGGGCGCGTTCCGAGACCCGGACGGAGGTGTGGTCCTCGTGCGCAACCACGAGCTGAACAACCCCGACGTCAGCGCGGGCGAGACCTACACGTCGATGGGCGGCGCGGGCGCACCGGAGCCGTACGACGCGGCAGCCCGCGGCGGCACGACGACGGTGCACGTGGACCATCACGGCAACGTCAGCCGGGCCTACACCAGTCTGAACGGCACGATGATGAACTGCTCCGGCGGCGTGATGCCTTGGGGCAGCTGGATCACCTGCGAGGAGACCATCAACGGCCCCGACGTGGGACCGGACTTCACCGGCGCCTCGAACGAGCCCCTGCAGAAGCCGCACGGCTACATCTTCGAGGTGCCCAGCGACGGCTCCGCCTCGCACACGCCGATCACCGCCGCGGGCCGGTTCGCGCACGAGGCGGTCTCCTTCGACCCGGTCGGCGGTGCCCTCTATCTGACCGAGGACAACTTCGGCTTCGCGTCCGGTTTCTACCGTTACACCCCCGGCTCGCTCCCCATGGTCTCCGGCTCCCTGGACAACAACGGCTCGCTGGAGATGCTCGCGGTCAAGGGGGCACCCAACCTGCACCTCGAGGGCCGCCAGCGTCCGGGTCGCACCTACGAGGTCGAGTGGGTGCCGATCGCGCAGCCCGACTTCCACGGCGAGCTCGCGAACCCGATGTCGAACAACGACGCGATCTGCTTCGTCGGCAACCAGGGGCGCGAGCTCGGTGCGGCGTACTTCTCCCGCCTGGAGGGCCAGGTCTTCGAGGACGGTGTGGTCTACTTCTGCTCCACCCAGGGCGGCGGCAAGGCCGAGGACGGGGTGGAGGACCCCAGCGGCTACGGCAACGGGCACGGCCAGGTCTGGGGCTACGACACCCGAAACCAGACCCTCACGCTGGTCTACCAGTCACACAGCCGTGAACGCCTCGACTTCCCCGACAACGTCACCGCCTCACCGTCGGGCACCCTGGTCGTCTGCGAGGACAACGACGACGACAACTACCTGCGCGGCCTGTCCCAGCGAGGCCGGATCTGGGACATCTGCCTGAACCGGCTGACCAGTGCGAGCGGGACGCCGCGCTACGACGACGAGTTCGCCGGTTCGACGTTCAGCCCGGACGGGCAGACGTTGTACGTCAACATCCAGGCGAGCCACGGGATGACCTTCGCGATCTGGGGGCCCTGGCGGCGAATCGGGGTGTGACCGCTGCCCCGGTGACCGGTCAGGCGCCGACCACGTCACCGGGACGCACGACCCCGGTCTCGTAGGCCAGCACCACCAGCTGGACCCGGGCACGTACGCCGAGCTTGGCCAGGATCCGGTTCACGTGCGTCTTCACGGTCGCCTCGGTGACGACGAGCCGGGAGGCGACCTCGTCGTTCGACAGACCGCGCGCGATCTGCACGAACACCTCCAGCTCACGCTCGGTCAGAGCCTGCAGCTGCTCCGGTACGCCGTCCGAAGGCGCAGGGCGGCGGACGTGCTCCTCGATCAACCGGCGCGTCAACGACGGGGCGAGCAGCGACTCGCCCCGGGCCACGGTCTCGATCCCGGCGACCAGGCGGTCCGGGGGCGTGGCTTTGAGCAGGAATCCGGCCGCGCCGGCCCGCAGCGCGCCGTAGACGTACTGGTCCAGGTCGTACGTCGTCAGCACCAGCACCCGTGACGCCACACCGGAGGCGGTGAGCTCGCGGGTCGCGGCGATGCCGTCGAGCACGGGCATCCGGATGTCCATCAGCACGACATCGGGCTGCGTGCGCCGTACCACCTCGACCGCCTCGCGACCGTCGGCGGCCAGACCCACCACCTCGCAGCCGCGGGCCTGCAGCACCATCTCCAGGCCCGAGCGGACCAGGTCCTGGTCGTCGGCGATCACGATCCTGGTCATCACAGCTCACCGGTCATCACCGGTAGGACTGCATCGAGCTCGAAGCGGCCGTCCACGGTGACGCCGTGGCTCAGCGTCCCGCCGAACAGCGACACCCGCTCGGCCATCCCGACCAGTCCGAGCCCGCTGCCTCCGACGGACCCGGGGTCGCCGCTCACGTTCGAGGTGCGGATCTGCAGCGTCGTCGGCGTGCTCGTCAGCCGCAGGGACGTGGCGCGGTCCGCGGCGTACTTCAGCGCGTTGGTCAGGGCCTCCTGCACGATCCGGTAGGCCGAGACGTCCAGGCCGGCCGGCAGCTCCCGGAGCGGGCCGTCGAGCTCGAAGTCGATGTCCAGGCCGCTGTCGCGGAACCGCGCCACGAGCTCGGACAGCATGGCCATCCCGGGTGCCGGACGCAGGCCCAGCTCGTCGGCGTCGTCGCGGATCACGTGCAGCAACCGGCCGGTCTCGGACAGCGCGTGCCGTCCGATGGCCGCCACGTCCTCGAGCACCGCGCCAGCCCGGTCCGGGTCGGTGCGTACCAGGTCCTGGGCGGCTGCGGTCTGCACGACCATCGCGCTCACCGAGTGCGCGATCACGTCGTGCAGCTCGCGCGCGATCCTGGCCCGCTCTGCCCGCATGGCCTCGTCGCGGATCAGCGCGTGCTGGAGCCGCAGCTGCGTCGCCTGGGCGGCGAGCTTGCGGGTCAGCCGGCCCAGCACGTACGGCGGCGCGAACAGCGCGGCCACGAAGATGACGTCCGAGGGCCCGTGGTCACGGCCGTCCACGAGCCCGTAGTCGACCAGCAGCATCAGCGCTATCACGCCCATCCCGAGCAGCCCCCGGAGGTCAGGCAACCGCCTCGCCAACGAGTACGCGACCAGGGCCGCGACGAGGATCGGGGTGGCCGGCTCGTCGAGCTGTGGGCCGATCCAGGGCATCGTGAGGACAGCGACGGCCGCCGCTGTGCAAGCCGTCAGCGGGTACCGCCGGCGCCACACCAGCAGCAGGCACGCGACGCATTCCAGGACGATGCCGTAACCCCAGCCGTCGGGCCCGAGGGAGGACAGCTCGAACGCACCGAGCAGCGCGACGGCGCCCGGAAGCGCGGCATCTCGCAGCAGCTCACGCCCGGTCATTGCCCGAGGCTACTGCCGTGGACGGCCTCACGCGTCCAACTTGGGGTGGAGAAGGGTCCGACCCAGGAGTGGACGACTGCTGCTCGCGGCGGTCCTAGCGTCGAACTCATGAATGAATCCCTGAACGCCTCCCTTCCCAACCAGCGGCTGATCGGGCGGCTCGCCTGGGTCATGGCCTGGGTCGGGTTGGTGGTCGGCCAGCTGCACGCGATGGCCCGACACGCCACCAGCGACGGCGCCGAGGACCTCGCGCTCCCACTGACCCGGGCCTGGTCCGAGCCGGTGTCCGACGTGCTGAGCCCACTGCTCGGCTGGGCATCGGCGGACACGGTCTACCTGACCTACGGCAAGATCTGGGTGTTCGTGTTCCTCGCGTTCACGCTGTGCGCGTTCGTCGTCTACCGGCGACGGCAGCCGGCGGGGTTCGAGAAGTGGGTGTGGCGCGTGCTGCTCACCGGGTACGTCGCCGCCACGGTGTCGGTGTTCGGCCAGTACTACGGACAGTGGACGTCGTACAACATGCTCGGCGACCTGTCCTTCGCGTTGACCGTCCCGAGCCTCCTGGTCGTCATGCTCGGGTCGACGGTGCTCGGCATCGCCTTGCTGCGCAACCGGTTCCGGCCCCGCGCGACCGCTGCGCTGCTCGCACTGCAGATCCCGCTGGCGGTCGGCATCCTCCAGGTGACCTCGATGGGCAACGCCGCGCTGCCGGTCATGTTCGCGTTCGGGATCGCCGGCCGCCGGATCGCCCGCGAGCGGACCTACGCCACGGCCACCAGCCGGGTCGCCGCCTGAGTCAGATCACCGCACCGGAGTCGCTCGGGTCGCGGGCCACGCGCGAGCGCTTGACCTTGGCCTGCGTGGACAGCGGCCACCGCTTCTGCATCAGCACCGCCAGCGGTGTCGCGGTGAACACCGAGGAGTAGGTGCCGATCACCAGGCCGAGGAGCAGCGCGATCGCGAAGTCCTGCAACGAGTCACCGCCGAGCAGCGCCAGGGCCCCCAGGATGAACATCGTGCCGAGCCCGGTGTTCACGGTGCGCGGCATGGTCTCGAGGACCGCGTCGTTGGAGACCTCAGCGAACTCCCGGTTCTTGCTGCCGGTCCACACCTCCCGGATCCGGTCGAAGACCACGACCGTGTCGTTGACCGAGAGACCGATGATCGTCATCACCGCCGCCAGGAACACCCCGTCGATCGGCTTGTCCAGCCAGGCGAAGATGCCGACGACGATCACCACGTCATGGAACATCGCCGACACCGCGGCGGCGCCGAAGGTCCACTTGAAGCGGATGCCGAGATAGAGCATCTGCACAATCAGCGCGATACCGAAGGCGATCAGCGCCTTGTCCCGCAGCTCGGAGCCCAGGCTCGGGCCGATCAGCTCGTCACGCTGCTTGGTGGCACCGCCGCTCTCGTCACCGATCGCCTCGCGGATCGTCACCTCGTCGTCGTTGGTGATCTGCCCGGTCCGCACCGAGATCTTGTCGTTGTCCGACTTCTGCACGACCGCGCTCGGGAAGCCCGCGTCGGCGACCGCGGCACGCGCCGTGTCGGCGGAGAGCGGCTGGCTGGTGGAGTACTCCATCAACCGGCCGCCGGTGAACTCGACACCGAGGTTGAGCCCGTTGGCGACGATGCCGGTCACCGCGATCACCAGGGCCACGGCGGAGATCGCCAGGAACTTGATCCCGTTGCCCATGATGTCGGGATTCCAGCGGCGCAGGGCGTCGCGGACCCGGCCGGTCGAGCTGAGGCCGGTGACCCTGGGGTACTTGTTGACCCACCGGGACTTCACCGCCAGGTCGGTGAGCACCCGGGCGATGATCAGTGCCGAGATCATCGAGGCGAGCACACCGATCGACAGCGTGACACCGAAGCCCTTCACCGGCCCGGAGGCCAGGAAGAACAGCAGCGCCGCCGCGAGCAGCGTGGTCATGTTGGAGTCGATGATCGCGGTCCACGCCTTGTTGTACCCGGTCGCGAGCGAGTTCGTCAGGTTCAGGTTCCGGTCGGAGTACTCCTCACGGGCTCGCTCGAACACCAGGACGTTGGCGTCGATCGCCATCCCGATCGCGAGCACGAATCCGGCGAGTCCGGGCAGCGTCAGCGTGGCTCCGAGCGAGGTGAGCACGGCATAGGAGATCAGCGCATAGGTGGCCAGCGCGATCGTCGCCAGGAGGCCCATCAGCCGGTAGGCCACCACGATGAACAGACCGGTCAGGATCAGGCCGATGATGCCGGCCTTGAAGGAGGCGTCGATCGCCGCGTCCCCCAGTGTCGGGCCGACCGTGCGCTGCTCGATGATCTCGACCGGCACCGGCAGCGCGCCGCCCTCGATCAGGATCGCGAGGTCCTTGGCCTCCTCCGGCGTGAAGTCACCCGTGATCTGCGTGGAGCCACCGGGCATCCCGCCGCCACAGGCGATGTCCTGCACCACCTGCGG
>DASSBE010000037.1:0-17873 GCA_035699065.1 Nocardioidaceae bacterium
ACTGTTTGTCCATGGACCGGCGCATCTTCGGCCTTGAGACCGAGTACGGGGTCACCTGTACCTACCGCGGCCAGCGACGGTTGTCGCCCGACGAGGTCGCGCGCTACCTGTTCCGACGGGTCGTGTCCTGGGGCCGCTCCAGCAACGTCTTCCTGCGCAACGGCGCACGGCTCTACCTCGACGTCGGCTCGCACCCCGAGTACGCGACCCCCGAGTGCGACTCCGTCACCGACCTGGTCGCCCACGACCGGGCCGGCGAGCGGATCCTGGAAGGCCTGCTCGTCGACGCCGAGAAGCGGCTGCACGACGAGGGCATCGCGGGCGAGATCTACCTGTTCAAGAACAACACCGACTCCGCCGGCAACTCGTACGGCTGCCACGAGAACTACCTGGTCTCCCGGCACGGCGAGTTCGGCCGGCTGGCCGACATCCTCATCCCGTTCCTGGTCACCCGGCAGTTGATCTGCGGCGCCGGCAAGGTGCTGCAGACGCCGCGCGGCGCGGTCTACTGCGTCTCCCAGCGGGCCGAGCACATCTGGGAGGGCGTCTCGTCGGCCACCACGCGGTCGCGGCCGATCATCAACACGCGCGACGAGCCGCACGCCGACGCCGAGCGCTACCGCCGGCTGCACGTGATCGTCGGCGACTCCAACATGAGCGAGACCACCACGATGCTCAAGGTGGCCTCCTGCGACCTCGTGCTGCGGATGATCGAGGAGGGCGTGGTGATGCGCGACCTCACCATGGAGAACCCGATCCGTGCGATCCGCGAAATCTCGCACGACATGAGCGGGCGGCGCAAGGTGCGGCTGGCCAACGGGCGCGAGGCGAGCGCGCTCGACATCCAACAGGAGTACCTCACCCGGGCGCGCGACTTCGTGGACCGCCGCGAGCTGCAGTCGCCGGTGATCGACCGCACCCTTGACCTGTGGGAGCGCGGCCTCAAGGCGGTCGAGTCCGGTGACCTGAGCATCGTCGAACGCGAGATCGACTGGGTGATCAAGTGGAAGCTGATCGAGCGCTACCGCTCCCAGCACGGGCTGCCGATGAGCCATCCGCGGATCGCCCAGCTCGACCTGGCCTACCACGACATCCACCGCAACCGCGGGCTCTACTACCTGCTCGAGAAACGGGGCGCGGTGGCCCGGGTCAGCAACGACCTGCGGATCTTCGAGGCGAAGTCCGTGCCGCCGCAGACCACCCGGGCCCGGCTGCGTGGAGAGTTCATCAAGAAGGCGCAGGAACGCCGCCGCGACTTCACCGTCGACTGGGTGCACCTGAAGCTGAACGACCAGGCCCAGCGGACGGTCCTGTGCAAGGACCCGTTCCGGGCGCACGACGAACGGGTGCATAAACTCATCGAGGGCATGTAGCCGCACGCCGCGGTTTCGAGAACTCTCAGGTTCGGCGGTTATCGTTGCCCCGCCATCCCATTCTGCAACCCTGAAGGTGTGCTCGTGCGTCGACGTCTCATTGCGCTGACCGTTGTCCCCCTCCTCCTGTTCGGCACGGCCGCCTGCGGCGACGACACCGGTGCCGGGAAGAAGGCCGGAGGTGACGACACGATCGCCGGTGTCGAGGTCGCCGGTGACTTCGGGAAGGCCCCCGAGGTCACGATCGACGAGCCGCTGAAGCTCGACGAGACTCAGACGCAGGTGATCCAGACCGGCGACGGGAACCCGGTCGTCGAGGGCCAGAAGGCGCTGCTCAACCTCGACCTCGTCAACGGCACCACCGGCAAGGAGGCGTTCTCCACCTTCACCCAGGGGACCCCCTACCCACTCGAGCAGGTCAGCGAGAAGGCGTTCTTCCCCGCCGTGGTGAAGGCGATCGTCGACCAGCCGGTCGGCAGCCGGATCGCCGTCGCCGCGGTCCCCGAGGACGGGTTCGGCAAGGCCGGGAACCCGCAGATGAAGATCGGCGCCAAGGACAACGTCGTCTTCGTCGTGGACATCGTCTCCGTCGAGCCGACCGAGGTGCTCGACGGTCCCGAGGGCGAGAAGGCCGCCGACCTCCCGAAGGCTGCGCCGACGGTCACCGAGAAGGACGGCGCCGTCACCAAGCTGAGCTTCGCGAACGCGCCGAAGAAGCCCTCGGACAAGCTGCAGGTCATCCCGCTGATCGAGGGTGACGGGCCCGAGGTGCGCGACGACAGCCTCGTCTCGTTCGACTACCTCGGTCAGGTCTACGGCAGCGACACGGTCTTCGACGAGTCCTACACCAAGGAGCCGGTCGCGTTCCCGGTCGGGATCGGCGGCCTGATCAAGGCCTGGGACGAGAGCCTGGTCGGCGTCAAGCGCGGCAGCCGGCTCCTGATCATCGCCCCGCCGGAGCTCGGCTACGGCGAGCAGGGCAGCCCGCCCAAGATTCCCGGCAACGCCACGCTGGCGTTCGTCGTCGACATCCTCGGCGTGGACGAGCCTGCCTGAGGTAGGTTCGCCCGGACACGAGTCGTGAAGGGGAGTCTGTGGCGGCACGAAAGAGCGAGCGTCTGCTCAACCTGCTGATCACGCTGCTGGTCTCACGCAGCTACGTGACCAAGGCGCGGATCCGAGCCGTCGTCGAGCAGTACCGTGACGCCGGCGACGAGGCGTTCGAGAAGATGTTCGAGCGGGACAAGGAGGAGCTGCGCTCGCTCGGCATCCCGATCGAGGTCGGGTACCTCGACCGTGGTTTCGAGGACGAGCCGGGCTACCGGGTGGAGCGGTCCGCGTTCGAGCTGCCGCAGATCGACCTCGAGCCCGACGAGGCCGCGGTGATCGGCCTGGCCGCACGGGTGTGGCAGCACGCCGGTCTGGCCTCAGCCACCTCCGACGCGCTGGTGAAGCTCAAGGCCGCCGGCGTCAGCGTGGACCGGACCGCGCTCAACGTGGTCCAACCCCAGCTCGCGGTCGAGGAACCCTCCTTCGAGGCGTTCTGGGACGCCACCCGATCCAGGACCCCCGTGGAGTTCGGCTACCGGGCCTCGGCCTCCGCCGAGCAGCACCAGCGCCACCTGCAGCCCTGGGGGGTGGTCTCCTACCGCGGCCGGTGGTACGTCGTGGGTCACGACACCGACCGGGGAGCCCCCCGGATGTTCCGGTTGTCCCGGGTGCAGGACGAGGTTCGCAGCGCAGGCAAGGCCGGGTCGTACGACGTACCGCCGGGCACCGACCTGCGCGCACTGACCGAGTCCCTGGCGCCACCTGCGGCCGACCGGCGCGCGCGGCTGCTGGTGCGCGAGGACTCCGCCCACGGACTGCGCCGGCAGGGGGTGCCGGTCGGCGACGGTGCCACCCGGGACGGGTGGGACCGGATCGAGGTGCCCTACGGGCGCACCGACGCCCTCGTCGACGAGGTCCTCGGCTACGGCGGGGACGTGACCGTGGAGAGCCCGGACGAGCTGCGCGCGATGGTCGTCGACCGGCTGCGGCTGGTCGCAGCGAGCGCGGGAGCCGGCACATGAGCGGGGCACGCGACCAGGTCGGCCGGCTGCTGGCCCTGGTGCCCTACATCCAGAGCCGCCACGAGGTCTCGGTGGAGCAGGCCGCGGCCGACTTCGGGGTGCGGCCCCAGCAGATCGTCAAGGACCTCAACGTGTTGTGGTTCTGCGGCCTGCCCGGGCTCGGCATGGGTGACCTGATCGACGTCGACATGGACGCGCTGGACGGCGAGGGCGTGATCCGGGTGTCCAACGCGGACTACCTCTCCCGGCCGTTGCGGCTCGGCAGCTCCGAGGCGTCGGCGCTGATCGTCGCGCTGCGCGCCCTGCGGGAGGCCAGCGACGACGCGGTGCGACCGATCGTGGACCGGACGCTGGCCAAGCTCGAGGCCGCGGCCGGGGACGGCGCCGCGCTCGCGGCGCAGGTCGAGGTGCGGGTCCCCGCGAACGAGCCGGAGCTGGGCCAGCTACGGAGCACGCTGACGTCGGCGGTGGACCACGGCAGGCAGGTGCGGCTCGGCTACTACGTGCCGGCGCGGGACGAGGCCACCGAGCGCACGGTCGACCCGCTCCGGGTGGTCACCGCGGAGGGCAACACCTACCTCGAGGCCTGGTGCCACCTCGCCGAGGGTCCCCGGCTGTTCCGCCTCGACCGGGTCTCGAGCGCCGAGGTGCTGGACTCGCCGGTCGCCGACCACTCCGACGTTGCTCCCCGGGACCTGTCCGCGGGACTGTTCCAGCCCTCGGACGAGGACACCCTGGTGACGCTGCACCTCGAGCCCCAGGCCCGGTGGGTGGCGGAGTACTACCCGGTGGAGTCCACCTCCGAGCTCGACGGGGGCGGCCTGCGGGTCACGCTCCGGGCCGGTGACCGCGAGTGGCTGACGCGGCTGATGCTGCGGATCGGGGGAGCGGCCCGGATCACGGAGCCCGCGGAGCTCTCCGAGGTGGTCCGCGAGGCGGCGGTCCGAGCGCTGGGTAACTACGAATGACACCGCGTAGGATGAAGACGGCATCGGACGATGAGGTGAAGAGGACGAGATGACGCCTGTTGTAGTTCCCATGATCGCGGGGATCGGCCCGCCGGAGATCATCCTGATCCTGCTCGTCCTCGTGCTGCTCTTCGGTGCGAAGAAGCTTCCCGAGCTCGCTCGCGGCAGCGGCCGCGCGTTGCGGATCTTCAAGGCCGAGACCAAGGGCCTGATCGACGACGAGGACGACGATTCCACGAAGACCGAGGCGCAGAAGCAGATCGACGCGCAGAACCGGGCCGCCGAGGCCCGGGTGGTGGAGGACCCGACACGGAGCACCGTGCGTCCGCCCTCCGACACCGACCGCTGACGCCCGGATAGGACGACCCCGAAGCCGCCGTGTCGATCACTGGAGTCATAGGCCTGTTCCGGGGAACCCCGCAGCACCCGATCGGGGACGACGGCCGGATGGCGCTGGCCGACCACCTGCGTGAGCTGCGCGCCCGGCTGCTGAAGGTCACGGTCTTCCTGCTGGCCGGCACGATCGTGGCGCTGTTCTTCTACGCCGAGCTGTTCTCGCTGATCAGCGGCCCCTACAACGACGCTCGCGTCGCACTCGGCCAGGACGTCACCACCAAGATCATCTTCAACGGCGTCACCGACCCGCTGATGGTGCAGCTCAAGGTCTGCGGGCTGGCCGCCCTGGTGCTCGGCAGCCCGTTCTGGCTCTACCAGATCTGGGCCTTCATCGTGCCCGGGCTGCACCCGAACGAGCGGCGCTGGAGCAGGCTGTTCGCCGCCGTGGCGGGTCCGCTGTTCATCGGCGGCGTCGCGGTCGGCTACTACGTGCTGCCCAAGGGCCTCGAGGTGTTGATCGGGTTCACCCCGGAGAGCGTGGAGAACCTGGTCGAGTTCGGCAGGTACTTCTCGTTCTTCACCCGGATGCTGCTCGTGTTCGGTGTCGCGTTCGAGATCCCGCTGTTCGTCGTACTCCTCAACCTGGCCGGGGTGGTCTCCGGCGCCAGCCTGGGGCGGCACCGGCCGTGGATCATCGTCGGCACGTTCGTGTTCGCGGCCGTGGCCACTCCGTCGACCGACCCATTCTCGATGCTGATGCTGGCGATCCCGATGCTGGTGCTGTTCCTGGTCTCCGAGGGCATCGCACGGGTCGTGGACCGGCGCCGGGCGCAACGCAACGAGTTCGCCGGCGTCGACGACGACGAGGCGTCTCGACTCGCGGACGACACCGAGGACTACCGCGCCTCCCGCCTGGACGAGGAGGACGACTGAGTGGCTGCGTCACCGGCCGTCTCCGAGGCCGACCCCTTCGAGCTGCCCGAGTGGCTCGGCACCGCCGAGGTCACCTGGACGGCTCGCTCCAGCGTGCGGGGGGAGCACCTGGTCAGCGGATGGCTGAGCGGCGGAGAGGGCAGCTTGGACTGCGACCTGCTCGCCGCCGACCAGGCGTTCCCGCGCCCGGTCCTCGACGAGCAGTGGCGGCCGCGCGCGCACCAGCAGTGGACGCACGGGCAGGTGCTGCTCGTGGAGTACGACGGACGCCTGACCCTGGCCGTGCCGGGCACCGAGTTCACCGCGGACCGGCTGCTGGAGGCGCTGGCCCGGCTCGCGAAGGCGGTCGGTGTGCCACCGGCGCGGTTCGTCGCCGCGCTGCGCCTGTGACACTACTCTGACGTCGTGGCCAGACGGATCGCGCTGTTGACAAACCCGTCCGCGGGCAAGGGCAGGGGCACCCGGACAGCGGCGATCGCGCTGCCGAGGCTGCGTGAGGCCGGGTTCGACGTACGCCGCCTCGTCGGCCGGAACGGGGACGAGGCGCTCGACCTGGCCCGTGCCGCCGTGGCCGACGGCGTGGAGAGCCTCGTGGTCTGCGGCGGCGACGGCATGGTGCACCTGGCGGTGCAGGCGCTCGCGGGCACGCAGACCAGCCTCGGGATCATCCCCGCAGGGACCGGGAACGACGTGGCCCGCTACCTGGGCATCTCCCGCACCGACCCGCAGCGTGCCGCCGACGTGGTGGTCGGCTCGCACGTGCGCACGATCGACCTCGGCAGGGCAGGAGCGACGTACTTCGTCACTGTGCTCGCGACCGGGTTCGACTCGTTGGTCACCGAGCGCGCGAACCGGCTCACCTGGCCGCGCGGACAGCTGCGCTACAACCTGGCTACCCTGGCCGAGCTGCGCGTCTTCGAGCCGCTCTCCTACGTCCTCGAGCTCGACGGCGTGACCCGGCGCCTCGAGGCGATGCTGGTCGCGGTCGGCAACGGTCCGTCGTTCGGCGGTGGCCTGAGGATCACGCACGGGGCCGAGATCGACGACGGGATGCTCGACGTGGTGATCATCAAGCCGATGAGCAAGCTGGAGCTGGTGCGGACCTTCCCCAAGCTCTACACCGGCAAGCACGTCACGCACCCGCAGTACGAGCACCACCGCGTGCGCAGCGTCACGGTCGCCGCCCCGGGCATCGTCGCCTACGCCGACGGGGAGCGCCTAGGCTCGTTACCACTGACCGTGGACGTGGCCCCGAACGCATTGCGAGTGTTGGCACCCAGATGATGGCACCGAGATGACCTCCCCCTCGGAGGGGTACGCGAGGTTCCGGCGCGACCAGGCGTCGCCGGAGCTCCGGACCTTCGCCGACCTCTACGACTTCGAGCTCGACGGGTTCCAGCTCGAGGCCTGCCGTGAGCTCGAGGCCGGCGACGGCGTCCTGGTCGCCGCGCCCACCGGGTCCGGCAAGACACTGGTGGGCGAGTTCGCCGTACACCTCGCCCTCGCGCAGGGCCGCAAGTGCTTCTACACCACCCCGATCAAGGCCCTGTCGAACCAGAAGTTCAACGACCTGACCGCCAGGTACGGTGCCGCGAACGTGGGCCTGCTCACCGGGGACAACACGATCAACGGGGAGGCACCGGTCGTCGTGATGACGACCGAGGTGCTGCGCAACATGCTCTACGCCGGTTCCCGCACGCTGACCGGCCTCGGCTTCGTCGTGATGGACGAGGTGCACTACCTCGCGGACCGGTTCCGCGGCGCGGTCTGGGAAGAGGTGATCATCCACCTGCCCGAGTCGGTGGCGCTGGTCTCGCTGTCCGCCACGGTCTCGAACGCCGAGGAGTTCGGCGAGTGGCTCGCCACGGTCCGCGGGTCCACGGCCACGATCGTCGAGGAGCGCCGGCCGGTCCCGCTCTACCAGCACGTGATGGTCGGCAAGCGGCTCTACGACCTGTTCGCCGACGAGCAGGGGACCGCGCGCGAGGCCCAGGTCAACCCCGAGCTGCTGCGCGTCGCCCGCGACGACTGGCGCTCGGGCCGCACCTCGGACCGCCGGGACAAGCGTGGAGCGCCGCGGGGACGAGCCGGTGCGCGCGGTCAGGGCGCCAGGCGGCCCTACCTGCCGAGCCGGTTCGACGTGGTGGAGCGTCTGGACTCCGAGGGACTGCTGCCCGCGATCGTGTTCGTCTTCAGCCGGGTCGGCTGCGACGCGGCGGTCACCCAGTGCCTGAACGCGAACCTGCGGCTGACCACCGCGGCCGAGCGCGACGAGATCAAGGCGATCGTCGAGGAGCGCTGTCGCAGCATCCCCGACGAGGACCTGCAGGTGCTCGGCTACCACGACTTCCTCGACGGGCTCTCGCGCGGCGTCGCCGCCCACCACGCGGGCATGCTGCCCACCTTCAAGGAGTGCGTCGAGGACCTATTCGCCGCGGGCCTGTGCCGGGTGGTGTTCGCGACCGAGACCCTCGCGCTCGGGATCAACATGCCGGCCCGCTCCGTGGTGATCGAGAAGCTGTCGAAGTGGAACGGCGAGACGCACGCCGACATCACGCCGGGCGAGTACACCCAGCTCACCGGACGTGCCGGCCGCCGCGGCATCGACGTCGAGGGCCACGGTGTGGTGCTGTGGCAGCCCGGCATCGACCCCAGGTCCGTCGCGGGCCTGGCCTCGACCCGCACCTACCCGCTCCGGTCGTCGTTCCGCCCGTCGTACAACATGGCCGTGAACCTGGTGAAACAGGTCGGCCGGGCGACCGCACGCGAGCTGCTGGAGTCCTCGTTCGCGCAGTTCCAGGCCGACAAGGCAGTGGTCGGGCTGGCCCGGCAGCTGCGCAAGAGCGAGGACGCGCTCTCCGGCTACCGGGACGCCGCCGAGTGCCACCTCGGTGACTTCATGGAGTACTCCGCCCTGCGCCGCAAGCTCAGCGACGTCGAGGCCTCGATGGCCAAGGCACGCAAGGCCGACCGCCGCGACGAGGTGGTCGCGTCGCTGGAGTCGCTGCGTCCCGGCGACGTGATCGAGGTGCCGGCGGGGCGGTTCTCCGGGATGGCGGTGGTGGTCGATCCCGGGATGCGCTCGGAGCGCGACGGGCCGCGGCCCTACGTCGTGACCGAGGACCGCCACGCGCGCCGGCTCTCGATGGTGGACTTCCCGGAGCCGGTCGAGGCGTTCACCCGGATGCGGATCCCGCGCAACTTCAACGGCCGCAACCCCAAGTCGCGCCGTGACCTCGCGTCCGCGCTGCGCTCCAAGACCCAGGGGTTCACCCCGCCGCCGCCGCCGCGGAAGGGACCTGGCCCGGCGCCTCGTGGCAAGGCCCGGCGGGACCGTTCGGTCGCCGACGGGGAGCAGGAGATCAGCCGGCTGCGCGCCGAGCTCCGCGCGCACCCGTGCCATGGCTGCACCGACCGGGAGGACCACGCCCGCTGGACCGAGCGGTACCACAAGCTGGCCCGGGACACCCGCACGCTGCAGCGCCGCATCGAGCAGCGCACCAACACCATCGCCCGACAGTTCGACCGGGTCTGCGACGTGCTCACCAGCCTCGGCTACCTCGAGAACGACGAGGTCACGGCCACCGGCGAGCGGCTGATGCGGATCTACACCGACATGGATCTGGTCGCCGCCGAGTCGCTGCGCAACGGGCTCTGGGACGAGCTGTCGCCCGGCGAGCTCGCGGCGGCGCTGTCGGCGCTGGTGTTCGAGACGCGCCGGGCCGACGACGCGGCGGCACCCCGGCTGCCCGGCGGGCGGGTCCGTGACACGCTCGCCGGCATGGTCTCGCTGTGGGCGGACCTGGACGCGTTGGAGCGGGAGAACCACCTCGACTTCCTGCGCGAGCCCGACCTGGGCTTCGCGTGGGCCGCCTACCGCTGGGCGGAGGGGGCGAGCCTCGACGACGTGCTCACCGAGACCGACCTGGCCGCCGGCGACTTCGTGCGCTGGGTCAAGCAGCTGCTCGACCTCGCCGACCAGGTCGCCGATGCCGCCGGGGACACCGCCCTGCGCGCGACGGCCCGCCGTACCGCGGGTGCCCTGCGCAGGGGAGTGGTGGCCTACTCCTCGGTCTCGGACTGAACCGGCCCTAGCGCGGTGCGCCTGGCCACCACCAGACCGTCAGCCGCTGACCGGCCGGTTCTCGTAGGGCGTGGACAGCACGATCGTGGTCCGCGTCGCCACGTTCGCCACCGTTCGCACCCGGGCCAGCAAGTCCTCGAGATGCGTGGGCGTGGGGACCCGGATCTTGAGGATGTACGACTCGTCACCGGCCACCGACCAGCAGCTCTCGATCTCCTTGATGCCGCTGAGCCGCTCCGGGGAGTCGTCGGGCTGGGACGGGTCGATCGGCCGGATGGAGATGAACGCGGTCAGCGGGAGCCCGACCTGCTCGTAGTCGATGGTGGCACCGTAGCCCTTGATCAGCCCACGAGACTCCAGCCGCTTGACCCGCTGGTGCATCGCGGAGGTGGACAGACCGGTCGCCTTGCCGAGGTCGGTGAACGACATCCGGCCGTCCGCAGCCAGAAGCGTCAGGATGCGCTGGTCGAGGTCTTCCACGCTGGACACACTAGCGGCCACAGGCGGTGCCTCCGGACATTCGCGGCATGGAAGACTCCACGTCGTGACCTCGCCTCCCGTGAACCAGCGCTTGATGCTGCTCGACACCGCCAGCCTCTACTTCCGGGCGTTCTTCGGGATCCCGGACTCGGTGAAGGCGCCCGACGGCACCCCGGTGAACGCGGTGCGCGGGCTCCTCGACTTCATCAACCGGCTGGTCACCGACTACCGGCCCACCCACCTGGCGTGCTGCTGGGACAACGACTGGCGCCCGCAGTGGCGGGTCGACCTGATCCCGTCCTACAAGGCGCACCGGGTCCAGGCGCCGATCCCGCAGCGTCCCGGCGGCGCGCACTACCTCGAGGAGGTGCCCGACCCGCTGGAGGCTCAGATCCCGGTGATCATCGAGGTGCTCGAGGCGTTCGGGATCGCCATCGTCGGTGCGGACGACTACGAGGCCGACGACGTGATCGGGACGCTGGCCACCGACGCCGGCATGCCGGTGGACGTCGTCACCGGCGACCGCGACCTGTTCCAGCTCATCGACGACGAGGCCCAGGTGCGCATCCTCTACACCGCCCGCGGCGTCGGGAAGCACGAACGGGTCACCAACCAGGTGATCCGCGACAAGTACGGGATCGACGGGAGCCAGTACGCCGACTTCGCGGCGTTGCGCGGCGACACGTCGGACGGCCTGCCCGGCGTCGCGGGGATCGGCGAGAAGACCGCGGCCACGCTGCTGAACCGGTTCGGGGACCTGCAGGGGATCCTGGCGGCCTCGCTCGACCCCGCCTCGGACCTCGCGCCCGGGCCGCGGCGCAAGCTCAAGGACGCCGCGGGCTACCTGGCGGTGGCTCCGACGGTGGTCGAGGTGGCCCGCGGCCTCGACCTGGGTGCCCCGGACCTCACCCTGCCGCGCACGCCGCGGTTCCCGGACGCCCTGGTGCGGGTCGCCGAGCAGTGGGGGCTGGGCGGCTCGGTGGTCCGGCTGGTCGACACGCTGACCGACCTTCGCTGAGAGCGAGCGGCCGTCGTTCGTCAACGGACAGGCAGGTCGGCCCGGATGACCGGTCCGTCACGCTCAGCCGGGGGCCGCAGCGCCGAACCGGCCTGTCGATGTGCGAGGGGAGAGCGCGCCCGACGTCAGCGCGGCGGCTCGCGGTAGGCCTGCGCGTTCCCGAGATCGGGCTCGAACCCGACGCTGCGGTAGACCCGCCCGGCCGGGTTCGTCGCCTCGGTGATGATCACCCACCGGTCACAGCCGTGCCCGGCCGCCCACCGCGCGGCCACACCGAGAAGGTGGGCGGCCAGCCCCCGGCGCCTGTGGTCCGCGTCCGTCCCGACGCTCTGGTAGCGCGCCGTCGTGCCGCAACGGACGATGCCCAGCTCGGCGACGAGGTCGTCCCCGGCGAAGGCTCCGAAGAAGGCTCCGCCGTCCCGCTCGGACAGCGTCCGGCGTGACTGAACCCGCGCCCGGGTGAACCGCGCGAAGGACTCGGGCTCATGCTCATCGGTCCGGTCGTTCTCGGCGACCGAGCGAGCCACGGACCGCTCCCAGTCGTCGCCGGACAGGCGGCGGGCGGTGTAGCCCTCGGGCAGCGGCGTCTGCCGCGGCAGCACCCGGGTGGTCAGCACCTCGTCGAGCTCGACGACGAGCCCCTCACGGGTCCAGTCGTCCTGGATGTCCGGCATCCGGACCAGCCCGATCGCGACCCACGCAGCGTCGGGGAACGCCGATCGGAATGTCTCGGCCCAGCGGGACGCGTCGTGCACGGCATCCTCGTCGGTGACGAACACGAAATTGCCCCAGTGGAACCCCGGGTTGCCCGGGCTCCGGACGAGCAGGTGGTCACCGCGGTCGTCGAGGACGGAGCCGGTCTGCTCGAGGACGGCGAGGTCGGTCTCCCACCCGGGCGGCATGCGCATGGGCGGAGCCTACGGGACGCCGGCTCAGCTGATCGGGAGCAGCTTCTGCGCCTCCGCCGCCTCACGGGAGGCCGCCGCCCGCTGCTCCGCCTCGGCCAGCGAGTCGCCCGCGTGCTCACGCCACCACGCCTGGCCCTCGGCAGGCAGGGTGTGGATCGGGTCGTAGTACTCATAGGTCCTGGTCAGCGCTTCCGGGTCGTTCGCCTCGATGGACGTCCGGTAGTTCTTCGTCCAGTACGAGATGCCCTTCTCCTGGTCGTACTCGGTGAGCTGGTGCACCCACCGCTTGCCGACGAAGGGGACGTCGCACACGATCCGCGGCGTCGCGAACCCGGGCAGGTAGCCCATCATGTGGTGCTGCAGCCGCTGGGCGTCCGCGACCGAGACCCGCCAGTGCTCACTGAACGGGATCATGTCGCACATGTAGAAGTAGTAGGGCATGATCTGCGCGCCGTCGAGCAGCGCGAAGCACAGGTCGAGCAGCGCGTGCGGGTCGGCGTTGACGCCGTTGAGCAGCACTCCCTGGTTGCGGACGTCGCGGATCCCGGTCTCCAGCATCGCCTTCGTCGCCTTGGCGACCATCGGCGTGACCGAGTTGGCGTGGTTGACGTGGGTGTGGATCGCGATCGAGACCCCGCGCCGGTCGGCGATCTCGGCCACCCGGGTCATCCCGGCGCGGACCTCGTCCTGCAGCCAGTGCTGCGGCAGGCCCATCAGCGCCTTGGTGGCGAGCCGGACGTCGCGGATGTTCTCGATCTCGAGCAGCCGGGTGAGGAAGTCCTCCAGGCGCGGCCACGGCATGTTGGCCACGTCCCCACCGGACACCACCACGTCGCGGACCTGCGGCGTGTTGCGCAGGTAGGTCATCATCGAGTCGAGCCGGTCGACGGGCTTGAGGTCGAACTTGAGCTTGTCGATCACCGGGGTGGAGTTGCCGACCAGGTCCATCCGGGTGCAGTGTCCGCAGTACTGCGGACAGGTCGGCAGCAGCTCGGCGAGCACCTTGGTGGGGTAGCGGTGGGTCAGCCCCTCGGCCACCCACATGTCGTGCTCGTGCAGCGAGTCGCGGGTCGCGTGCGGGTGCGAGGGCCAGTCGGTACGGCGGTCGGAGAACACCGGCAGCATGTAGCGGCGCACAGGGTCGGCGTAGAACGCCTCGGTCAGCGACCCCGGACCGGACGGTACGGCGGACGGGGCCATCGTGTTCATCATCTGCGGAGGCACCAGCATCGACATCGTCGCCCGCTCGTGCTGGTCGCGCTCCAGGTCCTCATAGAACCGGTCGTCGACCAGGTCGCCGAGCAGCTGCCGCAGCTGCTTGAGGTTCTTCACGCAGTGCGCGCGCTGCCACTGCACCGACTCCCACTGCTCCGCGGTGACGTCGCGCCACCCGGGGAACCGGGTCCAGTCCGGCTCGACCAGCTCGACCCGGCGGTACGGGTAGGGCTGTCCGGAGTCCAGGCCCGCGGACGACTCGATGCTCATGACTGCTCCTCACAAAGGCTGATCCACCGTCGCGGCGTGTCGCCGATCCCCGGTCGAACCGTGTTGACATGTCGGGCGTGTGCATTTGTGTGACGCACCGCGCACATGCCAGAGTACGCAAAGAATCTCCGGTGCGACAAATGACTCGCCGCAAGATTTCCGTCATCAACCACTGATTCATGGAGGACGACCCGTGACGGCGACCAACTCGCCCGCGCCCAGCTCGGACCCCACCGGACTGCACCGGGTGCTGGAGCCGGTCGGCGTGCTGCCGCAGGCGGCCCTGCGGCTCGACACCCGCAAGGAGATCTGGCCGGACGAGGTCAGGGTCCGGGTCGAGCGGCTCAACCTGGACGCCGCCTCCTTCCGGCAGCTCGAACGCACGCACACCGACGGCGACGGCTCGGTGGACCGGGCGGCGGTGCGTGGTGAGGTGCTCGACATCATCCGGAGCCGCGGCAAGATGCAGAACCCCGAGACCGGCTCGGGAGGCATGCTGGTCGGCACGGTCGAGGAGGTGGGGGAGCGGTCGCCGCTCGGCCTCGCCGTCGGGGACAAGGTCACCACGCTGGTCTCACTGACCCTCACCCCGCTGGTCATCGAGGACGACCTCGCCTCGTGGGACGGCCGCAGCGAGCAGGTCCCGGCCGACGGCTACGCGATCCTGTTCGGGCGGTCGATCGCGGCGAAGATCCCCGACGACCTCGCGGCCGGGCTGTCCCTGTCGGTGATGGACGTGTGCGGCGCGCCGGCACTGACCGCGCGAGTCGTCCGGCAGTACGTCGGCCCCACGGTCGTCGTCGTCGGCGGCGCCGGCAAGTCCGGATCGCTGTCGCTCGCCGCCGCCAAGGACGCCGGGGCGGCCCGCACGATCGGGGTCGTCCCGCACCGGGCGGAGGCCGACCTCCTCGAGTCGGCCCACCTGGCGGACGTCGTCGCGATCGCCGACGCCCGAGACCCCGTGGCTCTCGCCGATGCGGTCGCCGCAGCCGGCGGGCCCGCCGACGTCACCATCGTCTGTGTCGACGTGCCCGGCTGCGAGGGCGGCGCGATCCTGTCCACCCGCGACGGCGGCACCGTGGTCTTCTTCTCGATGGCCACCTCCTTCTCCGGTGCGGCGCTCGGTGCGGAGGGCCTCGCCGCCGACGTCACCATGCTGGTCGGGAACGGCTACGTCCCCGGGCACGCCGACTACGCGATGTCGTTGCTGCGCGGCCACGACGGCGTGCGGGCACTGTTCGAGCGTCGGCTATGACGCACAATGTGCCCGTGACCCGGATCCTTCTGCGCGGCGGCTACGTCCACACTCCGGCCGACCCCCACGCCACGGCCCTCTGCGTCGACGACGGGCAGGTGGTGTGGACCGGCGACGACGACGCCAGTGCCCACTTCGCCGACAACGCCGACCGGATCATCGACCTGCAGGGACGACTGGTCACCCCGGCGTTCGTCGACGCCCACGTGCACCTGTCCCAGACGGGCATGGCCGCGCACAGCGTGGACCTGTCCGACGTACCCACGCTGCGGGACGCACTCGACGCGCTGGAGAAGCACGCCCGCTCCAGCATCTTCCCGGTCGTGCTCGGGCTGAACTGGGACGAGACCCTGTGGCCCGAGGGTCGCAGGTTCACCCGGGCGGAGGTCGACCGTGCCGTCGGCGACCGGCCCGCCTACCTCGCCCGGGTCGACGCCCACTCCGCCGTGGTGTCCACCGCGTTCCTCGACGCCTTCCCGCAGGTCACGGAGCTCGACGGCCACGACCCGAGCGGGCGGGTCGCGCGCGAGGCCAACATCCACGCGCGTGAGGCGGTGTTCGGGCTGGTTCCCGGCTCCGCGCACGAGGAGGCCATTGCCCGGGCACTGTCCGACGCGGCCCGCGCCGGCATCGGGATGGTGCACGAGATGGGGGCCCCCGGTGACTCGCCGGCCGAGGACTTCGCCAGGATCGCGGCGGTACGCCGGACAGGGCCGATGCCGGAGGTGGTCGGCTACTGGGGTCAGCTGGACGGGATCGACCAGGCCCGCGAGCTCGGCTGCGTCGGCGCCGCCGGGGACCTGTGTGCGGACGGTGCGGTCGGCTCACGGACCGCCGCGATGCACACGCCCTACGCCGACGCGGAAACCTCCGGGCACCTCTACCTCGACGCCGAGCAGGTGCGGCGGCACGTGCTTGCCTGCACCGCGGCGGGGCTGCAGGCCGGGTTCCACGTGATCGGCGACCGGGCCGTCGCGGAGGTGGTCGACGGGTTCCGGCGGGCCGCCGCGGAGGTCGGCGCCCCGTCGCTGGTCGCCGCGCGGCACCGGCTCGAGCACCTCGAGATGATCGGCCCCGACGACATGGTCACGCTCGGTGAGCTCGGCGTCACCGCCAGCATGCAACCCAGGTTCGACGGACTGTGGGGCGGCGACGACTCGCTCTACGCCCAGCGGCTCGGGCAGGATCGAGCCCGGCCGATGAACCCGTTCGCCTCCCTGAACCGGGCCGGTGTCGCGCTCGCGTTCGGCTCCGACACGCCGGTGACCCCGTTCGACCCGTGGGCCGGCGTGCGTTGCGCCGCCTGGCACCACACCGAGTCCGAGCGGATCACCGTCCGCGCCGCCTTCAACGCGCACACCCGCGGTGGATGGCGCGCGGCCCGCCGCGACGAGGGTGGCATCATCGCGCTCGGTGCTCCTGCCACGCTCGCGGTGTGGGACGTTCCCGGTGACCTCGTCGTGCAGACCCCGGACGCCCGGGTGGCGGCCTGGTCGACCGACCCGCGCGCCGGCGTACCCCAGCTGCCCGACCTGCACCCCGACCTCGATCTGCCTACCTGCGTGCTGACGCTGGTACACGGCGAGGTCGCCTTCGAAGAACCAGGAGCCCTCAGATGAGCGCGGGAAAGCTCGAGCTCGACCCGGTGACCGTGCGCAAGGCGCGCAGCCTGGCCCGGCAGGCCGGTCGCCCGATCGTGACCATGGCCAAGAAGCACACCACGGTCTCCGTGGAACGCGCGACGCTGCGGCTCGCCGGGCTGCACGGCGCCGACGCGGACGGCATCCCGTGGGCGAACCGGCTGCTCGACGCGGTGCGCGGGGACGTGGGCATCGAGCACGGCATAGCGGTCCCGGTGTGGGACGCGCTGGTGCGTGGCGAGGCCGACGACCTGTCCACGCTTGCGCAGAAGGCCTCTGCGGGGTCGGTCCGGTTTCGGCTCCCCGAGGGCCGTGACCTGACCCGGGCGAAGTCCGCGGCGAAGAAGCAGGTCGGCGGCGGAATCCGGCAGATCGACGCGCGGCGCCGGGAGCGCGACCGTCTGGTCAAGAAGTGGGGAGACCCCCCGCATCAGCCCTGGGTCTACCTGATCGTGGCCACCGGCGACATCTACGAGGACATCCCGCAGGCCCAGCAGGCCGCCCGCGAGGGCGCCGACGTGATCGCGGTGATCCGCTCCACCGGGCAGTCGCTGCTCGACTACGTTCCCGAGGGCGCGACGCGCGAGGGGTTCGCGGGCACCTACGCCACCCAGGAGAACTTCCGGCTGATGCGCGAGGCTCTCGACGAGTCCAGCGCCGAGCTCGGCCGCTACGTCCGGCTGACGAACTACGCCTCCGGCCTGTGCATGCCCGAGATCGCGGCGCTGGCCGGGCTGCAGCGCCTCGACATGATGCTCAACGACTCGATGTACGGCATCCTGTTCCGCGACATCAACCCGATCCGCACCTTCGTCGACCAGCGGTTCAGCCGGCAGGTGCACGCCCGCGCGGGGATCATCATCAACACCGGCGAGGACAACTACCTCACCACCGCCGACGCGGTGGAGGCCGCGCACACGGTGACCACCTCGCAGCTGCTGAACGAGTACTTCGCCAAGGAGGCCGGTCTCGAGGACTGGCAGCTCGGCCTCGGCCACGCGTTCGAGATCAACCCCGACCTGCCCGACAGCTTCCGGATGGAGCTGGCCCACGCCCTCCTCGCCCGGGACCTGTTCCCCAAAGCGCCGCTGAAGTGGATGCCGCCGACCCGGCACATGACCGGTGACGTGTTCCGGGGCTACCTGCTCGACGGGTTCTTCAACCTGGTCGGCGCCCTCACCGGGCAGAACATCCTGCTGGTCGGGATGATGACCGAGGCGGTGGTCACGCCCTGGATCTCCGACCGTGACCTGGCGCTGCAGAACGTCCGCTACGTGATGAACGCCGCGGGCAACCTGCACGAGGACTTCCGGCCCGCCCC
>DASSBE010000038.1:0-19225 GCA_035699065.1 Nocardioidaceae bacterium
CTTCGCCAACGTGATCATGCCGCTGCAGATCGGCTCGCCCGACGTGGCGTTCCCGCGGCTGAACATGCTGTCGTACTGGCTGTTCCTCTTCGGTGGCCTGATCGCCGCCTCGGGGTTCCTGACCCCGCAGGGCGCGGCCGACTTCGGCTGGTTCGCCTACACGCCGCTGTCCAGCGCGGTGCACTCGCCCGGCGCCGGCGCCGACCTGTGGATCGTCGGGCTCGCCGTCGGTGGTCTGGGCACGATCCTGGGCGGGGTCAACTTCATCACCACGATCGTCTGCATGCGCGCGCCCGGCATGACGATGTTCCGGATGCCGATCTTCGTGTGGATCACGCTGGTCACCAGCCTGCTGGTGCTGATCGCGTTCCCGATCCTCGGTGGCGCGCTGCTCTCCCTCGAGGCCGACCGGCTGCTCGGTGCGCACATCTTCGACGCCTCGGTCGGGGGACCGATTCTGTGGCAACACCTGTTCTGGTTCTTCGGCCATCCCGAGGTCTACATCATCGCTCTGCCCTTCTTCGGCATCGTCACCGAGGTGCTCCCGGTGTTCAGCCGCAAGCCCGTGTTCGGGTACATCGGTCTGGTGGGCGCAACCGTGGGCATCGCCGCCCTCTCCACAGCGGTGTGGGCGCACCACATGTTCGCGACGGGCGCCGTGGCGCTTCCGTTCTTCTCCGGGATGAGCTTCCTGATCGCGGTTCCGACCGGGGTGAAGTTCTTCAACTGGATCGGCACGATGTGGGGCGGATCTCTGTCCTTCGACACCCCGATGCTCTGGTCCCTGGGCTTCCTGACCACGTTCCTGTTCGGCGGGCTCACCGGAGTGATCCTCGCTTCGCCACCCCTGGACTTCCACGTGACCGACTCCTACTTCGTCGTGGCGCACTTCCACTACGTGGTGTTCGGGACCGTGGTGTTCGCGATGTTCGCGGGCTTCTACTTCTGGTGGCCCAAGTTCACCGGCCGGATGCTCGACGAGCAGTGGGGGAAGGTGCACTTCTGGCTGCTGTTCATCGGGTTCCACACCACGTTCCTGGTCCAGCACTGGCTCGGGGTGGAGGGGATGCCACGCCGGTACGCCGACTACCTGCCCGGGGACGGGTTCACCACGCTGAACCAGGTCTCCACGATCGGCGCGTTCCTGCTCGGCGCATCCACCCTGCCGTTCCTCTACAACGTCTACATCACCGCCAAGTCGCCGAAGGTGCTCGTCGACGACCCGTGGGGATGGGGCCGCTCGCTGGAGTGGGCCACCTCCTCCCCGCCGCCGCGGCACAACTTCACCTCGCTGCCCCGGATCCGCTCGGAGTCACCGGCCTTCGACCTGCACCACCCCGAGGCGGCCGCCGTGGAGATGGTCGAGTCCGGTGACGCGATGCGCGAAGAGGACAGCACCCGGTAGCGGCTCGCTCAGCCCCAGACCGCCCGCGAGCCGGCATCCCCGGTGAGGACCACCTGCACCAGGACGGCGAGCGCGGCGAGCACCAGCAGCACGGCGAGCACCGTGTCGACGATAGGAACGGCACTGGTGCGCGCACCTCGGCCGTTGGGCAGCGGCGTGCTCCCGCCGAGCATCCACGCGGCGACCAGCACGACCACCGCGAACCCGAGGGTGACCCAGAGCAGCAGCTCTCCGCGGTCCTCGTGCACCGCGACCAGCGGCGCCAGCTCGGGCCGGGCGTCCAGGAGGTCCTCCCCCGAGAGCCGGGCGGCGAACACCGAACCCGCCGCGATCAGTGCGGTGACCACTGCGGGCCACCGGGTCAGCCATCGCCAGCGCGGCACCACCGCGAACACGATGGCGACCAGTGCCGCGAGGGGTGCGAGCACGACTGCGGCGTGCACCACGAGCGGGTGGAGCGGGAGACCGCCGATTTCCATGTGCTCAGGCTACCGACCACGTGAGGTTTCAACGACATGCTCGGACGGTGCGGCTCGTTCGCCGCCGTCCCGCACGGGCAGCCGGGATCACCGGCCCCGGGGGCATAGCCTGTCAGGCATGCCGACGAACTTCACCGACGACCTGAGGCTGGCCCACGTCCTCGCCGACGACGCCGACTCCCTGACCATGGACCGCTACAAGGCGCTCGACCTGCACGTGATGAACAAGCCGGACCTGACCCCCGTCACGGACGCCGACAAGTCCGTCGAGGAGGGCATCCGACGTACGCTTTCGCGCGCCCGGCCTCGCGACGCGGTGCTCGGCGAGGAACAGGGCTCCACCGGCTTCAGCCAGCGACGCTGGGTCGTGGACCCGATCGACGGGACGAAGAACTTCGTGCGCGGGGTGCCGGTGTGGGCGACCCTGATCGCGCTGATGGTCGACGACGAGGTCGTGGTCGGCTGCGTGTCCGCACCACAGCTCAACCGCCGGTGGTGGGCCTCGCAGGGTGGCGGCGCCTGGACCGGCAAGTCGTTGCTGCGCGCCGTCGCGTGTCAGGTCTCGGACGTGTCCCGTCTCGACGACGCGTCCCTTTCGTACTCGTCCCTGTCCGGCTGGGAGGACCGGGACCGGCTCGACGACTTCATGGCACTGTCGCGACGGTGCTGGCGGACCCGGGCGTACGGCGACTTCTGGTCCTACATGCTGGTTGCCGAGGGGGCCGTGGACGTCGCCGCGGAGCCGGAGCTCGAGCTCTACGACATGGCCGCGCTGGACGTGATCGTGCGCGAGGCCGGCGGGATGTTCACCTCGCTGGACGGCACTCCCGGTCCGCTCGGCGGCAACGCGCTGGCCAGCAACGGCCGGGTCCACGAGCAGGCGCTCGCGTTCCTGGGCTCGCTGCCCGACGACGAGAACGACCCGGACGTGGCGCCCCGGCGCGGCGGATCGGTGCACGACATCAGCGCACGTCGACGGAACCCGCCTGCGGATGACCGGTCAGCGGATCCGTCGGAGGGTCCGGAGGCAGACGAGGACTGACCAGCCGCAGAAGGTACGGCGCCGCCAGCAACGCCACGAGGTCGAACCAGCCGTAACCTCCGGCCGCACCCGAGGGCGGGTTGCCGATCGAGACCCACCCGGTCGGGTCGTGCGTCTGCCACGCCCAGGTCCCCAGATGCGTGCCGACCAGCTCGAGGTAGCTCACCACGACGAACGCCCCGACGTACACCGCCTTCGACGGCCCCCACAGAAGGAAACCCACCAGGCACGCGTACCAGAACGCGCCGAGGGCATCCGGACGGTCGGCAAGGAACAGGCCGAACCCCGCCCAGAGCCCGCCGGTCACCAGCACCACCGAGATACAGGCGCGCATGTGCCGTTCCACGAACCTGGTGTGGCCCAGCGCGAACGCGGACAGGTAGACCAGCCCGTGCCCCGGCGGCACGTACATCGGGACGTTGTCGAACCGGTAGAGGTAGACCTCGAGCGTCGGACTGAACACGTACTCCACCGCCGTCGCGAAGGCGACCACCACGAGGGTCTGCACCCGCACCACCGGGCTGACCCGCCGCAGCGCGAGCGCCAGGACGACCCATGTGCCCAGTCCGAGGCCGCGTTGCAGCCACGGTCCGCCGTCGGAGTCCAGCCACAGCACCACGCTCAGCCAGCCCATCATCAGGGCGCAGGCGGGCGCGCCGATGCGGTTGGTCCCGAACACGGACCCATCCAAGCACGTGGCTCCCTATCCACCCGCCCGAATCTTGACTAGCCTTCCACCAACTGCACGACCGTTCGATTGCGTGGGAGGTAGTGCGATGCGGATCAACGAGGTGCTCGCGGCGAAGGCCAGCCACGAGGTGATCACCGTCAACCCGGACGCGACCGTGCGCGACCTGCTCGGGCTGCTCGCCCAGCACAACGTGGGCGCGCTCATCGTCAGCGGCGACGGATCGAGCGTCGACGGGATCGTCTCCGAGCGCGACGTCGTGCGCCGGTTGCACGAGAACGAGGACCTGCTCGGCTCACCTGTGTCGTCGATCATGACCGCCGAGGTGCAGACCTGCGAGGGGCATCACCCCGTGACCGACCTGATGCAGGTGATGACCGAGCAGCGCATCCGGCACGTGCCGGTGGTGAAGGACGGCCTGCTCACCGGCATCATCAGCATCGGCGACGTGGTCAAGAGCCGGATGAGGGAGCTCGAGTTCGAGCGGGACCAACTAGACTCCTACGTCCACACCGCCCAGACCTGATTCTGCCTGATCCTGATGGAGGCAATCGCACGTGACGTCGAACCAGCCCGAGAAGCCCGAGATCGACTTTCCCGGAGAGGCGCCGAGCGACCTCGAGGTCTCCGACGCCACCGAGGGCGACGGCACCGAGGCGACCGCCGGCAAGACGGTGTCGGTGCACTACGTGGGTGTCGCGCACTCGACCGGCGAGGAGTTCGACGCCTCCTACAACCGCGGTGAGCCGTTGAACTTCCGGCTCGGCGCCGGCCAGGTCATCTCCGGCTGGGACCAGGGCGTCCAGGGGATGAAGGTCGGCGGCCGCCGGCAGCTGGTGATCCCGCCACACCTCGGGTACGGCGACCGGGGTGCCGGCGGCGTGATCGGCCCCGGCGAGACGTTGATCTTCGTCGTCGACCTCCTCGACGTGCGCTGAACCCACCGAGTCGGCGCTCCGACCGCTCGTGCGCGACAATCGACGCATGCAGGAGTCCCGCGACGTCGCGATCAGTGGCGACTCGATCCGAGTCGGCCAGTTCCTGAAGCTCGCCGACCTGGTCGACAGCGGCGCCGAGGCCAAGCCGCTGCTGGCGCAGGGCGAAGTCTCGGTCAACGGTGAGGTGGAGACCCGCCGTGGCCGGCAGCTCGTGAGGGGCGACGTGGTGACGATCGGCGAAGCCTCGGTGCGGGTGCACTGAGCCGACGGGACCGAGAGCCCACTCGACCAGGACTACACCAGCACGCTGACCGTGTGGATCAGCACACCGACCAGCCCGCCGACGATCGTGCCGTTGATCCGGATGAACTGCAGGTCGCGGCCGACGTGCAGCTCGATCTTGCGTGCGGCCTCCTTGCCGTCCCAGCGGTTGATCGTGTGCGTGATCACGGCAGTCAGCTCGTCGCCGTACCTGCTCACGACGAACACCGCGAGGTCCGCGGCATACCCGTCGAGCCGCTCCCGCAGCGCCTCGTCGACGACCAGCCGGCCGCCGAACGTGCTCAGCTCCAGGACGCCGCGCTGCCTGACCGGCCCCTCGGGGTCCTCCAACGACTCCATCAGCGCCTTGCGGAACGCGTTCCACAGCGAGGTCGCGGTGATCACCAGCTGAGGATGGCTCAGCACGCGGACCTTGAGCCGCTCGGCGCGCTCCTGGGTGGCCGGATCGTGCAGCAGGTCATGGGCGAGCTGTTCCAGCATGCTGTCCAGGGCGTCGCGGGCGTGGTGCTCCGGGTCGTCGCGGATGTCGGTGACCCAGGAGACCGCCTCGACGTGCAACCGGTGGGTGACGCGCTCGTTCAGCGCCGGAGGGGACCACCAGGGCGCCCGCTCCCCCACCACGTCGACGAAGGTCTGCTCGTTCTGCACCAGCCAGCGGTGCGCCTCGTCCAACGCCAGGTCAACCAGGCCGTGGTGGGCTCCGTCGCGGACGATCTCCTGGAGCAGGCTGCCGGCGACGGGGCTGATCGGCTCCTCCAGCAGCCGGGGCAGCAACGCCTCCTGCACCAGCGCCACCATGTCCTCGTCCCGGACGCGTGACAACCCGAGGTGCAGCACGTTGGCCGCCTCGTCGACGACCCGGCGGCTGTTGACGGGATCCGCCAGCCACTCCCCGATGCGCCGGCTGATCTGCGCGATCGCGATCCGGTCGCGGATGATCTCCTCCTGCAGGAAGTTCTCGCCAACGAACTCCTGCAGGCTGCGGCCGAGCTCCTCCTTGCGCTTGGGCACCAGCGCGGTGTGCGGGATCGGCACTCCGAGCGGGTGCTTGAACAGCGCGGTCACTGCGAACCAGTCCGCGATGGCGCCGACCATCGAGGCCTCCGCGCCGGCGTTGACGAAGCCCAGGAACCCGTCCCGGTCCAGGGTGAGCAGGTAGACCACGGCGGCGAGCACCAGCAGCGAGACGGCCAGCGTGCGCATCCGGCGCAGCCCCCGGCGGCGCTCCTCGTCGAGCGCGGGGTCGGGAGTGATCATCGACACGCTCATGGCGTGCGGGCCGGCGGCGCGGTGACAGCCTCGTCGCCGATCAGCAACGTGGGCGTGATCCCGGGGACGACGGTCACCGCCACCGGGGTGTCGATCGGGTAGCGCACCGAGTGCTGCTGCCACGAGCGGAGCAGGTGCCCGCTTCCGAGCCGCACGGTGTGCAGCACGAACGCTCCGTGGTACTCCACCGCCACCACCCGGGCGTCGGAGGAGTCGTCAGGCGCCAGCGCGACTTCGTGCGGACGCAGTACGACGTCCACGTCGGCGTCGCAGGCGGCCCACCCGGGCACGGTCGACACCACGCCGATCTCACAGGTCAGCAAGGCGTCGTGCACGTGCGCCGGGAGGAAGTCCGCCTCGCCCATGAACGCCGCCGCGAAGCGGGTGGCCGGAGACTCGAAGACGACCTGCGGGGTGTCGACCTGCTCGATCACACCGTCACGGATGACCACCACCCGGTCGCCGACGGCCAGCGCCTCGGTCTGGTCGTGGGTGACCAGCATCGCCGTGGTGCCGGTCTCGCGCAGCACCGCGACGGTGTCGGCGCGCACCTGCGCGCGCAGGTTCTCGTCCAGGCTGGAGAACGGCTCGTCGAGCAGGATCACGGCCGGCTTCGGGGCAAGGGCACGGGCCAGCGCCACCCGTTGCTGCTCGCCGCCGGAGAGCTCGTGCGGGTAGCGCGACGCAAGATGCCCGAGCCGCACCATGTCGAGGACCTCGCCGACCCGGGCGCGGCGCTCACCGCGCGGAAGCTTGTCGAGCCCGAACGCGATGTTGTTCGCCACGCTCAGGTGGGGGAACAAGGCATGGTCCTGGAAGACCAGACCGACCCGTCGGCGCTCGGGCGGCTGCCACTGCCGACGGTTCGCTACCACCTCGCCGGTGATGCTGATGGTGCCCTCGTCGGGCCGTTCGAGGCCGGCGACCAGACGCAGTGCGGTCGACTTCCCGCACCCGGAGGGTCCGATCAGAGTGACCAGCTCACCCGGTGCGACCTCCAGGTCCAGCGCACGAGCAGCGACCACGTCGCCGTACCTCTTGCTCACCTGCTCCAGCCGGAGCGCCGGTGTCGCGCCCGTCGGCGTCGCGGGAAGCGCCGTCATCAGCTCGACTCCGGCCACGTCAGCCCACCTTCCGGTGTGTGTCGACGAGCCGCACCTGGCGGAACAGGAAGAACACCGGCACGATCGCGACCGCGACGATCACCAGCGCCGGCAGCGCCGCCTTCTGCCAGAAGTTCTCGTTGGCAAGCTCGTAGACCCACACGGACACGGTAGTGAACCCGAACGGCCGCAGCAGCAGCACTATCGGCAGCTCCTTGACCGCGTCGATCATGACCAGCACGAGGGCGACCGCGATCCCGGGGCGCACCAGCGGCATGTGCACCCGGCGCAGGATCCGCCGTGGGGTGGCGCCCAGGCTCATGGCGGACAGCGTCATCGTCGGCGACACCTTGCTGAAGCTGGCGTCGACGGCCTGGTACGCCGGCGCCAGGAACCGCACCAGGTACGCGTAGAGGATCCCGATCACCGACCCGGTGGCGAGCAGCCCGGTGCCACCGGGAACGCCGAGCGACTCGAGCGCGGTGTCGAGGGCGGCGAACGCCAGCAGCACCCCGATCCCGACGACCGCACCGGGCACCGCGTAGCCGAAGGTGGTCAGCTGCGCGGCGGTGCGCACCAGCCGGCCGCCGCCGAGCCGCAGTCCGTGCCCCATCGCGACCGAGAGCAGGACGCAGACGACCGCGACGATGAGAGCGACCACCAGGCTGTTGGCGAGGTACTCCGCGAACCGTGGGTCCGCCAGCCCGGCCGGGTCCTCGATCGCGTCCCCGACTGCCCAGGCCAGCAGCTGGAGGACCGGTACGACGAAGCCGGCGGACAACGCGGCGACACACAGCACGGTGGCCCCCCAGCCCCGCCACCCGTGCAGTCGCTCCGCCTGCAGGCCCTGCCCGCGGCCGCTCCTCTGGTGGTAGCGGGCGCGGCCGCGCATCAACCGTTCCCCCGCGAGCACCGCGACCGCGAACAGCAGCACCAGGACCGAGAGCTGAGTCGCGGCGTGGAAGTTGAAGGTGCCCTTCCAGACCAGGTACACGCCGACCGAGACGGTCTTGACGTTGAAGTACTGCACGGTGGCGAAGTCGGTCAGGGTCTCCATCATCACCAGCGCCAGACCGGCCGCGAGCGATGGCCGGGCCAACGGCAGCAGCACCCGCCGGAAGGCCCGGCCGCGGCTAGCGCCGAGGGTGCGTGCGGCGTCGTAGGTGCCGGGTGCCTGCTCGACGAGCGCTGCCCGGGCCAGCAGGTAGACGTAGGGGTACAGCGTCAGGGTCATCACCAGGATCGCGCCGGGGAGCGAGGTGACGTCCGGGCTCCACGCGTCGTCGCCCAGCACCGCGCGCAGCGCGGTCTGCACCGGGCCTGAGACGTCGAAGGTGGACAGGAACACGAAACCGAGGATGTACGCCGGCATCGCCAGCGGCAGCACCAGCAACCAGACCAGCACGTTGCGCAGCGGGAACCGGTAGGCGGTCACCAACCAGGCGAGGCCACCCCCGACGACCAGGGTGCCGGCCCCCACGCCGAGCATCAGCCCGATCGTGGTCAGCACCATCGAACCGAGCCCCCGCGGCAGGTTCGGCGTCGCGGACTGACGCACCCCGTCGAGGAGCACCGCCAGCACCGGGGTGGCGACCAGCAGCGCGATCAGCACGATCAGCAACGACCACGTCGGGCGACCGGCTGCGGCCGCCCGACGTGGCCGGGAGGTACGGCGCGTCCTCGGCTCGAGGACCGCGGGTTGGGTCACCTGTAGCCGGCCTCGGCCAGCAGGTCGGTGGCCTCCGCGTTGAGGTGGCCATAGGCCTCGGCGTTGATCGGCATCGGCTTGAAGGTCCCGAAGTCGGCGATCAGCGGCTCGGGCTCGACGTCGGGGTTGACCGGGTACTCGTGGTTGCCGTCGACGAAGTCGTTCTGGCCCTCGGCGGCCAGCCACTCGATGAGCTGCTGTGCCTTCTTCGGGGCGTCGGAGGACTTCACCACGCCGGCTCCGGAGATGTTCACGTGCGTGCCGGCCCCGTCCTGGCTCGCCCAGAACAGCTTCACGTTCAGGTCCGGCTTGTCGGCGAGCTCGCGGGCGAGGTAGTAGTGGTTCACCAGCGCGACGTCGCAGGCTCCGGAGTCGACGGCCTCGATCAGGAGGATGTCGTTGGTCATGATCTCGACGTCGTTGGCGACCCAGCCTTTGACGATGTCCAGCGTCTTGTCACGTCCGTACTGGTCGATCAGGCCGGCGACCAGAGACTGCGTGTAGGACTCGGTCTCGTCGCGCATGCACAGCCGGCCCTTCCACTTCGGGTCGGCGAGGTCCGCGTAGGTGTTCTCGGTGTCGAACTCGGACGGGTCCACCGCATCGGGGTTGTAGATCACCGTGCGGGCACGGAGCGCGAGCCCGAACCACCGGTTCTGCGGGTCCTTGTATTCGGCCGGGATCGCCTCGTCGAGAACCGGCGAGTCGAGGCTGGCGAGCTCGCCCTGGTCCGCCGCGTTCCAGAGGTTTCCGGCGTCGACGGTCATGTAGATGTCGGCCGGCGTGTCGTCGCCCTCGGCCTTGAGCCGCTCGAGCAGCTCCGCGTCGCCGCCGTAGATGAAGTCCACGCTCATCCCGGTCTCCTCCTGGAACTCCACGAACGCCTCTTCGAGGTCGTAGTGGCGGGCCGAGTAGACCTGCAGGTCGGCGGGCTCGTCGCCGATGCCCATGAACCCGCAACCGGACAGAGTTGCGGCGAGGGCGGCTACGGCTGCGACGAGGGAAGGTCGGCGCACGGGTATCTCCTTCAGCAGCGCTCGGCGGCGCCTGGACGACGGAACTAAGGGCAGCCTAACCTGCCTCCGGGTCCGGTGCCGCATCGCGTCCCCCGCGCACGGTGGGGCGTGCGGCGGGGACCGCGAGCGCCGAGGGCACCAGGAGCACGGCCACGAGCAGCAGCGCGTGCAGCACGCCGACGTGGTCGCCGAGGTAGCCGAGCACCGGCGGCCCGGCCAGGAACGCGGTGTACCCGATGGTGGAGACCACACTGACCCGCGCCGCAGCGTGCTCCGGGTCGTCGGCGGCGGCGCTCATCCCGACCGGGAACCCGAGCGAGGCTCCGAGACCCCACATCACGACGCCGACCGCGACGACCGGGAGCGCCTGACCGAACACCACGACGAGCACTCCGGCCGCAGCGAGCGCCATCGTCGCCCAGAGCACGGGCACCCGGCCGAACCGGTCCAGCACGACCGTGCCGCTGACACGGCCGAGGGTCATCGCGGACACGAACAGCGCGAAACCGCTCGCCCCCAGCCACGCCGGCACGTCGTACCCGTCCACCAGCGCCACGGCCAGCCAGTCGTTGGCCACACCCTCGGTCAGCGCGAGCGCGAGCACCATCAGCCCGATGGTCAGCGTGCGCGGCTCGACCCACGCGCGCAACGGGTTCCGCGGAGCGGCGGTCTCCGCGTCCCGCTCCGTGCCCGCCGCGAGGAACGACGGTACGACGAACAGCGGCACCAGACCCACGACCGCGGCGGCGACCCCGAGGTGCACCGGGATCGGCAGACCGAGTCCCGCGGCGGCTGCTCCGACCGCGGCGCCGGCCACCGTGCCGAGGCTGAACGCGGCATGGAACCGCGGCATGATCGTGCGCCCGATCCGGTGCTCCACCGCGGCGCCCTCGACGTTCATCGCGACGTCCCACACCCCTGAGCCGAAGCCGAGCAGGAGGAGCCCGACTCCGGTGAGCCAGGCCTGGTGGACGCCGCCGGCGCCGACCCCGGTCACGGCCAGACCCACCGCGTCGAGGACGGCGGCCGCCGCCACCACTCGTGCGGCCCCGAGACGGTGCACCCACAGGCCGGCCGACGGGAGCGCAACCAGCGACCCGACCGAGAGAGCCAGCAGCAGCGTGCCGAGCTGTCCCGGGGTGAGGTCGAGGTTGGCGCGGGACTCCGGGATCCGGGACACCCAGCTGGCGAACGCGAACCCGTTCAGCCCGAACACGACCGCGACCGCGTTACGCGCTCGCACGGCGTCGCGCTGCACGTCGGGGGACATCGGCCAGGGACCTCCGGACACGGGGGGAAGACACCACGAACCTAGTGGGTTCCCCGGTCCGGCACGGCAACGACCGGGTCCTCACCGACCCTCACCGAGCCGCGCCGGCGAGCAGCCGCCCGTCGCGACACTCGAGCACCCGGTCGGCCGCCGCCAGGTGTGCGGTGTCGTGGGTGACCAGCACCGTGGCCGCCGCGTGCCGCCGCGTGATCGTGACGACGAGGTCGACGATCTCCGCACCCCGCTCGTGGTCCAGCGCGCTGGTCGGCTCGTCGACGAGCAGGACCGAGGGCTCGTTCATCAACGCACGGGCGATGTTGACCCGTTGCCGCTGCCCGCCGGAGAGCTGGTGCGGCTTGCGGTCGGCGAGCTCCGCCATCCCGACCGACCTGAGCAGGTCCAGGGCTCTTGCCCGCGATCCGGGCAGCGAACCACCGGAGAGGTGTGTCATCACTTGCAGCTGGTCGAGCACGCTCAACGCGGCCAGCAGGTTCGGCTGCTGGAACACGATTCCGATCCGCTCCCGGCGCAGCCGGGCGAGGGCAGCCGCACCGAGGCCTCCGGTGTCCACCCCGTCGAGGACGACCCGACCGACGTCCGGCGCGATCAGTGTCGCCGCGACCGCGAGCAGGCTCGACTTCCCGGATCCGGACGGGCCCACCACGGCGGCCAGCTCACCGGGCTGCACGCGCAGGCTCACGTCCTCGAGTGCGGTGAGCCGCCCGCCGCCGTCCGGGTAGGTGAGGGTGATGTTCTCGAGGGTCAGGCTCATCGCGCACTTCCTAACGCGGTCAGTGGGTCGACCGACGTGATGCGGGCAATGGACAGGGCGGCCCCGGCGAGACCGAGCAGGACCATCCCGAGCACCGGCAGGCCGATGGTGGCCGGGTCCAGCACGAACGGGACGGTTCCCTGCGCGAGCGCACCGGTGACGGTCGCCAGGGTGCTGCCGAGCACGGTGCCCCCGACGAGCAGGACCAGTGCCTGCCCCAGTGCGTCACGGAGCAGGTAGCCGTCGGAGGCGCCGAGTGCCTTGAGCACCGCGACGTCGCCGCTGCGCTGGATCGTCCACACCGTGAAGAAGGCGCCGACGACCACGGCCGAGATCGCGAACAGGAACCCACGGATCAGCTGCAGCGAGCCGTTCTCTGCGGTGTAGGACCCGATCGCCGACAACGACTCGGAGATGCTGCGGGCCTGGCCGGGCGTGCCCTCTCCCGGCTGCCACGAGCCGTCGGTACGCAACGCCAGCACGGTCGCCTCGCCGGGACCGGCCGAGGCGAGCCGGCGCCAGTCTCGGACGTCCGTCCAGACCACCGGGGTGTGGCTGAACGACGCCTCGCCCTCGACCGACCGGACTTCGAAGTGACCTCGACCGAGGGAGATCGCTCCACCGGCGGTGACTGACAGCTCTTCCGCGGCCGCCTCGGAGAGCACCACCTCGCCGGGGGCCACCTCGGTCTTGAGCCCGGACACCTGGCCGCCCGGCACGATCCCGAACAGCGTCACCGCGGCGGTCTGCCCGCCCGAGGTGGCGCGGGCGGGTGAGATCCCGATCGGCTCGGCGACCACGACACCGGGTTGTCCGGCCCAGCGGCGCCCGTCCTGCTCGCTCACCGAGGAGCTCTCGAACGTATTCGCGCCCGCGGAGAAGACCAGATGGTCCGCCGACAAGCCGGTGACCGCAGACGTGCTCTCCTTGCCCAGTCCCTCGGTCAGTCCCGACAACAGTCCGACCAGCATCGTGATCAGCACGATCACTCCGCCCATCAGGGCGAACCTTCCCCGGGCGAAACGCACCTCACGCCATCCGACGAACACCAGCTCCAGCTCCTTTGCAGCACTCGATCTTTCAGTGCTTCCAGCCTGCGCTGTGGCAAGCCGCGGGGCATCGGTGCTGCGGTGGTAATGCTGGGGCCGATCGGTGCATCCGCAGGTCCAACTTTCGGTTGATGGACCGCGGCCGACTGCCCCCTATCCTGGGGACACCGTGACCCCTCATTCGTTGGCCTCCGCCTGGCAGTCGATCCAGATCGGCCTCCATCTGCTGATGGCGTTCCTCCTCGGCATCGTGGTCCTCGGGGCACTCGACGCGGGGCAGCCGGAACGGGCGGCGATCCTCACCACGTCGGCGGTGCTGGCGGCGGTCTACCTGGTCGGCCTGCTGCCGCAGGTCCGCCGCGTCCGCCCGTACGCCCTCCTCTGGCTCGGCGCCCTCGTGGCCGCGTGGCTGGTCCTGATGGTGCTCACCCCGGAGGGTGTCTGGCTCGCCTTTCCGCTGTTCTTCCTCACCGCGCATCTGCTCGGCGACCGCCTGGCCGTGCCGGCCGTGGCCGCTCTGACGGTCGCCGCGGTCCTCGGTTTCGGCTGGCACCAGCACGTGCTGAGCGCCGGGACCGTGATCGGGCCGTCGCTCGGTGCCCTCGTCGCGCTCGGCACCGTGCTCGGTCTGCGTGCGGTCGACCGGGAGAGCACCCGCCGCGGCGTGCTGGAGGAGCGCGAGCGCCTCGCCCAGGAGATCCACGACACCCTCACCCAGGGACTGAGCAGCATCCACCTGCTGCTCGGCGCCGCCGACGGCGTACTCACGAGCGATCCCACCGCAGCCGCGGCCCACATCGAACGGGCACGTGAGGTCGCCCGGGACAACCTGGACGAGGCTCGCCGTTTCGTGCGCGCACTGTCCCCCTCAGACCTGGCCGACGCCTCCCTCCCCGCCGCGCTGCGCCGGCTGGTGGACAAGACAACCCACGGTGACGGTCCGGTGATGACCTTCGAGGTCAGCGGCGACCCCTCGACGGTGCCGACCGCCTACGACGTGGCGCTGCTCAGGATCGCCCAGGCCGGGGTGTCCAACGCGCTCGTCCACTCCGGCGCCGGGCGGGTCGCGCTGACCCTGAGCTACATGGGGCCCGAGATCGCTCTCGACATCGTCGACGACGGGCGGGGCTTCGATCCGGCGACGTTGAGCACGCCGGCCGACGGCCACGGCTTCGGGCTGCCCGCGATGCGGGCTCGGACCGAGCAGCTCGGCGGCCGGTTCACCGTCGAGTCGTCTCCAGAGTCGGGTACGGCGGTGGCGGTCACCTTCCCGCTCGGGGCGGAGACCGGCCGATGAGTACGGCGGTCAGGGTGCTCGTGGCCGACGACCACCCCGTTGTCCGGGCGGGACTGCGGGCGGTGCTCGAGCTGCAGGACGACTTCACGGTGGTCGCGGAGACCGACACCGCCGACGACGCGGTGCGACTCGTGCAGGAGCACCAGGTCGACGTCGTACTCATGGATCTGCAGTTCCACGGGCGGATGGCCGGCGCCGCGGCCACCGCACGGCTGACCGCGCTGCCCTCACCTCCCCGGGTGCTGGTGCTGACCACCTACGAGACGGAGGCCGACATCCTGGCCGCGATCGAGGCCGGCGCCACCGGCTACCTGCTCAAGGACGCCTCCCCCGACGAGCTGGCCGACGCGGTGCGCTCCGCCGCCGCGGGGCAGACGGCGCTCGCTCCGGCCATCGCGAACCGGCTGATGCAGCGCATGCGCACCCCGCAGCAGTCGCTGACCGCCCGTGAGCTCGACGTGCTGCGGCTGGTGGCTGACGGCTTGTCCAACGCCGACATCAGCAAGCGGCTGTTCCTCAGCCAGGCCACGGTGAAGTCCCATCTGGTGCACATCTACACCAAGCTCGGGGTCGACTCGCGCACCTCCGCGGTGGCCAGCGCCACCGATTCCGGCCTGATCCGGCCCTGACCTGATCCACGCCACCGCCGGACCTGGCCTGGAAAAGGTCCGCGATTCCTGCCCGCTGCCGGCGGCCAGGACCACACTGGCTGCAGAGTCCAATGACAGTGGGATCACGATGACGGCTACCGCGAAGCCCAGCGCCGGGCACGACGAGACGAGCTATCGGGCTGCGTGGGCGATGCCGGACTTCCGCCGGCTCGTTATCGGGTCGAGTGCCTCGCAGATGGGCGACTGGCTCTACAACGTGGCGCTCCTGGTCTACGTCTTCGAGGCCACCGGATCGGCTACGTGGGTCGGCATCGCGACCGTCGGCCGCCTCGTCCCCTACGTGCTCTTCGCGCCCATCGGCGGTGTCATCGCCGACCGCTTCGACCGGGTCCGCGTCATGTTCGTCACGGATCTGCCCCGGGCCGGCCTGATGGCGGCATGACCGTCGCCGTGGTGGTCGACCTCCCGGCACAGCTGGTGATCGCGCTCGCCTTCGTCGCCACCGCGGCGGGCACGCCGAACCGGCCCGCGGCCCTGGCCACGCTGCCCGACATCGTCGGCGAGAGCCGGCTGGCTCCCGCGAACGCGCTGCTGCACGTCGTCCAGGACATCGGTGTCGTGGTGGGGCCGGCCATCGGCGCACTGATCCTTGCCACCGGCTCCCCCGAGCTCGCGTTCGGTCTCAACGCCGGCACTTTCGTCTGGTCGGCTGTCGTGACCATGATCAGCGTCCGCAGCCGCGGTGTCGGCGGCAGCGATGGCGAGAGGCCTCCGTCCGCGATCGCGTTGCTGGCCGAGGGGCTCGTGGCGATGCGCACGACGCAGTACGTCTCGGTGATGACCGCCATGACGTGCTTCGGAGCGTTCACGTACGGCGCGGGCACGGTGCAGCTCGTCCTCTACACCGAGGAACGCCTTGGCCAGGGCGCCGACGGCTACGGCTACCTGCTCGGCGCCGCAGGTCTCGGTGGCGTGCTGGCGGCCAGTGTCAGCAACCGTCTGGCGGCGCGGTCGAAAGTGGCGCTGCCGATGGTCATCAGCGGTGTCGTCTTCTGCGGCGGCGCGCTGCTGTGGGCGGGTACGTCGATGCTGTGGCTCGCGCTCCTGATCGGCGTGGTGACCGGTTTCGCGATGGTCGTGTCCGACGTGGTGGGCGAGGTCGCCATCACGCGCGCCTCCAGCCCGCAGACGCGTGGCCGCATCTTCGGGGCGGTGGACGGCATCTGTGTCGGCGCGATGGTGCTGGGCGCCCTGGTCGCACCTGTCGTGATCCACGTGGCCGGCCTGCGGGCCAGCCTGGTCGTGGTCGGCGGGGTCACGGTCTGCCTCACCCTGGCCTGCTACCCGACCCTGCGCGGCCTCGACCGGCTCTCGGGCAGCGCCACGGCGGCGATGGCTCCACGCCTCGCGGCGATGTCGGAGCTCGGCATCTTCCGAGGAGCCCCCCAGCGCGCACTCGAGGAGCTGGCAGCGAGCGCGAGCGAGATCGATGTGCCCGTCGGGACCCGCGTCGTGGTGCAGGGCCAGCCGGCGGACGCGTTCTACGTCGACCGGTGAAGCCGGCGAGGAGCCGGTCTTCCTACGCACGCTGCACAACGGGGACTCGTTCGGCGAGATCGGCCTGATCGAGGCGATCCCACGGACCGCCACCGTCACCACCACCACCGACTCACAGCTGCTCCGCATCGGCGCTGAGCAGTTCCTGTCCGCGTTGACCGCCACCCCGTCCGGGCTGGGCGCGCTTCGTGAGGGCATCCGGCCGCAGCTGGCGCGGACCCACCCGTCACTCGCCGACAACATCGACCTCTGACCCCGTCACCCGATCGGGTGACAGCACTGCACGACTGTGCAATGCACAATCCTGCACCGCCGAGTTCACGCTCAGCGACGCCGCGCCAGGTAACGATCTCGCTCGAGGGTCTTTACATCGAGGTCTTGAGTGGATGGGATACCGGCGTCGCGACGCCACAAACGTCCGACATCCGCACGTATGGGTGATTTCCAGGCGTGCTTCCTGTTTCTCCACAGTCCCCCAGGAGGATCTCCGTGAATCGACGCAGGTATGGCGTCATCGGCGGAACGGCAACCATCACGTTGCTGGCCGCCGCCGCACTCCAGGGCCCGGCGGCCGCAGCGCCACCCGCCCAGCCAGACGACAGCAGGAACGGCTCAACCGCCCACAAGGCGGACGACCGTCCCGACAAGCTCGAGACCAAGCGCCGTGCGCTGAAGAAGACGGCCGCCGAAATGGTGCTCAACGGCGATCGCAAGGTCCAGAACCGCGGCGGTTCCAACGCCGTCCGCGTCGCTCCCGGCCAATGGGTCGAGTACGGCCAGGAGGGACAGGGCGAGATCCTCTCGTTCCTCGTCGAGTTCGGCGACAAGATCGACCCGCGGACCGGCACCGACGTCGACCCGGACGAGGAGGACGTGGACATCTTCCCCGCGTCCGAGGCCGGCCCGATGCACAACCAGATCGACGAACCGGGCGCGGACGACAACACCACGTACTGGAAGAAGGACTTCGACCGTCAGCACTACCTCGACATGTTCTTCAACGGCATGCCCGAGCAGAACAATGAGTCGTTCAAGGGCGTCTACGAAGAGATGTCCAGCGGCCGCTACACCGTCAACGGTGACGTTAGCGACTGGGTGCAGGTCCCCTGGAACGAGGCCAGCTACGGCTACACCGAGTCCAACGAGGACATGACCCGGTTCATCGACGACAGCGCTGAGGCGTGGCTGGAGTCGTACACAGCGCAGGGCAAGGACCCGGCCGCCTACCTCGCCAAGTTCGACGTCTGGGACCGCTACGACCACGACGGAGACGGTGACTTCGACGAGCCGGACGGCTACATCGACCACTTCCAGGCGATCCACGCCGGTGAGGGTGAGGAGGCCGGGGCACCCGCAACGGCGATCTGGTCGCACCGCTGGGCCGCCAACCAAGGTGGTGTCGACGAGGATGGTCCTTCGGACGCCAAGTTCGGCGGTATCGAGATCGGCAACACCGGCTACTGGATCCGCGACTACACCACCGAGCCGGAGAACGGCGGTCTCGGCGTGTTCGCGCACGAGTTCGGCCACGACCTCGGGCTGCCAGACTTCTACGACACCCAGGGTGGCGAGAACAGCACCGCGTTCTGGACCTTGATGAGCTCCGGCTCCTGGCTGAACCACGGCGGGGACGCCATCGGCACCACCCCGAACCACATGGGTCCGTGGGAGAAGTTCCAGCTCGGTTGGCTGGACTACGACGTGGCCCGGGCAGGCACGACCTCGACGCACAAGCTCGGCCCGTCGTACCACGCCACGAAGAAGTCCCAGGCGGTGATCACGGTCCTCCCCAAGAAGCAGGTGATCGAGAACATCGGCACCGCTCCTGAGGGCACCGACTTCTTCTACTCCGGCGCCGGTGACGCACGTACCGCTACCCTGACCAGCCCGTCGCTCACGGTCCCGGCGGACGGCTCGCTGGCCGCGAAGGTCAACTACTCCATCGAGAAGGACTGGGACTACGCCTACGCGGAGATCTCGGTCGGGGGCGGCGAGTTCACGCCGCTGGTGACGAACCTGTCGACCGAGACGAACGAGAACGACGCCAACGACGGCCACGGGATCACCGGCTCCAGCCGCAACAAGTGGGTCGACCTGACCGCTGACCTGACGCAGTACGCCGGCCAGGAGGCTCAGATCCGGTTCAGGATGGTCAACGACGCGGCCGTGCACGGCAAGGGTCTGCTGGTCGACCAGATCACGGTCGGTGACGCTCTGGCCGAAGGTGCCGAGAACGGCGCCGAGGGCTGGACGATGGACAAGTTCGTCATCGCCGAGAACGGCGAGACGAACAACGAGTACGACAACTACTACATCGCCGAGAACCGGCAGTACCTCGGCTACGACACCACCCTGGCCGAGGGTCCGTACAACTTCGGGTTCGCCAAGACGGCACCGGACAAGGTTGAGCGGTTCCCGTACCAGAACGGCCTGCTCGTGTGGTACTGGAACACCCAGTACACCGACAACAACACCAGCCAGCACCCCGGTGGTGGCGAGGTGCTGCCGATCGACGCCCGCGCCAACGCGCTGACATGGTCCGACGGTACGGTCGCCCGGAACCGGATCCAGGCGTTCGACGCCACCTTCGGTCTCGAACGCACCGACCCGATCTCTCTGCACCGCGAGATCGACGCGGACAACGCTGCGGGCTACGAGACGACGACGCTCGACGTCCCGTCGCAGAAGGCGATGCCGGTGTTCGACGACAGCGACCCGCTGGCGTACTACGACGCCGAC